>NZ_CP020569.1:4732459-5044946 GCF_002082195.1 Streptomyces gilvosporeus | reverse complement strand
CCGAGGGCCATCGTGACGTCCGAACCGAAGGTCGCCCGGCGCATTTCGAGGTAGTCGACGGGGTCGGGGATACGGTTCTGCACCTGGTTGTCGAGCTCCCAGAGCCAGGCGGCCGTCATCGTGTCGACGGCGGCGCGGAAGATGCGGCGCGCGTCGGGGGTCATGGGGCCCGCCGTACGGGACCACAGGTCGGCCAGGCCGCGTTCCATGGCGGTGACCGGTGCGGGGGCGGGGGTGGCGTCGTCGACCGGCATCAGGGCCGACAGCCGCGCGGTGGTCGCCTTGGCGGCGGCCAGGTCGCGGGTCCGGCCGAAGACCGCGGGGTAGTAGTCGTCGGCGTAGGTGCCCCAGGTCTGCCACTGGGCGTTGAGGTCGAGTTCCTCGGGGGTGGCGTCCGGGTCCATACCCGCCGCGGCCAGCGGCAAGTCGTATCCGGCGAGCGCCTCTTCGTCCCAGATGCCGGAGTGCGGGACGCCGGGCTCCGGCTCCAGCAGGCCCATCCGGCGCGCCCAGGCGAGGCAGTTGCGGCGGGCGCGGTCCAGATGGGGGCTGACGGAGGCGGTGAACGGCATGAAGATGTCGGGGATACGGGACGGGCCGACCTTCCGGAACGGCGCATGGGTGTAGCGGCGCACGCGGCGGATCTCGGAGGCGGCGAGGGCGGCGTGCACATCCGTGGCGGAGGTGCCGATCCCGCCGACGGCGAACGGCGACCAGGAGGCGGCGCCCGGGGCGCCCGCCCCACCGCCGTTCATATAGCGGCTGGAGCGCAGATGCCATTCATGGCCGCCGGACTGCCAGTCCTGGAGCCCCTTGGCGTACGCCAGCACCGCGGCGCAGGACTGCGGGTCGAGGGCCTGCTCCGCGAAGAGGACGGGAAGTTCGGTGAAGACGGTGTTCTCGAACTGCTGGAGGCGGGAGGTGATCAGCTCGTTGACGGAGTCCGCGGCTTCCTGTGTCGTGCAGCCCAGGAAGGTCTCCAGGACCAGGACGCCATTGCTCAACTCACCCTCGTCCTGCGTCTCGCGCTGATAGGAGAAGAGGTCGTTCCGCAGGTGGACGGCGTCGGCGAAGGTGTCCCTGAGCACCCGCAGCGGCCGCGTCCCGGCGACGGCGGCCGGGACCTCGGCCCCCGCCGCGTACTCCACCAGGCCCGCGGACCACGGAGCGCCGCCGACCTTGCGCCGCATTTCGATGTACTCGACGGGGTTGGGGACGCGGTGGATATGGATATTGGAGAGTTCCCACAGGGATTCGTTGAGCAGTTGCTCGGTGCTTTCCCGGAACCGCGCCCGCCATGCTTTCGACATCGCGGGTACGGTGCGCGCCCACAGATCGGCGAGCCCCGCCTCCACGGGGTTGGTCGGCTCCGGTACGGGCGTCTCCAGGTCCATCGGCATGAAGTCCGGCAGCCGGTCGAGATATTCCTTCCCGCCCGCGCGGTCCAGGGTCCGTTTGAATTTCTCCAGGAAGTGGTCGTCGAAGAAGAAGACCCAGACGTACCAGTCGGTGACCAGCGAGAGTGCCTCGGCGGAGCAGTCCGGATGGGTATAGGCGCACAGCAGGGCGTAGTCGTGCGCGGCGAGGTCTTTTTCGTCCCAGATTCCCGAGCCCTCCAGCATTTCCAGGCGCCGGGCCCATTGCGTCGAGTGCCGCCGGGCCTCTTCCAGATGCGGGTTCAGCCGCGCCGGATACGGCGCATAGAAGTTCGGCAATTCGAACGGCTGTGTCGTCGGCCGGGTCATTGCTGCCGCCTCTCCCACGGGTACCGGCATACCGGTGCATGCCGGATTTCCGGCACAGCACTACCCGGGGGCGGGGCGGAATAGCCTTTTACGGCATTAACTTGCCTTCAGGGGCGGGTTGTTGGTAAAAGGCCGCGCCCCCTCACCCGCGGCCGCCCGCAACGCCAGTCCCGCCAGCGCCTCCGGCGCACCGGCCTGGCCGCGGATACCGGGGAAGGCGTTGATGTCCACGATGAGCGGCGCCCCGTCCCCGGCGTCGAGGATGTCCACGCCGTAGACCTCCAGGCCGAAGACCTCGCCGATCCGCAGCGCCGCGGCGCGCCAGTCGGCGGGCAGCTCGTCCACGGGCAGCGGCAGCGCCGGGCCGCGGCCGCCGGGGGCCAGTTCGGAGCGGCGGCGGGCGGCGAAGAGGCGGCCGTCGACGACCCACAGCTTGTGGTCCCAGCCGCTGTTGGCGGTGAACTCCTGGACGATGACGGGCTCGTCGGGCCAGGCAGCGGCCAGTTCCCGCAGCCGCGCCGCGCCATCGGCGCGGGCCACCAGATCGCCGCGGCGGCTGTGCCGGCTCTTGACGACCAGGGCCGTGGCCGGTTCACCGGCGGCCAGGCGGGCGAGGGCGGGTACGGAGCGGGTCGCGGCGAACGGCAGCCCGGCGCCCCGCGCCAGCTCGGCCATCTGCACCCGGTCCTGGCAACGGGCGGTGGCCGCGGCCGAGTTGACGACCACCGCACCGCGCTCCTCCAGGACGGCGGCCAGGGCCAGCGCCCGCGGCGTGCGCGCCTTGAGGAGATAGACATCGGCGAGACCGGCGCCCGAGGCGGCCGGCGGCCCGGGGTCCGCGCCCGGGTCCAGGACCTCCACCCGGTGGCGGGGTTCCAGGAGCGCGGCGGTGGCGGCCAGCAGCGGATGCCCGGGATCGGCGGTCACCAGGCAGATCCTCATCGGGCGCCCTCCAGCGCCAGGGCCGCCACCGGAGCGTCCGTACGCGCCCCGTCCCGCGCGAGCCGCAGCACCGCATCCGCCACCCGCGCCACCGCATCGGGCACCTGACGGAAGCTGGGGAAGTCGTTGACGTCCACGACCACCGGCCCGTCCGGCCCGAGCAGGATGTCGGCGCCGTACAGGTCCAGCCCGTGGACCTCGCCGATGCGGGCGGCGATCCGGGCGATTTGGGGGGTGAGCGGGACCTCGCGTTCGCGGACGGTGTGCGCGGGGTGCAGCGGGGAGCGGCGCTCGGTGGCGAAGAGGTCGCCGGCCACGCTGTAGACCTTCAGATCGGTGCCGGAATTGGGCACATAGGGCTGCGCGATCAGCAGCCCGCCGCCGGCGTTCTCGTCCCCCGCCTCCAGCAGGCACTCGGGCGAGGCGACCAGCCGTACCGCGCGCCCGGAGCTGCCGTCGGCGGGCTTGACCACCAGCGGGTAGGCGCTCGCGGGCAGTTCGGCGAACTCCTCGGGCCGGGCCGCGACATAGGTGGGCGGAACGGGCAGTCCGCTGCGGGCCGCGAGCACCGCCGCCAGCGCCTTGTCGCGTACGCCGCGGATCACCCGGGCGTCGTTGACGGTCGTCAGGCCGACCGCGGCGGCGGCTTCCAGCAGGGTCAGGCCCGGCCCGCCGGAGACGGTCTTGAGCACCCAGGCGTCATGGCTGCCCGCCCGTATCGCCTCCGATATCCGGATCAGCGAACGGCCCGGCCACACCACGTCCACCTGGTGGCCCCAGGCATCGAGTTGGCGGATCACATCCAGCGGCATGCCGTCATGGCGGTACTGCTCCTCCACCAGGAAGCACAGTTTCATCGATCCACCCCAAAAGCCCACTGAAGCCCCGGCCAACGCCGCATGACGCACCAGGATCCCATGTGCCCCATAGGCACCACCCCTGTGGTACGCGTGCGGCGCCCCCCGCGGTGCGCATACGGCACTCCGGGCATGTTTCGGCGACGTTACGCCACCCGGCTCGGCCGTCCCGTACCCATGACCTGGGCGGCCGCGCGGGCACGCGAGGGCTGCGCCACCCGCCTCCCCACCTCGTGAATCCCGCATGCCGGAAGCCTTGTTCCGCTTCTGGCGCGGTCCTAAGGTTCGGGCCACCCCGGGGAGCAGTCGGCAAGAGGTACACACGTACCGCAGTACGGGAAGCAGGCGAGCGGGTTGGCGAACGCACAGCACAGCGGCTTCGGCAGACGAGGATTTCTGGCCGGGGTCGGCGGATTCATGGGCGCGACGGGCATCGGCGGCACGGCCTCGGCGGACGCCGCCGCCCCGGATGCCGCCCACGGACAGTACGGCAGGGACGACGGCCTGCGGCCCGCGCACTTCCACGGGCCGCGGCAGCTGCTCGTCCCCGAGGTGCTGCTGCTCCCGGAGGGCCCGGTACGCGGCCGGGCGGTCCTGGTGGAGGGCGGGACCTTCCGCCGTATCGGCCCGGCCGAAGAACTCCTGCGCGCCCACCGGGACCTGCGGCCGGTCCGCCTCGACGGCCGTCTGCTGATGCCCGGTTTCGTCGACGCCCACCATCACCTCACCCAGAGCTTCGGCAAGGCCCAGTCCTTCGGGCAGCCCTCCGAGATCTTCAAGACGGTGTGGGAGCCGCTGGAGCACGCCCTGGACGAGGAAACGGCCTATCTCTCGGCGAAACTGGCCGCATTGGAGGCGCTGCGCGGCGGTTTCACCACCGTCGCCGACGCCGGCACCCGCGCCCCGGTCGATGTGGCGGCCGTGGCCAAGGGCACCGAAGAGGCCGGTATCCGCTGCGTCCTGGGCAAAATCGTCTCCGACGGCACCGGCGGTCCCGCGCACCTGGCGCGGTGGGAGAAACATCCGCTGATCCATCCGTCGCTGGCCATCGCCGTCCCCGAGGACGCCACCGCCACCGTCATCAAGCACGCCGCGGACCTGTGCGCGGAGGCGGGAGCGGTCCTCCAGATCCATGTGAACGAGCATCTCGCCTCCGTGGAGCGGTCGCTGAAGAGCGTGGGCCGCCGCCCGGTCGACTATCTGCACCACATCGGCGCCCTGGGGCCGCACACCCTCGGCGCGCACGCCACCCTGCTCACCCCCGCCGAGATGCGGATGCTCGCCGACTCCGGCGCCGCGATCAGCTACAACCCGGTGGCCAGCGCCTGGAAGGGCAATGCCGTCGCCCAGGCCGACATGCTGGCCGCGCTGGACGTCCGGTTCGGGATGGGCACCGACGGCACCCGCGGCGACGGCTTCCGGCTGCTGGACGCGGCCGAGTCGGCACAGCGGCTGACCAGCGGCATGGCGACCGGCGACTCGGTGTGCGGCGCCGGACGGCGCTGGCTGGAACACGCCACCTCGCGCAGCGCCGATGCGCTCGGACTGGGCCGGGTCACCGGTCAGATCGCGGTCGGCAAGGCCGCCGACTACCTGGTCGTGGACCTCGCCGTCCCCGAACTCACCCCGTCCTACGACCTCCAGTGGGAACTCGTCCGCCTGGCCAACCGCGATCTGATCACCGCGGTGGTGGTCGACGGCCGGCTGCGGCTGTGGGAGGGCTGGCCACCGGACTGGGACGCCCGCGCGCTGGTGCAGCGGGCGGCGAAGGCGGGGCCCGAGGTCGTACGGAAGGCCGACATCCAGCGCGTCGAGCCGCGGTAGGGCGCGGAGGGGTAGGGCGCGCACGGGGGAGAGCGCATGGCCGGGCGTCTTACGGGGACGGCGCCCGCAAAAGCCGGGGCGGTGACTGGTGGCGGCCGGTCACCGCCCCTTCGCGTCTCCTCTTGACTCCCTCTCCTCCCCCGGCATCCACCGGGCCACGACCAGCGCCGCCCCCACCACTCCCGCCGCCAGCACCAGCGTCGCCGTGTGCAGCCCGCCGGTGAACGCCGCCACCACCGCCTCCCGCACCCGCCCGTCCGTCGTACGGGCCTCGGCCGCGGCCACCGTCGTCGGCCGGCCGGGCCCCGCCAGCGCCGCGGGCAGCCGGGCCGTGAACACCGCCGTGGTGATCGTCCCCGTCACCGCGATCCCCAGGGCGCTGCCCAACTCCCGTGCCAGGCTCTGGAGTCCGGAGCCGGTACCGGCCCGCGCGACGGGCAGCGCGGCCATCATGACGTGCGACAGGAGCGGGGTGGCGATGCCGCAGCCGAGCGCGGTGAGCCCGGCGCCCAGGGCATAGAGCACGTACGGGGTAGCGGCATCCGCGGCGGACACCGTCGCCAGCCCGCCCGCCAGCACCACCATGCCCACCACCACCGTGCCGCGCCGCCCGCACCCCCGCTCCAGCCACAGCCCGCAGCGCGGCCCGGCCAGCAGCGCCGCCGCCATCGGCAGCAGCCGCACCCCCGCCCCCAACGGCCCGTATCCCTTGGCGTATTGCAGATACTGACCGTTGAGATAGAAGAGCCCGAACATGCCGGTGAACAGCGCCGCCATGCCGACCGCCCCCGCGCGGACACCGGGGCGGGCGAACAGCCGCGGGTCCAGCAGCGGCTCGGCGACCCGCAGTTCACGGCGCGCCCAGCCGGCCAGCAGCACCCCCGCCACGACCAGCGCCCCCAGCACCACCGGGCTGCCCCACCCCGCCTGCGGCCCCGACACCATCCCGTACAGCAGGGCGAGGAACCCCGCGGTCAGCAGCGCACTGCCCAGCGGGGCGAGCGGACGCGGATGGCGGGCGGTGACCGGGGTGACCGCGGCGGCCAGCAGCAGCGCGGCCAGCGCGAGCGGCACCAGGCAGACGAACAGGGTGCGCCAGGTGCCGAAGTGCAGGGCCGCACCCCCGCCGACGTTGCCCAGGACGGCGGCGAGCCCGGTCATCGACGCCCAGACGGCGATCGCCCGGCGCCGCGGCCCGTCCGCCAGCCCGTCCACCAGGAGCGCGAGCGTGGTGGGCAGGACGGCGGCCGCGCCCGCCCCGCTGAGCATCCGCCCCGCGATCAGCACACCGATGTGCGGCGCCGCCGCGCACACCGCCGCCCCGGCCGTGAACACCGCCATCCCGCACAGCAGCGTGCCCTTGCGCCCCCGCCGGTCGGCCAGCGCCCCGGCCGGCACCAGCAGACAGGCGAACACGACGACATAGCCGTCGACGACCCAGACCACCGCCTCCGCGGAGGGGTGCAGGGACCCGGCGGCCAGGCGGGGAACGGCCAGGTTCACGGCGGAGACCATGCCGACGACCAGGGTCACGCACAGGCACAGGGCGGCGGTCAGCGCGGCGCGCGGCCGACGCACCGAACGGCCCATCGGACCGGCCCTACGCCGGGCCGGACGGGGCGGTGCCCGTACCCCGCGCCCGGTCGAGGGTGGCGTGCAGCGTCAGCCGGTCCCCGCGCAGGTGGATGAACTCCAGGTCGGCGGGGCGGCCGTCGGCGAGCCGGGTGAGCCGTTCGACGGCCAGCACCGCGCCGCCCTCGGGCATCGCCAGCACCGCGCAGGTCGCCGGATCGGCGACCACCGCCTGCACCGCCACCTCGGCCCGGCCCAGCGGCAGCCCCACCCCGCGCTCGATCAGATCGAAGACGTCCTGCCCCTCCAGCGCGCCCCGCCCGCGCGCCAGCAGCGGCTCCCCCACCTCCGGGATCAGATAGGTGCAGTCCAGCGACAGCGGCGTCCCGTCGACCCGGCGCAGCCGCTCCAGATAGACGGCCGGCTCCCCCTCCGCCAGCCCCAGCCGCCGCGCCACCGCGCCCGGAGGCCGCACCGTCCCGGCCTCCCGCACCTCGTTGACCACCGTGCCGTGCCGCTGGAGCACCTCGGCCAGCCCGGACAGTTCCCCCAGCGGATGCCGGTACGTCCGCCCGACCACCACCGTCCCCACCCCGCGCCGCCGCTCCACCAGCCCCTCGTCGCGCAGCAGCCCCAGCGCCTCGCGCACGGTGTTCCGCGTCGCCCCGAACTCCGCGATCAGCGCCCGCTCGTCCGGCAGCACCCCACCGGGAAACGCCCCGTGCAGCACCTGCCCCCGCAACACCTGCGCCACCCGCCGCGCCCGGTCGGCCCGCGTCAGCCCCTCCCCCCATGCCGCCCCGTGCCCCGGTATCGGATCGTGCATGACGCCTCCTCGTTGCCCCCGGCCGGGCCCCGACGCTAGGCGCCCCGCATTACGGCGGAGTTACGCCACCCCATCTGACCTGCATCGATGGCTGACCTGGAGATTTGATGACGGACTCTTGGCCAACGCCACCTATACGGTGGGCCCACCCTCGTACCGCCTTCTTGAAGGGTCGCCCGCCATGCCCCACAAGGCCGCCCCGTTCGACGCCCTGGACCGCAAGATCGTCGCCGCGCTGATGGAGAACGGACGGGCCAGCTTCGCCGAGATCGGCACGGCCGTCGGGCTGTCGTCCACCGCGGTCAAACGCCGCGTCGACCGGCTGCGTGCCGACGACGTGATCACCGGTTTCACCGCCACCGTGCGCCCGGCCGCGCTCGGCTGGCTCACCGAGGCGTATGTCGAGGTGTACTGCGACAGCGCCGCGCCGCCCCGGCGGCTGGCGGAGGTCGTCCGCAACCATCCGGAGATCACCGCCGCGATGACCGTGACCGGCGGCGCCGATGCGCTGCTGCACGTACGGGCCACCGACGTCGAGCACTTCGAGGAGGTCCTGGAACGGATCCGGACCGAACCGTTCATCCGCAAGACGATCAGCTTCATGGTCCTGTCACACCTCCTGCCCGACAGCCCCGAGGCGGGCGCCCGGCAGCCGTCCCCGGCCCATGAGCCCCGGGGCGAGTCCCTGCCGACGCAGCGAACCGGCCATAACCGGCCCTGATACGCAGCATTCCTGCGCCATTGAGCAGCTTTCGTTTCTTGTGGCCGGAATCGGACGCTCCGTACCGTGGAAGCGCATCGGGTGACGATCAGTCACCCCCGGTCACCCCGTCCCGCAGAAGCGAAGGGATGCTTGTGTGCTGACGTCTCGTGTGGCGCGCCCCCGGCGCTACCTGGTGTGCGAACCCAGGCATTTCGCCGTGCACTACGCCATCAACCCGTGGATGGACAAGGACGCGCCGGTCGACACCGCCCGCGCCGCCCGCCAGTGGCAGGCCCTGATCCGCACCTACCTCGACCACGGCCACCAGGTGGACTCCGTCCCCCCGGTCGCGGGCCTGCCCGACATGGTCTTCGCCGCCAACTCCGCCCTCACCCTGGCCGACCGGCCCCGCAAGGCCTTCGGCGCCCTCTTCCACGCACCCCAGCGGCGCCCGGAGGCGGGCGAGTACGCGACCTGGTTCAAGGCGGCCGGCTACGACGTCTACCAACCGGAAGCGGTGTGCGAGGGCGAGGGCGATCTCGTCCCGGCCGGCCGCTACCTCCTGGCCGGTACGGGCTTTCGCACCACCCGCGAGGCCCACGCCGAGGTCCAGGAGTTCTTCGGCGTCCCGACCATCGGCCTGCGGCTGGTGGACCCGTACTTCTACCACCTGGACACGGCCCTCTTCGTCGTCGACGACGCACCCGGGGACGACACGGGGAACGGCACCGGGGAGGCCACGATCGCCTACTACCCCGAGGCGTTCTCCTCCGGCAGCCGCGAGGTGCTGCGCCGGCTGTTCCCCGACGCCCTGCTCGCCACCCGTGACGACGCCCTGGCCTTCGGCCTCAACTCCGTCTCCGACGGCCGCCATGTCTTCATCTCCCCCACCGCGACCGGCCTCATCGCCCAGCTGACGGCCCGCGGCTACCTCCCCGTCCCCGTCGACCTCTCCGAGTTCCACAAGGCCGGCGGCGGCATCAAGTGCTGCACCCAGGAGATCCGCTGATGACCGCTCCCGCCCGTATCGCGCCCCCGCGGACCCCGCGTTCCGCCTCCGCCCTCATCGACGCCGAGGCGCCCGTCCTCGCCCACAACTACCACCCGCTGCCCGTGGTGATCGCCCGCGCCGAGGGCGTCTGGGTCGAGGACGTCGAGGGCCGGCGCTACCTCGACATGCTGGCCGGTTACTCGGCCCTCAACTTCGGCCACCGCCACCCGGCGCTGATCGAGGCCGCCCACCGCCAGCTCGACCGGCTCACCCTCACCTCCCGCGCCTTCCACCACGACCGCCTCGGCGAGTTCGCCGCCCGCCTGGCCGCGCTGACCGGCCTGGACATGGTGCTGCCGATGAACACCGGCGCCGAGGCCGTGGAGAGCGGCATCAAGGTGGCCCGCAAATGGGCCTACGACGTCAAGGGCGTCCCGGACGGCCGGGCCACGGTCGTCGTGGCCGCCGGAAATTTCCACGGCCGGACGACCACCATCGTCAGCTTCTCCGACGACGAGACCGCCCGCGGCGGCTTCGGCCCCTTCACCCCCGGCTTCCGTACCGTCCCCTACAACGACCTCGCCGCTCTCGAAGCGGCCGTCGACGAGACCACGGCCGCCGTCCTGATCGAGCCCATCCAGGGCGAGGCGGGCGTCCTCATCCCCGACGACGGCTATCTCACCGGCGTCCGCGAACTGACCCGGCGCACCAACTGCCTGCTGATCGCCGACGAGATCCAGTCCGGCCTGGGCCGCACCGGCCACACCCTCGCCGTCGACCACGAATCCGTCGTCCCCGACGTCCTGTTGCTCGGCAAGGCCCTCGGCGGCGGCATCGTCCCGGTCTCCGCGGTCGTGGCCCGCCGCGAGGTCATGAGCGTCCTCGGCCCCGGACAGCACGGCTCCACCTTCGGCGGCAACCCGCTGGCCGCCGCCGTCGGCTCCGCCGTCGTCGACCTCCTGGAAACCGGCGAGTTCCAGTCCCACGCCGCCGAACTGGGCACCGTCCTGCACGACGGCCTGGCCGCCCTCACCGGCAAGGGCGTCACCGGCTTCCGCACCCGCGGCCTGTGGGCCGGCATCGACATCGACCCGGCCCTCGGCACCGGCCGCGACCTGTGCGAACGCCTCCTCCACCACGGCATCCTCGTCAAGGACACCCACGGCTCGACCATCCGCCTGGCCCCGCCCCTGACGATCACCCGCGAGGAACTGGAGGGCGCGCTGGAGGCTCTGGCGCGGACGCTGACGTAACCGGGCGGACGTGTGCGGGGGGACATGTGCGGGGGCCACCGACAGGTCGGCTCCCCGCACACCCCTTCCTCCGGCTTCCCACAACGCTCACCCGCCCGGCCGCACGCTCCCCAGCCACAGCACATCACGGGCCCGCGTCATGGCCACGAAGAGCTGACTGCGGGCGAGTTCCGCCTGTTCGCGTGCGGTCTCGGGGCGGGGGCGGCGGCGAACGGCAGGTAGAAGCGCATGATCGGTGCCCGGGGGTTCGGTCCGGGTGGGAAGTCCACGGGATGGCCGGCGTCCTCAGGCCCCCCCGGGCCACCCCCACCAACACCCCCGCCGCCATGCGGGCCTGATGGGCCGCATCGGGGGTGGCGAACCAGGCGTGGAGCCGCGTCCACTTCTCCGGCTTCCGCCTACAGGGCCGCTTATTTCACTTTCCTTAGAACGTACGTTCTCTAGACTAGTCACCTTCTCGGCCGTGGACGGCCGAGCTTGTGCACTCGGTCGTTCATGCCTCGTCGCGCTCCCGACTGCCCCCTACGACAGGACGGTCACGGGTCGCATCCACCCAGCCTCTTGGTTCAGGGGGAGGGTGCGGGTGCGGTGACGAACACCCACGCCGCGCGTGCGCGGTCGCGCACGTTGACCCCGGCGACGACGTCTGCGGGGCCAGCGAGCCCGCACCGACGACAGCAAAAGCGGTCCCTGTTGGGCCGGTTGGCCCGCTCGGTATATCCACAACGCGGACAGCGCTGCGAGGTATAGGCCGCATCCACTTCAAGGAACGGCACCCCTGCCTTGCGCGTCTTGTAGGCGAGATGCTGTCCGAGCTGGCGGAAGGGCCAGGAGGAGAGTATGACCCGCTGGTCGCCACGTAGCCGTACCCGCTCGCGGATGCCATCGAGTTTCTCGACGGCGATCCCGCGACCGGTGCGTTGGGCGACGGACACGATCTCCTTGCTGATCCGGTGGTTCACATCCGCGGCATGGCGACGCTCCTTGCGTGCGCGACGGGCGAGGCGACGGGTGGCCGAGCGGGTGCGCCTGGCCTGGAGTTCGGGGCGTTTGCGGGCCTGCCAGCACCGGTAGCGGGACAGGCGGCGGCCCTGATGGTTGGTACCGTCGCTGGTGGTGGCCAGGTTCACGATCCCGCGGTCCACGCCGATGAAGCCGACCGGCTCATACGGCTCGGGATCGGGCAGGTCGCAGGTGGCGATCAGGAACCACTTTCCACCGCGCTGGACGAGATCGCTCTCGCCCTTGCGGTAGGCGACCAGCCTCTTGAACTGGTCGGGTGAGCAGGCGAACCGGACCCCTTTCATCCGCCCGTCCACGGTCCAGATCGAGACGGTGCGCGCGTCGTACTGCCAGGACAGACAGCGGTCATCGAACGGCTGGGCCGCCTGCGGCCGGAAGAGAATCGGCGTGCTGACCGCCTTGCGGTGCCGCTTGGTGGTGGGCGGGCCCAGGTTCCCGGCCCGCAGGTTGGCATTCAAGGTCGCGTAGGCGTCGACAACCTTCTTCACCGCCCGCACCACCGGCTGCGCGGACAACCCGAAGGTCGCCTTCAGATCCGCGTACACCGCCTTCTGCAGACCGTTCCGGTCCTTCAGCTCCTTGGCGAAGGCGACACCAGACGCGTGGTTGGCGGCCCGGTTGCAGACATGCAGGGTTGCTTCAAGGGCCGACGCCTGCACGGGCGTCGGCAGCAGCTTCACATGCACCACCAACTTCACAGCCCCGGACCGTAGTACGACCACCGCACACACAACCGCCTTTTGCCTCGCGATCATCACCACCGGTGACTCGCAGTACACACGTTCGCATCTCCCGCCTCCGCCGGACAGTCATGAGGGCGCTTCACCCCTGGCAAGGAGCAGAGGCGGCGGCACTCCGCATCTCGACTGCGGAAGGCGGTTCTCCCCCGCAAGCGGGAGGTACCCCCCACCTGACGTGAGGCCGCCGAGGATGCGTGGAACACCCGGGATCCGGAGCGGGTCGCCCTCGCCTATACCGAGGACTCGGTGTGGCGGAATCGGGACACCTTTCTGACCGGCCGGGACGAGATCGTGGCCTTCCTGCGGCGGAAGTGGGCGCGGGAGCGCGACTACGCGCTGCGCAAGGAGCTGTGGAGCTGGAGCGGGGACCGGATCGCGGTGCGGTTCCGCTACGAGTGCCGGGATGCGGCCGGGCAGTGGTGGCGCAGCTATGGGAACGAGTTGTGGGAGTTCACGGAGGACGGACTGATGCGGCGGCGGGAGGCGAGTATCAACGACGTGCCGATAGCCGAGTCGGAGCGGCAGATCTTCGGGCCGCGGCAGGGTGGAGACAGCTGACGGTGCCCAATCGGGCGCCGGGCGCGGCGGTTTCGGCATTGCTGCCGTTCCCGTTCCGCGGCGGTTTCGGCGCTGCTGCCGTTCCCGTTCCGCACCGCCGCCCCGCGGTCCTCCGCGCCGGCCGAAATCCGCCGGTCGGCGGCGCCGTCCCGGCTGGAGGAGGGCTTCTACGGCTCGGCGCGCCCCGAGGATAGGCCGCCGACCGGTGGAGCGCTAAGGTCGGTTTTCCAGGAACGTAACGGGGAAGGCAGCCGGCGATGGCGCAGGACGATGCCGTGATCGGCTGCACGGGGGTGCTGTTGCTCGGTACTCGTGGGACCGCCGGCCCCGGTGAGGTTCTGGTGTCGGTCAGGGGAGGCTCCGAGGCGTTTGTCGCCTGGTCGGCCGAGCCCCTTCCGGTGGGCGCGACGGTGCTCGTGGTCGAGTCCCGTGGCGCGCGCCAGGTCGACGTCATTGAGTGGGCTGATCCGTTGGAGGCGTTGACCGGCGATGCCGGCGACGCCGGTTGAGGAGACGAAGGATGTTCGGTTACCGCGTTCCGGCCCCCGATCAAGCCATGCTGATCTCGGGAGGCAAGCGTGGACAGGGGGGCGCGCCGTTCCGGGTGGTGACCGGACACGGCAAGTTCGTGCTGCCGGTGTTCCGCAAGGTCCGTTTCCTGACGCTGGCGATGTGCGAGGCGGAGGTCGCCGAGAAGTGCGTCACCCGGCAGGGCATCGCGCTGACGGTGCGTGCCGTGATCGCGTTCAAGGTCGGCAATGACACCGAGAGCGTGGTCAACGCCGGCCAGCGCTTCCTGTCCGACCAGGACCAGATGGCGGTGCTGACCGGCCGGATCTTCGCCGGTCATCTGCGTTCCATCATCGGTTCGATGACGGTCGAGGAGATCGTCACGGAGCGGCAGAAGCTGGCCACCGAGGTGCTGGAGACGTCCAAGACGGAGATGGCCAAAATCGGCCTGATCGTCGACTCGTTGCAGATCCAGTCGATCGACGACGGTGACACCGGCTATATCGCGGCGATGTCGGCCCCGCACAAGGCCGCCATCCAGCAGAAGGCGCAGATCTCCCAGGCCCAGGCCACCCAGGCGTCGGTCGAGGCCCAGCAGGAGGCCGCGCGCAACCAGGCCGAGTACCAGCGGCGGACGGCCATCGTGCAGGCCGAGTACAACGCCGAGGTCGAGCGCGCGCAGGCCAAGGCCGCGCAGGCCGGTCCACTGGCGCAGGCGCATGCGCAGCAGGAGGTGCTGGCCGCGCAGACCGAGCTGGCCGAGCGGGCGGCCCAGCTCCGCCAGCAGCAGCTGGTCGCCGAGGTGGTCAAGCCCGCCGAGGCGGAGGCCGAGCGGATCCGGCTGCTCGCCCTGGCCGAGGCCGAGCGGATGAAGATCCAGGCCGAGGCGGCCGCCTCGTACGACCGGGTGGCGCTGGACCGGATGGTCATCGACCAGCTGCCGCAGATCGTCAAGGAGGCCTCGGCCGGTCTCCAGGGCGCCAATGTCAACGTCCTCAACGGCGCCGACGGCCTCGGTGAGATCGCGGCCGGGCTGGTCGGCCAGGGCCTGACGATCCTGGACTCGGTCCGCCAGAACCTGGGCGGCACCGGCGCCCCGAACAACGCCGCCGGCAAGACGGACAAGGCCGGCCCCGCCGACAACGGCCAGGGCCACAGCGGCCGGATCGAGATCGAGTAGCCGAGAGCGGGTGAGCGGGGGCGGGGGCGGGGGCGGGGGCGGCTACGACGGCCCCCGCCCCCGCTGCCGTTCCTCCCGGTCGTGCTTGTGCCGGGCGTAGGCGACCAGGTGGTTCAGTACGGCGACGGTGGTGGCGATATCGGCGTCGTCGAAATCGGCGAGGGCCTCGTGCAGTCCGGCCTGGCTGGTCTGCTGGAGGCGCTGGAGGACGGCCCGGCCGTGCGGCGTGATCGCCACTTTGCGGGCGCGGCGGTCGAGCGAGTCCGGGGTGCGCTCGACCAGGTCCTGGGTTTCCAACTGGCCGATCTGCCGGGTGACATGGGGCGGCTCGACCATCAGCAGCGCTGCCAGGTCCCCGACCCTGCTGACGCCTCCGCTGTCCTCCAGTGCCATCAGCAGCCACAGATCGGAACGGGCCGCCGTGACGCCCGCCTGCATCGCCTGGCGCTCATGCGCCCGCGAGCGGGTGAGCAGATAGGACAGCGTGGCCAGCACTCTCTGCAGCGCGGCGGTGGGGTCCTGGTCACGGGACGTGTCACGGGCCGCGTCACGGACAGCGTCACGGGCCGACTCGTGCTCCCGGCCGGGGGCTGCGTCACGGGCCCGGCCGTTGGCCTGGTCTCTTGCGGGGTCCGGCATGGAGCGACTGTAGCCGCCTCCCCGACGAACGCGTAGCGGCAGCGGCCGATCGCGTTCCGTACCCGTAGAGCGGCCGCTTTGAGCCAACCTCCCGGCCCCGCCGGTCTCCCCTTCCCCGCCCCCTCGACCCGGGTTACCGTGGGAATCACTTAGTTACTTAACTTCGGTAATTAGGTAAAGCGAGTGTCGGTACATGCACGCCCGCGGCAACGGCGCCGCGTCCCGATCGTGGAAGGACAGCCGCATGACGACCGCACAACGACCCCAAGAAGCACACCACGCACACCCGGACACCCCCGCTTCCGCGGACGCCCTGACCGTCCCGGCCACCCGGGCCACCGGCTGCCCCTTCGACCCCGCCCCCACCGTGGAACGCGCCCGACGCGAGGAGCCGGTCACCCGGGCCACCCTCTGGGACGGCTCGTCCTGCTGGCTGGTCACCCGCCACGAGGACGTCCGCACGGTCCTCGGCGACCCGCGCTTCAGCGCCGATGCCGCCCGCCCCGGATTCCCCTTCCTGACCGCCGGCCTCCGCGAACTGGCCACCGGCACCCGGGCGTCGCGCACCTTCATCCGCCAGGACGACCCGGAGCACGCCCGGCTGCGCCGGATGCTCACCGCCGAGTTCATGGTCAAGAAGGTGGAGGCGATGCGCCCCGAGGTGCAGCGCCTGACCGACGAGCTGCTCGATGCGATGACCGACGGCAGGAACGCGGCCGATCTCGTCGCCGAGTTCGCGCTGCCGCTGCCGTCCCTGGTGATCTGTCTGCTGCTCGGCGTCCCCTACGAGGACCACACCTTCTTCCAGCAGCGCAGCGCCGTGCTGCTCAGCCTCCGGTCGAGCGCCGAGGAGGCGCGCGCCGCGTCGGACGAGCTGCTCGCCTATATGACGCACCTGGCCGAGGCCAAGCGGGAGCGGCCGGACGACGGGATCTTCAGCCGGCTGGTGGCACGCGGCGAGCTGGACTCGGAGGAAATCGCCTCCATGGGACGCCTGTTGCTCATCGCCGGGCACGAGACCACCGCCAATATGACGGCGCTGTCCACGCTCGCGCTGCTGCGCAACCCCGGCCAGCTGGCCCGGCTGCGCTCGGAGCCGTCGCTGATCAAGGGCGCGGTGGAGGAGCTGCTGCGCTATCTGACGATCGTGCACAACGGCGTCCCGCGGGTCGCCGTCGAGGACGTCACGCTCGGCTGCCGGACGATCCGCGCCGGCGAGGGCGTGCTCTGTGCGCTCAACACCGCCAACCGCGACGAGGCCGTCTTCCCCGGGGGCGACACCCTCGACGTCGGCCGCGACGCGCGCCGCCATATCGCCTTCGGCTTCGGCGTCCACCAGTGCCTGGGCCAGCCGCTGGCCCGGGTGGAACTCCAGATCGCCCTCGAAACCCTGCTGCGCCGCCTGCCGGGCCTCCGGCTCGCCGTCCCCTTCGAGGAGATCCCCTTCCGCCACGACATGGGCATCTACGGGGTCCACGCGCTGCCGGTCGCCTGGTAGCCCTCCCGGTCGCCGGGCAGTCCAGCGGGTCGCCCCCGTCGTCGGACCAACCACCACATCCCTCACCCCTCACTTGGAGCCAGACCATGCGTATTCACGCCGACCAGGAGAAGTGCTGCGGCGCCGGAAGCTGCGTACTGGCGGCGCCGGACGTGTTCGACCAGCGCGACGAGGACGGCATCGTCGTCGTCCTCGACGCCGAACCGCCGGCCGCGCTGCACGACGCGGTCCGCGAGGCCGCGGCCATCTGTCCCGCCGCCGCGATCTCGGTCACCGACTGACCGCACCCCGACCGCCGTACGTGCCGGCCCCGCACCGACGACGGGCCCGGCGCAGGTCCAGGGTGGTTCTGGCAGGCCCAGGCACGGCGGTCATACGTCCAAGGGGGCACTGGTTACCGGCCAGGGGGCGACGCATTGTCGACGGTATGACCACCCCTACCTCTGTCGCCGCGTACGCCGCACCCGCCCCGAAGGCTCCGCTGGAGCGGACCACCATTCCGCGCCGTGAGCTGGGTTCCCACGACATCCTCATCGACATCAAGTACGCCGGCATCTGCCACTCCGACATCCACACCGTGCGCGCCGAATGGGGCGACGGCGGGAACTTCCCCATCGTCCCGGGCCATGAGATCGCCGGTGTGGTCGCCGCGACCGGTTCCGCCGTCACCCGCTACCAGGTGGGCGACCGGGTCGGCGTCGGCTGCTTCGTCGACTCCTGCCGGGAGTGCGACAACTGCCGGGCCGGCCTGGAGCAGTACTGCACCGGCGAGTCCGGCAACATCGGCACGTACAACGCCACCGGCCGGGACGGACAGCCGACCTACGGCGGCTACTCCACCCACCTGGTCGTCGACGAGCACTACGCGCTGCGCATCCCGGACGCCCTCCCGCTGGACGCCGCCGCCCCGCTGCTGTGCGCCGGGATCACCCTCTACTCCCCGCTCGCCCACTGGAAGGCCGGCCCCGGCAAGAAGGTCGCGGTCGTCGGCCTCGGCGGTCTCGGCCACATGGGCGTGCAGATCGCGCACGCGATGGGCGCGGAGGTCACGGTCCTGAGCCAGTCGCTGCGCAAGAAGGACGACGGTCTGCGGCTGGGCGCCGACCACTACTACGCGACCTCCGACCCGGCCACCTTCGAGGCGCTGGCCGGCTCCTTCGACCTGATCCTCAACACCGTCTCGGCGGATCTGGACATCAACGCCTACCTGGGGCTGCTGCGCACCGACGGCACCCTGGTGCAGGTGGGAGCGCCCGAACGGCCGCTGTCGCTCGCGCCGTTCGCCCTGATCCCGGGGCGGAAGTCGTTCGCCGGCTCGATGATCGGCGGCATCGCGGAGACGCAGGAGATGCTCGACTTCTGCGGGGAGCACGGCCTGGCCGCGGAGATCGAGGTGATCGGCGCGGAGCAGATCAACGAGGCGTACGAGCGGGTGCTGGCGAGCGACGTCCGCTACCGGTTCGTGATCGACACCTCGACGATCTGATCCCAGCCGATCCGATCCACGTCGATCCGATCCACGTCGATCCGATCCACGTCGATCCGATCCACGTTCGTCCCCGCGCCCCTCGCCGCCCGGTCGACGGGACCGGTCGGCGAGGGCGCCCTGCGGAAGACGATCGCCCCCTCCTCAGGGAGAACCGACCGCCTGCAACGGCACGTTGCCCGCCGCCGCGCCCCGTTCCTGCGCCCGCCGCATCCCCCGCGACGGCCACCACGTCGCCCGGCCCAGCAGCGTCAGCGCGGCCGGCAGGATCATGACGCGGATGACGAACGCGTCCAGGAGGACGGCCACCGCCAGGCTGAAGCCGATCTGCTTCATCTCGGCGAGGTGGAGCAGCATGAAGGTGGCGAAGACCGTCACCATCACCGCGGCCGCGCTGGTCACGACCTTGGCGGAGGTGACCGTGCCCTGGAGTACGGCCTGCCGGGTCGGTACGCCCGCCAGCGCGGCCTCGCGGATCCGGCTGACGACGAAGACCTGGTAGTCCATCGACAGTCCGAAGAGGATCACGAAGAGGAAGAGCGGCACCCGGGAGCCGATCGCGTTGGTCGCCGCCGGATCGAAGCCGAAGAGCGTGCTGGCCAGGCCGTGCTGGAAGAAGACGACGACCAAGCCGAACGCGGCGGCCGCCGAGAGCAGATTGAGCACCACGCCGATCAGCCCGAGGACGAGGGAGCGGAAGACCAGCGCGGTCATCACAAAGGTCAGCAGCAGCAACATGCCCACGACCAGGGGCAGTTTCTCGTCCTGGTGGGCCAGATAGTCGGTGTCGTGCGGGACGTCCCCGGTGACGGCGAACTGCGCGCCCGCCACCGTGCCGACGGTGTGCGGGAGATAGTCCTTGCGGAGCCGGTCGAGCGAGGCGAGCGCCTCGGGCGAGCTGAGCTTGTAGGGCACCGCCAGGTACAGGGTGTGGATGCGGTGGTCGGCGGAGGTCCGCAGGACCGGCCGGATCCGGTGGGCGAAGAGCGGGTCCCGTTCCGTACGCCGCTCCAACTCCCTTAGCGCGCGGGTGACTTCAGCGGACCGGTCGACCGGCGCCTGGACGACCACCTGGTGCTGGATGCGCAGTTCGGGGAAGGCCGTGGTGAGCCGGTCGTACGCCCGGAGGGCCGGGATCTCGCGGGACATGCTGTCCTTGTTGAGGACCCGCAGCTGCATGCCCAGGGCGGGCGCCGCCAGCCCCAGCATGAGCAGGACCGATACGCACAGGGTGAGCGCCGGACGCCTGCTCGCGGGGCGCAGCAGCGCGGTCCAGACGCGACCGGCCCCGGCGTGGTCCTTCGCCGCGCGGCGGGTGGCGCCCTTGGCGGCCCGGCGTTCGGCGCGGCGGGCGGCCCGGCGTTCGGCGCGCCGAACGATCACGACCAGCAGGGCGGGCAGCGCGGTCAGCGAGCTGAGCACGGCGGCCAGCACGACGATGATGGTGCAGGTGGCCAGGGACGAGAAGACGATGTCGGTGGCCAGATAGAGCGTGGCCGTGGAGACGACGACGGCGAGGCCGGAGGCGACGATCGCCCGGCCCGAGGTGGCGGCGGCCAGTTCCACCAGCGCCTCGGGGCCGATCCGGCCGCCCGAGCGGGCCCGCTCCTCGCGTTCGCGCTTGAGGTAGAAGAGCGTGTAGTCGACGCCGACGGCCATGCCCATCAGGATGATGACGTTCATGCCCACGCCGGCGTCCGGCAGCAGATGCGAGACGATCATGGACATCCCGACGGCGGCGGCGATCGAGGTCAGCGCGAGCACCAGCGGTACGGCCACCATCACGGCCGATCCGAAGACGGCCAGCAGCGTGAGCAGCGTGATCGGCAGGGTGATCGCCTCGGAGAGCGCCAGGTCGTTGTCGCGCTGGGTGTCCACGCCGACGCTGATGGACGGGCTGCCGGTCTCCTCCACCCGTAGCGCGGGATGGGCCCGCTGGGCCGCGGCGGTCTGCGCGGCGAGCGGCGCGACATACTTCTTGTCCTCCGCGTCGGTGCCCTTCATCGTGACCTCGACGCGCAGGGTGCCGCCGTCGGCCGAACGGACCGCGGGCGCCACCCGCTTGACCTCCGGCAGGGCGCGCATCCGGACGGTGATGTCACGCACGGCCGCATCGGCGGCGGCCCGGTCGAGCGGGCCCGAGCGGGCCGAGATCAGCACCTGCTCGACCGGTTCGTGGTCCAGATGCCCCTGGGCCGCCATCCTCTCGGCGCGGCCCGCCTCACCGGTGCGGTAGTCGTCGGCGGTGGCCTGGTGGGTGCCCACCGCGGTGCCCACCGCCAGCGACAGCACCACGAACGCCAGCCATACGGCCACCCCGCGCCACGGGCGCCGGGCGCTCCACGTCGCCATCCGCACCGTGACCGACCGTTTCTCCCTCACGTGCCCAGCTCCTTCGCCGGCATGGCGCGCCCCCGTTGGTACGCAGCCCCCCTCGGCACCGATGAACCACCCATGGACCACCGGTGCACATGTAAGTCAGGAGTTACATGTAAGTGGAGAATTACAGGTGTCGCGGCAAGCCGTCAACCGTAAGCTCGTAGCGAGAGGTGCCCGGCAACCTCGCTTGACAGTCCGTCCCGACATGCGAAAACCTCCGCTGACAGGCGCCCGGAACAGCGAGAATCGGCAGGAAGGGGGGCCATGAACAGCGAAGAGCTGCTGGCCCTGCTGTCCGCCGTGGGGCATGCGCAGCGGCTGCGGGTGATCGGCGAACTGGCCGACGGACGGCTCTACGTCAGCGAGCTGGCCCGCCGGCTCGGGATGTCCCGGCCGCTGCTGTACATGCATCTGGACCGGCTGGAGAAGGCCGGTCTGGTCGTGGGCCGGCTGGAGCTGTCCGAGGACGGCAAAGCACTGAAGTACTTCGAGCTGGCACCGTTCGAACTGAAGCTGAACGTGACCACCGTCCTGGCCGCCCTCAAGGAGGACGCGACCGGGGCGACGACGGCGGACGAACGACCCCAGGGGGACGCGTAGATGAACGGCAGCACCATCATCCCGATCACCATCATCCTGATCGCCTTCGCCTCGGTGGTGGCGATCGTGGTGTCGTACTTCAAGCTCCAGCGGCATCGCGCGGACGCCGCGGCGCTGGCGGAGTACCGCAAGCTCGCCGAGCAGGTCGCCGCCGGGCAGCAGGCGATGAACGAGCGGCTGACGGAACTGACCGACCGGGTCAAGGCCGTGGAGAAGCTGCTCCAGAGCGTGGGCTGATCCCCGGTCCGCGACGGGCGGGCCGGGGCACCCGGAGGATTTTCGTCCGGCGGGAGACGTTCGTCCGGTGGGAGATCTTCGTCCGGCAGGAGATTTTTCGTACCGGTCGGCAACCCGCGCCCGGGCCGGACGTCGTCAGGGGTGAGGGCGCCTTCGGGCGCCGCCCGTCGACGTCCCTGGAGCGATCGTGACATCCCCTCGCAGCCCCCGCCGTTACGCACCGTCCGGCGCCGCCGCCCTGGTGGCGGCCCTCGCGCTGACTGCCCTGTGCTCGGCGGCGGCGCACGCCGACTCCCCGGCGCCGCGCCCCACGGCCCCCGCCTCCCCCTCGCCCACCCCGAGCCACAGCACCGCCCCTTCCCCCTCACCCACCGCCCGGCCCAGCGGCCCGTCCACCCCGCGGCCGAGCCAAACGCCCGAACCGACCGCCACGCCCACGCGCCCCGCGCCCAGCCGGAGCCCCGAGACCGGCGGCGGCCCCACGCCCGGTGCGGCACCGGCCCCCCTCCACGGCCAACTGGCGCGCACCGGCGCCTCCCCCGCCACCACCTACGCCGTCGGCGGCGGCGCCGCGGCCCTGCTCGCCGCGGGCGGCGGCACCCTCTACGCGGCCCGCCGCCGGCGCGGCTGACCCCGCCGATGGAGTACGCCGCCCCGCACACCGCCCCGGTACGGTTCGCCGTACCGGGGCGGCGGCCCGCCCTGTGGCGGTGGCTGCTGCGCACCGCCCGCCCGGTGGCCGCCCGCCGCGCGGCCCCGCGCTCCGGGCCCGCCCCCGCCGCGTACGCCAAGGAGACCCCCGGCCCCCCGACGATCGGCGAGCTCTATCACGCGCACCGGCTGGCCATGGTCCGGCTGGCCATCCTGCTCGTCGACGACCGGGCCACCGCCGAGGACGTGGTCCAGGACGCCTTCGCCGCCCTGTGCAAACGCCATGGCGCACACCTCGACGAGGTCGACAACGCCCTCGCCTATCTGCGCACCTGCGTCGTCAACGCCGCCCGCTCGGTGCTGCGCCGCCGCCGTACCGCCCGCGGCTACACACCCCCGTACGAGACCGACGAACCGTCCGCCGAGGAGCGCATCGTGCTGGACGAGGAGCACCGCGAGGTGCTGGCCGCGCTCGGCGGGCTGACCCCGCGCCGTCGCGAGGTGCTCGTCCTGCGCTACTGGGGCGACCTGACGGAGGCTCAGATCGCCGAGACGCTGGGCATCAGCCGCGGCGCGGTGAAGTCGCTCGCCAGCCGGGCCCTGGACTCGCTGGAGAAGATCTTGGAGGCGCGGTCATGAACGGCCCCGGCAGTGCGCCCGAACGTCCCGTCGAGGACCGGCTGCGGCGGGCACTGGCGGCCCGCGCCGCCGGCGTCGGCCTACGGGATCTGCGGCCCGCCGAGCCGCCCGTGCCCGGATCGCGCGACGGCCGCGGCCGGTGGCTGCGCCGCGTCGGGCTCCCCCTGGCGGCGGCCGCCGCGGCCGCGGCCCTGGCGCTGGGCCTGCTGTCCCACACCTCCGAGGAGCGGCCGGTCCGCCCGGCCCCCGCGGCCCCGCCGCGCCCCGTGAACCCGTCGCCGTCCCCGCACCCGTCCCCGACCACCCCGCGGTCCGCGTCCCCGTCGGCGACCCGGTCCGCGACCCCGTCCGCGCCCCCGTCGGCGACCCGGTCCGCGACCCCGTCCCCGCCCCCGCCCGCATCCGCGTCGGCTTCCCCCTCCGGGACCGCCTCCACCGCCTCCGCCCGCCCCGGCCCCCATCGCAGCCCGACCCCGACCCCGACCGGGCCCGGCGCCACCGAGACCCACCGCCCCGCACCGCCCTCCCCCACCGCGCCGTGACCCGCCTCCGCCCGCGACCGGCAGCCACCGCACGAACATCCGCCCGCACAACGCCACCCCTACTCCCCCCTACGAGTGAATTCCCGACCGGCCGGAGAACGGCCCGATGCAGGGCCGTCCCTCATGATCACTCCTGTTTTGCGGTGATTGATCGCCTTTACGCTCCTGTGGCATGGCTGCGCCCGGTGCCGCTCGCCCGGTAGGCTTTCCGTGTGATCTTCAAGCGCATCGGAAATGGGCGGCCGTACCCCGACCACGGCCGGGAGAGCACCCGCCAGTGGGCGGACGTCGCCCCGCGCCCGGTACGCCTCGACCAGTTGGTGACCACCAAGCAGCAGCTCGACCTGGAGACGCTGCTCGCCGAGGACTCCACGTTCTACGGCGACCTCTTCGCGCACGTCGTGAAGTGGGAGGGCGACCTGTACCTGGAGGACGGGCTGCACCGCGCGGTGCGTGCCGCCCTCCAGCAGCGCCAGGTGCTGCACGCCCGGGTGCTCGAACTGGACGGCAGCGCCGAGGCGGCCGCCGCCCCCGGCCTCGACTGACCACGCCGTATCCGCCCCGCGTCAGGCCCACCCGGCCGGTATTGACCCGTTTGGGTTGCCTCGCACACCACAGGCTGATCATTTAGTAGGCACGGCCCGTCACCCGCACTACGCTGCGGGCATGAGCATGCTGACGCCCCCGGGCATGGGCGGTAAGAAGTACCGCATCACGGGCGACAGGTACCCGCGGATGCGCCGTCCCCGACACCGTCGCCGGATCGTTCTCACCCTTGTGGCCACGGCCTGCGCACTCGGTCTGGTCGGCTGGGGCTCGTTGCAGCTCATCGACGTCTTCGGGGGCGAGGCCGCGACCGCCCAGGCCGCCCCGGGCAAGAAGAAATGCTCCCCCGGGCAGGCGGAGCGGACCCGTGCCCGGGCCACCGCCCGCACCCCGCTGCCGAAGCCGGGCGCGCTGACCGTCAACGTCCTCAACGCCACCCCGCGCAGCGGCCTGGCCAAGCACACCGCCGACGAGCTCGCCAAACGCGGCTTCAAGATCGGCAAGGTGGGCAACGCCCCGGACGGCTACGACAAGAAGGTCAAGGGCACCGGGATAGTGCTGGGCGCCAAGGCCGCCGCGCAGGGCCCGCTGAAGCTGCTCGGCACCCAGCTCATGGGCGCCGAGCAGAAGACCGACGGCCGCAAGGGCGCCGATATCGACCTGATCATCGGCAGCGGCTTCAAGGACCTGACGCAGCAGAAGGACGCCGAGAAGGCCGTGGCTCAGCTGGCGCATCCCGCGCCGTCGCCGGCGCACCGCACCGGGTGCTGACACCGCCCCGCATACAGCCGGGCCCCTCACCGTTCCGCGGTGAGGGGCCCGGGTCGTTCTCCGGAAAGGTCAGCCGGCGGTGCCGTACATCCGGTCGCCCGCATCGCCCAGGCCCGGCACGATGTAGCGGTCGTCGTTCAGCCGCTCGTCGACCGCCGCGGTGACCACCGTCACGGGCGAACCGGCCAGCTCCTTCTCCATGACCGCCACGCCCTCCGGCGCGGCCAGCAGACAGATCGCGGTGACATCGTCCGCCCCGCGCTTGATCAGCTCGCGGATCGCCGCGACCAGGGTGCCGCCGGTGGCCAGCATCGGGTCGACGACGTACACCTGCCGCCCGGAGAGGTCGTCGGGCATCCGCGTCGCGTACGTCTGGGCCTCGTACGTCTCCTCGTTGCGGACCATGCCCATGAAGCCGACCTCGGCGGTGGGCAGCAGCCGGACCATGCCGTCCAGCATGCCCAGACCGGCCCGCAGAATCGGCACCACCAGGGGCCGCGGGTGCGAGAGCCGGACACCGGTGGTCGCCGTCACCGGGGTCTCGATGTCGACCTGCTCGGTGCGCACATCGCGGGTGGCCTCGTAGGCGAGCAGGGTGACCAGCTCGTCGGCGAGCCGCCGGAAGGTGGGGGAATCGGTGCGCTTGTCGCGCAGTGTGGTGAGTTTGTGCGCCACCAGCGGGTGGTCGACGACGTGGATCCGCATGCAACGACAGTAACCGAGCAACGGACCGCCGACGCCCACCGTGACGGCGCCGGGTGCCCGGCTCCGGGTTCGCTGGTGCTCTGGCCGGCGGGGCCGGGGCGCGGCAGGCTGGGGGTGCGGGGGCCATCGCGCCAGGGGGTGGCAGCGTGCCCGAGTGTTCGATGTCCGACGAGGTGTCCGGCGGCGGCCGGGACGTCGGCGCGGAGCGGGATCTGGAGGCCGAGGCGGCGCGCCGTAGGCGGCGGGCGCAGTTTTTGCGGGAGCTGCACGAGGCCAGGGAACTGCGCGAGCGGGTCCAGCCGCGCCGGGCGCGGGCGGCCAGGATGCGTCAGGTTCTGCGTATGCGCACATTCCGCTGGTAAATGCCCCGATCCGGTCGGCAGATGTGCACGTTCGGCCGATAGGCGCACACCGCGCACGCCGGTTCGCGCTGCGGCACGTGAGCGACATCTCTCACAACCTCCGCACGACGCAGCGTCGAAGACCCCGCGCGAGCGCGATGTTTCTGCCACGATTCCGGAGGGGCGGACCCGCGGCGCCACGGCGTCGCCCCGCCCGGCCCGGACGAAATGACAGGTGGGAGAGTCACGGTGTATTTCGCCGCACTGCTCGCGCGCACCGAAGACGGGTGGGAAGCGAGCGATACGGAGCTCGACAATGTGGAGGCCCTGACCGATCTGGCCGACCTGGCCCGAGAGGCCGCGGTCGACGACGACACGGTGGTGGCCTACATCGAACAGGAGGGCGCCTGGTTCGGCATCATCCGGGTGGACGGCGAGGACGACCCCCGGGTCTTTCTCTCCAACGCCGCGATGGCCGCCAGAAGCTCGTACGGAGCGATGCTGACCGACGAGCTGCTGGGCCGCGAGGACGACGACGCGGACGATCTCGACAGCCTCGACCTGGACGGCACGGAGGACGGGGAGCCGGAAACCGACGACGCAGACGACAACGACACCCTGGACGCGGTGAACGGCTCGGGAAGCCCGGTCGCCCCGCACGGACCGCTCGGCGACGCCGGGCTCCTGGCCGACCTCGGCATCAGTGAGAAGGAGCTGCTCAGCCTCGAAGGCGATGCGCTCGGCGAGATCGCCGACGTCCTGGGCTGCACGGAGCTCTTGGAGGCCGTGCGCTGAGCCGTGCGGGACCGGGCCACGGTCCCGTCCCTCGGTCACGTCCCCGACACTGGGGACATGACCGTCCCCCCATCCGCCCCGCCGTCCTCCTCCCCGCCCGACCCGCTGCGCGATCCCTGGATCGTCCCGATGCGGCGGGCGCTGGCCGAGGCCGCCCGCGCCCCCGGGACCGGTGACGTCCCGGTGGGTGCCGTGGTGCTGTCCGCCGATGGCACGGTCCTGGGCACCGGCCACAACGAACGCGAGGCCACCGGCGACCCGACGGCCCATGCCGAGATCCTGGCGCTGCGGGCCGCGGCAAGAACCGTCGGAGAGTGGCGGCTGACCGACTGCACCCTCGTCGTCACCCTCGAACCGTGCACGATGTGTGCCGGTGCGATCGTCCTCTCCCGCGTGGACCGGGTCGTCTACGGCGCCCGGGACGCGAAGGCCGGAGCGGCCGGTTCCCTGTGGGACGTCGTGCGCGACCGGCGTCTGAACCACCGCCCCGAGGTCATCACCGGTGTGCTGGAGGCCGACTGCGCCACGCTCCTCACCGCCTTCTTCCGCGACCGCTGACCCGCGGGCCGTCGGCCACCGGTAATCCGATTTCGGCACACGGCCCCCCGTGGGCTAAGCTCTCTCTCGGTAGCGTGTCCGAGCGGCCGAAGGAGCTCGCCTCGAAAGCGAGTGTGGCGCAAGTCACCGAGGGTTCAAATCCCTCCGCTACCGCTGGCAGATGAGGCGCCTGGTCCGTTGGACCGGGCGCCTCGTCGGTTTTCGTCTCGGTTTTCGCCTCTGGTTCTGTGTCAGTTGGCCGGGTTGGTCGGGTTGGCCGTTGTCCGTTCGCCTTCGCGTTCGCCTTCGCGTTCTGCCCAGCGGACGGCGGCCGGGGTGAGCAGGCCCGTCACGGCGAACAGGGCGCCCACCAGCCACCAGCCCGGCATGCCCCATTCCACGCAGAGCGTGATCAGTACGACGGGGCCGATCGCCACGCCCAGCCCGGAGCCCATGCCGAACAGGCCCTGGTACTGGCCGACCGCATGCGCGGGCGCGAGGGCGAAGGAGAGTTCGAAGCCGCCGGCGACCTGCCACAGTTCGCCGGCGGTGTGCGCGACGACGGCGGCCGCCAGCAGGGTGAGGGTGAGCCAGGCGGGCAGGCCGGGCAGGACCGACAGCAGCACACAGGCCGCGAGGAACGCGTATCCGGCGCGGCGGAAGGCGATACCGCCGGCGCGGGCGGTGTCGACGGTCCGGCTCATCCGGACCTGGAAGAGCACCACCAAAGCGGTGTTCACCAGCATCACGCCCGAGACCGACCACCGTGGCGCGGCGGTCCGGTCCACCAGCCACAGCGGTACGGCCGCGGTGAGCACGCGGTACTGCATGGCCATGATGCCGTCGAGCACCGTCAGCAGCAGATACGGACGGTCGCGCAGGGCGGTCCAGCGCGGGCCGGGCGCGGACCGTACGGGCGGTGCCGCCGGCAGGAAGAGCACCAGCGTCGCGCCGGCGGCCCAGGTGGCGGCGCTGCCCGCGATCAGCAGCAGATAGGCGCTCGGGGTGTCGGTCTGGGCCGCCCAGCCGGCCAGGAGGGCGCCGACCGAGATGCCGACATTGGCGACCGCGCGCAGATAGGCGCGGAAGGCCGCCGGGCGGTCGCCGCCGTAGCGCTGGATGAGCGGCCCTCGTGCGGCGGGTCCGGAGGTCTGGGCGACGGCGGCCAGCGAGGCACAGAGCAGGAACGACCAGAAGGACCGCGCCAGGCAGAGTCCGGCCATGGCGACCGCGCCGAGCGCCAGGGTCCCCGCGTAGACGCCGCGGGCGCCGCGCCGGTCGGCCAGATGGCCTACGGGGACGCCGGCGGCCAGGGCCACGGCGCCGGCGACGCTGAGCCCGATGCCGACCTGGGCGGCGGGCAGCCGAACGGACCGGGTGAAGTAGAGGACGCCCGCCGTCAGATAGATGCCCCAGCCGAGCATGTTGACCAGGACGGAGAGCGCCATCAGACGGCGGGGGCGGCCGTCGGGGAGGAGGGCGGGGAGGCGGGCGGGCAATTAGCGGTACCTCGCCAACGGCAGCTCGAATGCGGCCTCCATGTCGGAGAGCAGTTGGCGGCCGCGGGCGAGGGCGCCGTCGGGGGTTGCCGCGTGCAGACAGAAATGGCCGAGGGCGCTGAAGTTGCCGGTGATTTCGGGGAGTTGCTGTCCGTTACGGACGCCGAGGCCATGGCGGAGGGGACGGTAGATCTCCCTGAGGCGTGCCACCCGGCGCTCGATATCGGGTGGGGCCACGCCGCCCGTCACGCTGCCGAAGACGACCACGATTCCGGCGCGTCCGAAAGGCGGGGCGGGCGCCTCGCAGGGCTCGCCGAGGTGTTCGCGGATGAGGATGTCGAAGGGGTCGACCTGGGTGACGTGCTCGTAGATGGTGGGGGACGAGCCGCCCATCATCCGGGAGTTGATCTCGACCAGGGCCGGGCCGTCCTTGGTCATGATGAATTCGACGTGATAGACGCCGACGGTGAGCCGGAGTTCGCGGAAGATCTCCCGCATATAGCGCTCGGCCTCGGCGGCCTGTTCCTGCGGCAGGTCCGCGGGCATCAGGGCTGCCACCTCGATCAGTTCGTTGTGGACGGCACGCTTGCGGCGGGTGAGCATCAAAAGGCGGGGATCGCCGCCGTTGGCCGCGATCTCGGCGGAATACAGCTCGCCTTCCAGATAGGTCTCCATCAGCAGATCGGTGCCGAGGAAGGCGTCGAGGGCCGTACTCCGCAGGAGGCGGGAGGCGTGCAGGCCGTCGAAATAGGCGGTGAGGTCGGCGGGCGAGCGGATGATGCCGGCCGCTTCCTTGGCCACGCCGCGACTGGGCTTGATGACCAGCGGATAGCCCAATTCGGCGGCGGCCGCTCGGGCTTGGTCGGCGGTGGTCACCGTGCGATGGCGCGGAGAGCGGATATGGGCCGCATGCAGCCGCTCGCGGCATACGTCCTTGCGGGCCGCCTGGGCGAGATGGCGTACGGGGGTGCCCCTGATACCGAGGGATTCGGCGGCCCGTGCGGTGGGGAGTACCGCCATTTCCGAGGTCGTCAGGAGTGCGTCGACGGGGTGGCGGGTGTGCAGCTGCCGGAGCTGGGATTCCAGGTCCGTTTCGAGGGCATCGAGGGCGATGACCTGGTCCACGGGTTTCAGGGCCTCGGCGATGCGTTCCTCGGGCGTCGAGGTCTCCTGGAGCATGGAGATATCGCGGGGGCGGACGAAGGTGACACGGTGGCCGAGTTGTTTGGCGCGGGCGAGGGCCGGGAGATAGGCGGGGCCGCTGTCGACGAAGACGACATGTGCCATGGTCAGCCCCGGGGGAGCTTCTCGAAGGAGGTCACCGGGGTGGCCCGAGCGGCCGGGGTGTTCCGTTCGGCGGCGAGTTCTTCGCAGATCCGGAGGTATTCCTGGAGGAGGGCGAGGCCCTTTCGGGTCTGCTCCTCGGGCAGCAGGGTGAGGGGTTTGCGCAGCTGTCCGGCCGGCAGTCCGGCCGCGTTCATCAGGGACTTGAGGCCGATGGGGCTGCGGACGCCGTACAGGAAATCCATCAGCGGTATGAGCCGGGAGTGCAGCTCACGGAATGCGGCCATGCCCCGGAAGTCATCCCAGGGCCGGGAGAGTGCGGCCAGTTCGCGGGGCAGCAGATTTCCCGTGGCATTGGCGATGCCCTGCGCGCCGCGGGAGAGGGCGGGGGTGAGGATGTCCTGGTCCGGGCTGTCGTCGGCCAGGAAGCAGACCTTGGGATGAGCGGCGAGCAGGGCGCCGATCTGGCCGGTGCGCGGGGAGCCTTCCTTGTGCAGGACGATTTTGGGGTGTTCGAGGATCGTCAGCAGGGTGGCCGTGTCCAGGTCGGTCATGAGCCGCGCGGGATTGTTGAAGGTGCCGATCGGAATCGGGCTGGCGTCCGCGATGTCCAGGAAATAGCGGGCCGCCTGTTTCTGGTCGGGGCCCATGTTGGCGGGGACGGTGAGAATGGCCCCGTCGGCGCCGTGGTCGGCGGCGATGCGTACCCGTTCGAGGGCATGGCCCGTGTAGGTGCCGGTACAGCCGATGAAGTACGGGATCTTCCGGTCGGCGCCGAGCACGGTCTCGGTGAAGGCGGCGAAATCGCGGTCGTCGAGAGTGGCTCCCTCACCGGCGACGCCCAGGAAGAAAAGACCGGCCGTTCCGTGGTGTTCCTGCCGGGCTATCAGCTCGAACAGCGCCCCGTAGTCGATGCTGCCGTCGTGCTGGAAAGGGGTCACCTGGGCCACGAGGGATCCGGTGAATCGGCGTGCGGCGTCGAAGGGGTCGTGGGTCATGGCGGTATGCCTTTCCTGGGTGCGGTGGGGGTCGGCCGGCTGCGGTGCGCGGGTCACAGGCAGGCGTCGACCACCTCACCCAGCCGGCTCGCCATCTCCTCGATTTCCGTCGCATCGGCGATGAACGGCGGCGCGAGCAGCACATGGTTTCCCCGCTGCCCGTCGACGGTTCCGTATCCGGGATAGAGCAGTACGCCGCGCTCCAGCCCCGTCCGTTTCATCGCGGCGGCCAGCTTTGCGCCGCCGTTCAGCGGGGAGTGGCCGTCCTCGGGATCGACGAATTCGACGCCGAGGAACAGCCCGCGTCCCCGGATATCACCGACCGCCGCATTTCCGGCGAAGCGCTTGGCGAGCGCGGCGCGCAGCTGTTCGCCCCGTTGCCGTACGTTCTCCAGCAGATTGTCGTCGTCGAGGGTCCGCTGGACTTCCAGGGCCACCGCGCAGGCGAAGGGGTGGTTGACGTGGGTCTGGCCGTTTTGCAGTACACCGGAACCGTCGCCCAGCGCGCGGAGAATCTGTGAGGAGACGAGGACGGCGGATATCGGGGCGTATCCGGCGGCCAGTCCCTTTCCGACGGCGGCGATGTCCGGGGTGACGTCGTCCTCGAGATAGGCGAAATGCCGGCCGGTCCGGCCGAGACCGGCCATGACCTCGTCGAGAATCAGCAGGACTCCATGGCGTCGGCAGACCTCCTTGATCCGGCGCAGATATCCGGGGACCGCCGGTACCGCGCCATTGGTCGAGCCGACCACTGTCTCCGCCGTGAAGGCGGCGACCTTTTCCGGGCCCACGGCGCGGATCGTGGCGTCGAGTTCGGCGGCCAGCCGCTCGGCGTAGTCCTCGGTGGACTCGGTGGGCAGCCGGTCGCGGTAGGCGTAACACGGCGAGACGAACTCGGCCGGGCCGAGCAGCGGTTCGAAGACCGATCGGCGCTGGATATTTCCCGATATGGCGAGCATGGCCATGGTGCTGCCGTGATAGCTCTGCCGCCGCGAGATCACCAGCCGGCGTTCCGGATCGCGGCGCTCCGCGTGGTATTGGTAGGCGATTTTCAGGGCCAGTTCCATCGCCTCGGATCCACCGGAGAGGAATTGCGCATGCGTCAGGCCCCCGGAACGGCCGGCCAGCAGCGCGGCGAGTTCCTCGGCGGCCGGTGTGGTGAACGCCCCGGCGTGGGCCCAGGCCAGATCGTGGGCGGCGCGCTCCACCGCCTCGACGATCCTGGGGTGGCGATGGCCCAGGCTGGAGACGCCGACACCGCCGCAGGTGTCCAGATAACGTGCGCCGTCGCGGTCCTCCAGCCATACGCCGTGGCCGCCGCCCGCCCAGACCGGCTGCTGGTCGATGGTTTTGTAGATGACGCTGCTCGCCGCCATGCGGAGCGTTCCTTTCTGATGGTGGGGGGAATTCCGGGGCTGATCCCGGGGCTGGTCCGGGTCTGGTTCCGGGTCTGATCCCGGGCTTTCGAGGGGGAATCAGCCGCGGGTGAATTCCCAGTACGTACGGGCCTTGGCGTCCCAGCGGCGGCGCAGCGGATCGCGCAGCGCGCAGAGGACCGGGCCGATGAGGGACAGCAGGGTGTAGGCGGCGATCAGCAGGGGTTTGTGCAGGGGCTTTCGTGCGGCGGGCATGGGCCTCCTTCGTGTGCGGCGAACGGTTTTCGGACGGGCCCTAGTCGAGCGGGATGGCGGTGCGCCAGTCGCCGTCCTCGGTCCACTCCGGCTGGTCCTCCTTGCGCAGCAGAAAGCCGCCGATGGCGAGAAGGTCGATATGGGTGCGCATAAAGCAGGTGTAGGCGTCGTGCGGGCTGTGCACGATCGGTTCACCGCGCACATTGAAGGAGGTGTTCACCAGAACCGGGCAGCCGGTGCGTTCCTTGAAAGCGGTCAGCAGCCGGTGATAGCGCGGATTGCTCTCCTCGCCGACCGTCTGCACCCGCGCCGAGGAATCGACATGGGTGACCGCCGGAATGGTCGAGCGCGGCACACCGAGCCGGTCCAGCCCGGTGACGCCCGCGTCGCCGCCGTCCTCCAGTCGCTGTGCGGCCGCGATCGGGGCGACCAGCAGCATGTACGGGCTGTCCTGGTCCAGCGCGAAGTAGTCCTTGGCGTCCGCGGCGAGAACGGAGGGGGCGAACGGGCGGAAGGATTCCCGGAACTTGATTTTGAGGTTCATCGCGGACTGCATCGCCGGATCGCGGGGATCGCCCAGAATCGACCGGGCGCCCAGCGCCCTGGGACCGAATTCCATCCGCCCCTGGAACCACCCGGCGATCTTTCCCTCGGCGAGTGCGGCCGCCACCTGGCGGTCCAGTTCGTCCTCGTCGAGCCGGGTGTAGACGGCGCCCCGGGAATCCAGCGCCGCCGCGATCTCGTCGTCGGAGAAGGCGGGCCCGAGAAGTGCACCGGACATCGCGTCGCGGGCCCGGCCGGGGCCCTTTGCGCGGTCGTTTTTCGCGCCGGCGATATGCGGTCGGGGCGCGCCGCGTTCCGCCGTGACGGCAAGGGCGGCCCCCAGGGCGCCGCCCGCGTCACCGGCGGCCGGCTGCACCCAGATCTCGTCGAAGATTCCCTCCTCGACCACCTTGCCGTTGGCGACGCAATTGAGCGCGACCCCACCGGCCAGACAGAGCTTCGACTCCCCGGTCGCCACGCGCGCCGTACGGGCCAGCCGGATCACCACCTCCTCGGTCACCGCCTGGACGGATGCCGCGAGGTCGAATTCCCGTTCCGTGAGCGGCCCTTCGGGGGTACGCCGCGGTCCGCCGAAGAGTTCCTCGAAGCCGCGGCCGGTCATCACCTGGCCGCGCAGATAGGCGAAATACCGCAGATTGAGCCGGAACGACCCGTCCGGCTTGATGTCGATCAGCTTTCTGCGGATCGTCTCGGCATAGCGCGGGGTGCCGTACGGCGCCAGTCCCATCAGCTTGTACTCGCCGGAGTCGACCTTGAATCCGCAGAAGTAGGTGAAGGCGGAGTAGAGCAGTCCCAGCGAATGCGGGAAGCGGATCTCGGCGAGGGGACGCAGCCGGTCTCCCCGGCCGTGCCAGAGCGTGGTGGTGGCCCATTCGCCAACCCCGTCGATGCACAGCACCGCCGCCGATTCATAGGGGCTCGGGTAGAAGGCCGAGGCGGCGTGCGATTCATGGTGCCGGCGGACGACGATCGGCGGAACGGGGCCGCGCTCCAGCTCCGCCAGCCGGCGCTCCAGTGTTTTGGGGGTGCGAAGCTTCCAGGAAAGCCAGGACGGCAGCGTGTCCCGGAAGGAGGCGTATCCGTACGGCGCCGCGCCCAGATATGTGGCCAGTACCCGGCGGAACTTCAGGGCCGGGTCCTCGTAATAGGCGACGGCTGAGACATCGCCCAGGCCCGCCCCCGCCTCGCGCAGGCATGCGGCGATCGCCTCGGCGGGAAAGGACGGATCGTGGCGAATCCGGGTGAAGCGTTCCTCCTGGGCGGCCGCCACTATGGTGCCGCCGTCCACCAGTGCCGCCGCGCTGTCGTGGTAGAAAGCGGAAATTCCCAGCGTCAATTCCGACATATACCTGCCCCCGCTGTGTGGTGTCGGCATGGTGGTCGATGACATGGCCGCGGGACCTATCTCGCTCTGGTGGTGCGCCATATCCGGCGAGCGGCCCGTCGCGCGAGATATCCCGAGGGCGGATCGAGCGAGCGGTAGCCCGTCTGCACCCTCTCCCACGCCGTTTCGTGAGCGTCGTCCCCCTGCGAGGCGGACAGCGTGGCCATATACGCGTCGATCGCGTCCGCGGCCCATGCGGAATGACCGGTGGCGACGTTGTCGATGACGTTGTGGATGTCCGCGAACCGCGTGCTGAAGCCGTGTTCCTTGAACACGACCCGGGCCCGGCGGTAGCTGCCGCCGACGCCGGACAGTTCCATGGCCAGGTTCAGCCCCAGCACTTCCGGCAGGAAGGTACGCGGAAAACGGCCCAAGCACAGCCAGTAGACGGGGAGTTCGAAGGAACGGTCCGCGAAACGGGGCCACTGGGCGAATTCCACCGACCAGGTGGGCGGTGGCTCCACCTCCATCTCGGCCAGCAACTCCCGGTAGATCCGCGCATGGTTCAACCGCGGTGCGCCGTTTCCCAGTTCGTCCCAGTAGGTCGTGAAAAGGGAGAAGCCGATATCGGAGGAGGCGCGGTCGTAGTCGGTGAATCCCTGGATCCAGCTCCCGTCGATGAGGGTGAGCGGCGCCAGTTGCACGGTGCCCTCGATCAGCTGCTCACGCGAGGGCGGCGGCGCCCCCGCATTCTCCTCGAATTCCGCGCCGTGCCGGTCGTGTTCCTCGGCCAGCCAGGTGCGCAGTATCTGCGGTTTCCACCGCCCGGGAAGCGGGTGTTCGCTGCGCGCGCTACCGTGCCGGTCCCCCGCGAGCCAGCTCCGTACGTATGCCTCGGCGAAGCGACGCAGCGCGGGGGTGTCGACGCGGCCCTGGAGAAGGTGGTACGCCTCGCGGATATCCGCCGGTACGGGGCCTTCGGCGGGGCGGGCCCGCAGAATACTCGCGGGAATGGAGGAGGAGGGGGCGGGACCGGGTGCGGTATGCGTCCCGAGTGCCGCCGGTGGGGAATCCGCTTCGGCCGCACGGGGTGCGGTATCGGGCTCGGCCGCCTCACCCCCCTTTCCCAGGGAGGCGATCCACCGCCGGATCACCCTCAGATCACCCTCGCCGAAAACCCGGAACATCGGGCCGTCGTCCCCCACCAGTCCGGTGACGAGGGGGCTGCGATCCGCCTTGCCGGGTGTGACCAGTCGGCTGCCGGCCAGAACGCGGAGCAGGGGCCCGGGATCGGTCTGCGCCTCCTTCAGCCATACGGACAGCGGGCGGCCGTCGAGTTCGAAGTCCTGGTGATAGACGGCGCCTTCGCGGGCGCGCAGCCGTATCAGTTCGGCCATGTCGTAGGCGGGGTCGGCGGCGGCGACGAGTTCCGCATACAGCCGGTCGGTGGTATGCACGAGTTCCGTCAGCGCCCACCGGAATCCCCGGGCCATGCGTCCTGATGCGTCCTCGTGCCTCGCGGCCAGTTCGGCGACCGCGGCACAGCTCAGCTCGGCGCCCGAGGGCTCGCCGGGACGGCGCGCGGCGCCGGGGTCGATGGCCGACCAGTCCGCGGAATCGGGGAAGAGGTCCCGGAGCGGGGCAAGGGCCGGCAGCAGTCCGACGGTCCGCAGGCAGAGATCCGCGCCGAGGATCTCCGGGGTGAAGGCGTCCGGCCGTCGGCTCATCGCGAGCAGGAGACCGGGGAAGTGAAAGGCCGCATCGTCGACGGCCGGGTCCGAGCCGATACGGGCGGCCGGTGTCGCGTAGTCGGAGAGGCGCAGGGTGCGCAGCAGCGCCGCATAGGCGTGTCCCCGGGATATGCCGGGGTGCCCGACGCCGAGGTCGGAGGCGTAGAGGCCGAGGATCCGCAGAACGGCGGGCTCCTCGGCGTTGCCGGGTGCGCTCAGCCACTGGAGCCAGGCGCCGGAGATCAGGGCCAGTGGGGCGCAGCCGAGGGCGGCCCGGCGGACCAGCGCGGTGCGGCGGTCGTCGGCGTCGGGGTGGGCGTCGGGGTGGGCATCCGCGTCGGCCTCGGTGCTGGTCTCGGTCTCCGACACGGCCTCGGACACGGCCTCCGCCTCGGCGAAAACCTCGCGGTAGCGGGCCGCTTGGGCGGCGGACCAGGAGGCGGCCTCCCGTCGTAGCTCCTCCAGCCCCATGTGCCCCACCCGTTCCCCGACGCCGGGGGAACAGCCGTCGAGGGCGGCGCGCAGCGCGTCCTCGATGTCGCTGCCCCCGAGCACGGCCTCCGGGTCGCTCGCCCGGACGTACACCGTCCGGGCGGCCGCGCCCGGCGACCGTAAGCCCTCCGGGGCGGCCGGTGTCACCGCCGTCTGGTCCTGCACGCTGCTCCTCCTCTTGCGTGTGCGGGAAATGCATCGCCCGGTGCTCGCCGCCGGAACACCGGTCAGAACATCGGGTAGATGGATGCGTCGTCCCGCTTCTTGGGTTTACGTCGGAACAACGACGCGAACAGCCGCTTCAGCAATGACATGGGATTCCCCCTTCTCCGCGGATGCCGGTCCGGTGGGATGCCGGACCGGTGGTCTGCTGGTCCGGTGTGCTTCCGGTCCGGTGGTCTGACCTTCCGGAGTTCCGCCGCCCTTCGCCCACCGGCCTCTATTACCGGCCTCTCCGGCTGGTTTTCCGGCCGGTTTTCCGCCTGGCTTTCCGGCCGGTCTTCCGGCTGACCTTCCGGCCGGTCAGGAAAGCTCCAGCAGACCGGCGAGCGTACCGGCCACCAGATCATGGCCCTCGTCGGTGAAGTGAATACGGTCCACGAAAAGCCAGTCCTGTGGTGTCACCACTTCTCCGAGCACCGGGCTGATATCGAAGAAGCGCACGCCGCGCTTGGCACAGCCGTCGCGCAGAGCCTCGGCGTAGCGCCGACCTGATTCCATCGCCGCGATATCCCCGTAGACCGTGCCGAAATGCGAGATCCGGTCGAGCTCTTCGAAGAGGGCGATTTCCTCGGGGGCGGGCGCTTCCCGGACCCAGGTGGCCAGCGGCTGGAGGACATAGGTGAGCCGGGCGCCCAGCGCCTCGGCGAGGACGCGCCAGGTGTCGAGGTGGCGGAGGGTGAGTCCGGCCGCCGTGGCGATCTGCTCGTCCAGGCCCGGTACGGCCGGGGCCGGTGCGGCCGGGCCCGCCGCCTCCGGTCCGCCGCGGAACAGGCCGCGCCGGCGGCCCCTGCCCGGGCGCCCCCCGTCCGCGGACGCGTCCGACGTCGGCGCGCCCATCCGGGAGAAGAAGTCCCCGCAGTTGAAGAACGCGCCGTGGTCGCCCCGCCGGTCCTCCGGCAGCCGCGCCAGCCCCAGGTCGTTGAAGCCGGAGAAGATGACGATTTCGTCGATCTCGGGCAGCAGATGCCGGTAGAGCGTGAACAGCAGCAGTTCCTGAGTCGAATTGAAACTGCGGCCGCCGAAGTTCAGCCAGGGACGGGACGGCGCATGCGTCGACCACAGCCGGGAGGACAGCGTGGCCGCATCGTGCGACGCGCCGATGCCGAACACCGTGGAACTACCGACCAAAAGCCGGGCCGGTCCCTGCGCCTTTCGTCCACCCACCGACGCGTGGTCGTCCGCGCCGTGCGAGATCCGAAAGCCGATCGTGTCGGTATTGACGACCTCGGAGGTATGGTTCGCCGGATGGAAATACATCAGATACGGCAGCCAGCGGATCTGGCCGCGATCATCGAACTTTTCCTCGTACGTGAGCATATGAGGGGTGAGAGTCGCTCTTGCCGATTTCATGGGTGCTCGAGGGATCCAATCACTCGATGTGCGCCGCGGGGCCACGATAGATCTCGCCGAAGAGCAAGCACAAGCAAAAGTATTGGGGACCGGGAAAAGGGGGTACCGGCAATGGCCAAATACGTTATTGACGCCGCACGACGACGCCGTCCCCCTACGCACGACCCGCCCGCCTCCTCCGGAGATGACCGCATTCCGCGCGCCGTCGCACCGCAGGACGCGCCACGCCCCACCCGCCACCTCACCCCCAACACCTCACCTGGCCCGATGGGTTACTCCCGCCCGACCGACTCCGACACACAACTCACCTTGTTCATACCTGTGTTGACTGTATGAACAAGGGCGCGACCATGAACCGGCCACCGCCGAGAACCGGAGGATTCCCACGATGCCGCACGCCCAGAACGACCGGATATCGCCGAGGCTGCTCTTGGTCGGCGGCGCGCGGCCGGTGTCGCTCAGCGTCGACATGCTGGAGCTGGCCCTCGCCCAGGCGCACGCCCGGGGACTGCCGACGCATGTCACCGGGCGTGCCGAGGCGCTGGCCGCCACCGAGCGGGCGCTCGCGGCGGCCGATGCGGTCTCCGTGGTGGACCACACCGCGCCGGGCGCCACCGCCGCATGGGCGCTGACCAGGGTCGCGGCGGGCGAACGGTTCGATGCGGTCTTCGCGCTCCAGGAGATGGCCCAGGTGGCGGTGGCCGAGACCGCCGAGGCCATCGGTGCACCGGGCAATCCCCCCGGGGCGATCCGCCGTATCCGCACCAAGGACGCCTGCCGACGGGCGCTCGCGGCGGCCGGTTTCGCCCAGCCCCGGGTGCGACTGTGCTCAACGGCCGCCGACGCCGAGGCGTTCGTACGCGACACCGCCGGCCCCTGGGTCGTCAAACCGCGCGATGCGATGGGGAGTATCGGGGTGAGCCTCCTGTCGGGGCCCGACGGGCTGCCCGCCGCGCTGGAGTTGCTGCCCGACGCCCGGCCTTTCCTGGTGGAGGAGTACGTCGACGGGGACGAGTACAGCGTCGAGGGGGTGCTTCTGGACGGTGTGGCGCGGGTTCTCGCCATTACGGAGAAGGAGAAGGCGACCCCGCCGCATTTCGTCGAGGTGGGACACGTCCTGCCCGCCGAACTTCCGCACGCCGCGAGGGATGAGATCAACCGTCAGGTGACCGCGGCGCTGTCGACACTGGGGCTGCGCACCGGGGCCTTCCATGTGGAGCTGTGGCTGACCGCGGAGGGGGTGGTGCTCGGCGAGGTGCACGGGCGGTACGGCGGTGACTGGATCCACCGGATGCTGGCGTACGCCGTGCCGGGACTGGAGGTCTACGGGCTGCTCTACGACGACATGCTGGCCCGTACGGCGCATACGGCCTGTACGACGCATACGGCCCGTACGGCGCGGGGCGGCGGGGCCGCGGCGGGGTCCGGGGCGCCCCTGGAGGCGACGCGCGGTGCGGCGGTCCGCTATTTCACCCCGCCGCCGGGGCGACTGGTCGCGGTCGAGGGCTGGGAGGAGGTCCGCGCCCAGCCGGACGTGCTGCACGCCGAGCTGACCGTCGCACCGGGCGAGGTGATCCACCCGCTACGCCGCTCCGGCGACCGGGCCGGCTTCGTGCTCGTCGGGGCGCCGGATGCGACCCAAGCACGGTTGCGGGCACGGCAGTTGGTGGAGTCGGTGCGGTTTTTGACGACCCCCTGACGACTCCCTGACAGCCCCGTGGCCGCCACCTGGCGAGGGGCGTTACGACCCTGCCTCGGGGACAATTGTGACACAAACCACGTTGCTCACCCTGAGTTGATCAATGCAGTGCACACGTAACGACTTTTACAGTTCATTACCTTGCGGCAATGCGGTGATCTTCGACCGGGACCGCTTCCGCGAGTAACACGGTGCGTGAAACCGTAGCGGCTTCTTCCGGTTTCGTTCACGGTTATCGCCTGCACCGTCCGGCGCCTCCGGTTAAAGTCGTGACGTCATCTCCTGGACGATCCATCTGCCGCAATCGGCCCGGGAGTTCTACCGATCCCCTTCGGACCGTCCACGACCGCCGAGATTCAGCCAGTGACGTCCTGATACGGACGCATTGAGCTTTCGTGAACCGCACCGTAGACCGCCAGCCGCACCGGGGTGAGCTACGCCCCGGCTGAATACCACCCACTGGGGACATTCGATGCCGACTGCGTTATCGCACGGGAAAACACTGATACTTGGCTGCGCCTCCACCGGCGCAAAGTTCACTCCGAACAATCACCGGCTGACCGGCGACACCACGCTGGACAGCATCTGCACCGGAAAAACCATCAAAACGTCGGCACTGGCCTCCATCGCCGAGGCCGAGGCGCTCTACGGAATGGGCTGCCGGTACTACCACTACCACGCCAGAAATCCCCTGACGCACGAGCAGACCACGGACAACGAGATCTACCAGGAGATCAGCCGGGGTGTGCAGCGCCGCTGCCCGGACGTGCTGATCAGCTTCGGTGCCAGCCGCAACGGCGGCGAGGTCCGCGAGCGCATCCGCGCCTTCGGGGAATGGGAGCGGGTCAGCCAGTGCGCCATCCCGCTGCATCTGGGCGGCGCGCATTTCGTCACCATCCAGGCCGCCGTCGAACTCCAGGTGATCTGCGAACTGGAACGGCAGTTGGAGAAGCAGGGCCGGACGCTGGATCTGGATCTGGTCGGCGACCCGGATTTCCTTACGGCCCTCGCCGCGTATGAACCCTCCGACCGCGTCCAGGACGCGCAGCTGGACACCCACTCCACCAGCAAGGGCGCGGACTACGGCAAGACCTCGCCGCTGATTCAGTTCCAGGTGTACCGCAATGCCATCCGGGCCCGGCAGAAGCTGGCGCTCTTCCACGAGATCGAATGGGTGCAGCTGCTGCGCAGCTATGCCATGACCCGCTATGCGGTCGAGCATCCGGCGATGCGGCTGGGCAGCTCCGGGCAGCTCAACATCACGCTCCTCTTCGGGTTTTCGCCGCGACTGCCGTTCCCCGAGAACTACGCCGAATTCAAGCGGGTCGTGGATGCGGCGAAGAGCCTGGAATACGACCTGGCGGAGCCGGGCGTGAAAAAGCGCCACGTCACCGTCAGTGTGGGCGCCGCGGTGCTGCCGCAGCACGCCGCCCAGCACTACAAGGAGTTGGACGTCGGCCCGCGCCGCGGCACCAGGGCCTGCGCCGTCCGCCGGCTGGCGGCCTGGGCTTCCCAGCCCGACAGCCAGGTCGATATTTTGCGGGTGGGAATGGAGGACACGCCCTATGCCGTCGATGACGACGGTCAGGTCCAGCTCGCCGACAACATCCAGCTGCTCGGCCACGCCATCGACGAAATGACCGCCAACGGCGCCGGCATCGAGCGCGATCACGAGGCGATCTTCGCGCGGATGGGGCTCCAGGGCGTCCAGGACGAGCTGCTGTCCGTCCAACGAGAGCTCCCGATGGGCGAGTTGGCCGCCGTCGGAGCCGCCCAGGAGGGCCGTCCCGCCGAGCTGGTCACCGCCGGATGAGCGCCGTCACCGTCCCCGTCCGCGGTGCGAGCTATCGCTGGGTCATCCTCGGCATCGCCACCTTCGCCCAGGCCAGCGCCTCCTTCTTCGTCCAGGGCATCGGCGCGATCAGCGCCTTTCTGGAGCGCGATCTGCATCTGAGCACCGCCCAGATCGGCCTGCTCATCTCGGCGGCGCAGCTGGTCCCGCTGGTCGGGCTCCTGGTGGCCGGCGAATTGCTCGATCGCTACAGCGAACGCTGGGTCGTGGGCATCGGCACCCTGCTGGTGGCGCTGTCCCTGCTCGGCGGAAGCCTGGCGACAGGCTATGTGTCGCTCCTGCTCCTGCTGATCGTCGTCGGTACGGGATACAGCACGGCGCAGCCCGGCGGCAGCAAATCGGTGGCCCAGTGGTTCGATGCCTCGCAGCGGGGATTCGCCATGGGAATCCGCCAAGCGGGCCTGCCGCTCGGCGGTGCGCTGGCCGCCGCGGTGCTGCCGTATCTGGCCGGTGAAATGGGCTGGCAGTCGTCCTTTGTCGCCGGCGGTCTGGTCGCCCTGCTCGGCGCCGTCGTCTTCATCGGCTTCTACCGGGCCCCCGAAACGGCCGCCCCGCCGCGGCCGGTGTCCCAGGGCACGTCGATCCGGTCGGAACTGGCGTCCCGGCTGCGCATGATCCGCGATCCGGCAATGGGCCGCATCATGCTCTCCGGCGTGAGCCTCATTTCGGTGCAGTACGGCATTCAGGTCCTGACGGTGCTCTTTCTGCACGACGAGGCGGACCTCAGCATCACCACCTCGGCCCTTCTGCTCTTCGTCGCCCAATGCGGCGGCGTGGCCGGACGTATCGTCCTGGCGGCCTGGAGCGACCGCTGCACGGCGGGCCGCTATCTGCCCGTACTCGTCTGTATGAGCGCGGTCATCGCGGGTCTGGCCGTCCTGGTGCTGGTCCCGCTCCATTCGGTGGTGCTCTGCGGAATCCTGGTCACCTGGCTCGGATTCTTCGGATTCGGCTGGTACGGCCCCTGGGTGGCCTATGTCGCCGAATCGGCGAGCCCGGAAAAGACCGGATTCGCCCTCGGCCTGGCCATGTCCGTCAACCAGATCGCGGTCATCGCCGTACCCCCGATCCTGGGCCTGCTCAAGGACGCAACGGACAGCTATACGCCCGGCTGGAGCCTTCTGGCGGCGATGACGCTGGTGGCGCTGCTCGCCACGTCCTGGGGTTCGAGGGAATCCGCCACCCGGCCTTCGGCATAGCCGCACCCCTCCTTCCCGACGCCCACTCCCACGCATCAACACCCACACCCCAACACCCCGCACCCCAACACCCGGACAGGAGTACCCCCATGGCGTATGTGGTCGCCCAACCCTGCGCGGATGTGCTGGATCTGGCATGTGTCGAGGAATGCCCGGTCGACTGCATTTATCAGGGCGAACGGATGATGTACATCCAGCCCGAGGAATGCGTGGACTGCGGCGCCTGCGAGGTCGTCTGCCCCGTGGAGGCCATTTACTTCGAGGACGACGTCCCGGAGAAGTGGTCCGTCTACACCGCGGCCAATGCGGCCTTCTTCACGGAGATCGGCTCGCCCGGCGGGGCGATTACGGTCGGCAAGTTCGGCCGTGACGTCGAGCCGGTACTCAGCCTGCCCGCCGCCAAACCCCCGGCGCGATGAGCCCGCTCGCCCCCGGCCGCGCGCCCGCGCCCACACGGCCCCGCCCGCTGACCGTGGTCCGCCTGATGGGCCCCGCGTTCGTCGCCGCCATCGCCTATGTCGACCCCGGCAACGTCGCCACGAACATCACCGCCGGCGCCCGCTATGGCTATCTGCTGGTGTGGGTGGTGGTCGGCGCCGGCGCCATGGCGATGCTGGTGCAGTATCTGTCCGCCAAACTCACCCTCGCCACCGGCCGTACGCTCCCCGAGCTGTGCGCCGAGCGCTTCCGCCGGGGCGTCCGGCTGGCGCTGTGGGTCCAGGCGGAGATCGTCGCCATGGCGACCGACCTCGCCGAGGTGGTCGGCGGCGCGGTCGCCCTCCAGCTGCTCTTCGGCATCCCGCTGCTCCCCGGCGGGCTGCTCACCGGGCTGGTCTCGTGGCTGGTGATCGTGGTGCAGTCGCGGCGCGGTCAGCGGCCGTTCGAGGCCGTCGTCGGCGGTCTGCTGGCGGTGGTGCTGACCGGTTTCCTGTACGACGCGGTGAGCGGCGGCTTCTCGGCCGACCGGATCGTCTCCGGGATGGTGCCGCGCTTCGCCGGGCCGGACAGCCTGCTGCTCGCCTGCGGGATCGTCGGGGCGACCGTCATGCCGCACGCCATCTATCTGCACGGCGCCCTGGTACGCGACCGGCACGGCGAGGCGGGCGGCAGGCAGCGGACCCTGCTGGGCGCGACCCGGATCGATGTGATGGCGGCGATGAGCACCGCCGCGGTGGTGAATCTGGCGATGCTCGTCGTCGGCGCCGCCACCCTCGGCTCGTCGGCGGGCGATTCGATCGAGGCCGCGCACCGCGGGCTCGCCGCCGCGCTCGGCCAGCTGCCCGCGATGCTCTTCGCCGTCGCCCTGCTCGCCTCCGGCTTCGCCGCCACCTCGGTGGGCACCTACGCGGGCGCGGTGATCCTGGAGGGCTTCGTCGGCCGTACGGTCCCGCTCGCCGTACGGCGGCTGCTCACCCTCGTCCCGGCGCTGGCGGTCCTGGCCCTCGGCGCCGAGCCCGGGCGGGCGCTGGTGCTCTCCCAGGTCGTGCTGAGCTTCGGCATCCCGTTCGCGCTGTGGCCGCTGGTGGCGTTCACCGCGCGGCGCACGCTGATGGGCCGTCTGGTCAACGGGCGCCTGACCACCGTCTGCGCGGTGGCCGCCGCATCGGTCAGCACGCTGCTGAACGCGGCGCTGCTGTGGCTGACGATCGCGGGGTGAGGGGCGGGCGCGGCGCAGGGCGGCGGCGCCGGTGATCGGCGCCGCCGCCCGCCGCGTCCGGGCCCGCCGCGCCCCCGCCCGCCCGTCAGTTGTTGCGGCGGAAGAGACGGCGGATCAGCGCCACGATCAGCGCGATCACCACGATCGCGATGACCAGGGCGATCACGAACAGCACGATGGCGATGATGCCGAGCTTCTTGAAGAAGCCCTTCGTCTTCTTCCCGACCTTCTTCTTCCACTTGGAGCTCTTCTTCTCCTTGTAGCCGTGCTGGTGGGAGAAGGAGGAGTGGTGGGAGAAGGAGGAGTGGTGGGAGAAGGACGAGTGGTGCGAGAACAGGCCGTGGTGGCCGAACTCCGGCGCGGACGCGGGTGCGGCGGCGACGGTGGTGGCGCTGCGCGGCGCCGCGGCGCTCTGCGCGGCCACGGCCGGGCCGGCGCTCATGGCCAGCAGGCCGAAGAGCACCGCCAGCACGACGCCCGGTCCGCGCCGCCTGCGCGCGGGCGCGGTCGTCCGCGCGGGCGGGTGCTCAGGGCTCTGTACGGTGTGCGGCATGGTGGGATCTCCCCCTGGTTGCGTGATGGCCTCAGCCATGATGAGCGGCGACGGGCACGCCCGCCGAGGTCTCGACCTCCATGAGGGAGGCGCTGTGCCGCTCCTCGTCGAAGGCCTTACGGCCACCGCGTAGCCCGAACAGCCGCTTGGCGAGGGCGATGTAGAGCACCGCGAGAACGTTGATCACCAGCGTGGCGATCTTGAGCCAGCTGACCTTCTCGGTGAGCTCGTAGATCTCCAGCGGCAGGAAGGCCGCGGTCGCCACCACCGTCAGATACTCCGCCCACCGCTTGGCGCGCCACAGCCCGACGCCCTCGACGATCTCGATCAGGGCGTAGGCCAGCAGCGCCCCGGCCACCAGCATCAAGGTGGAGTGCTGGTAGCCGAAGGTCTTCTGGATGGTGCCGACGACCGGGGAATGGTCCAGGTCGTAGTTGAAGTGCCGGGCGACCGGGCGCAGCACGGCGATGTACTCGTCGAAGAACTTCCGGACGGAGTCCTTGCGGTTGCTGAACTGCCATACGCCGACGGCGGCCAGCACGATGAACACGCCGCGCACGGCCCGCTCGACGGCCAGGAAGCGCAGCAGGAACAGATCCCGCAGGACCTTGCCGCGCGGGACCAGCGGGGCGTCGGCGGCCGGGCCGGAGCCGTGCGGTGTGCCGAGGACGAAGTCGCCGCAGCGCAGACAGCGCCACGCCTCGCCGAGCGCGGTGCCGGCGCGCAGCTTGTTCCGCAGGTGCTCCTCGTGCGGAAGGTAGGTGATGTGCCCGCGCCGCGCGCAGGTACGCCGGTCCCAGTCGATCTTCATCGTTGCCGCCCCGTGTTCCTTTCGTCGTCCGCACGGTCCGCACCCTGGCGCGGCGCGCGGCCGCACTCCGTTCTGTCGCGTACATGATGCATGCCGGACGGGGCGGCCGGGCCGTACGGGGTGGAGGACGCGGGCACCGCACGGAAGGTTCCGAAGGGTGGCGCAAGAGACCCGATACGAGGAATCCGCCGGGCATCTGCGGCACCGACGGCGAAGGGAGGGCGGGAGGGGAGCCGGAAAGGGGGCGGGAGGGGAGCCCGAGGCGGCTGGCCGGGGGAAGCGACGGCTCGGGGTGCGCCGCTCCCCCCGAGGGGGACGGGCCCCAAAGCCCGCGCCGCAGTCAGGGGAATGCAGCCGGCGCGGACCCCGCAGAGAGGCCCCGTCCCACACCCGGCGGCTTCCTGCCAGACCCGCCGGGCTCCTTTCATCCTGCCTGCGCCGACCGCCGCACCCACCCGGCGAATGACCCTCCTTGTCGGGTCTTTGGTCCTTAAAGACCAGATCAGGGGCGGCCCCCGGCGACCGCCCGGGACATCGACCGCTGCATCCCTGCTGCCTTGATCGAACACCTGTGGTTACACTCACCCGACTGCATCCGGCTCGGGAGTCCGGGACGGCTCGGAGGCCCGGGGCCTGGAGAGCAGCCGACAGCAGAGGAAATCCAGCGACTGCCATAGGGGACAGGGGAGACGGGACCGATGGTGCAGGCAAAGAAGATCGCGTTGTACCTGCTCATCGTCTTCGTGCTCTACACGATCATCACGTCCCCTGCGCGGGCCGCCAACCTGGTCCAGATAGGCTTCGAGGGCATCTCGTCCGCCGCTCAGGGCGTCGGCGAGTTCATGACCCAGCTGATCAAGTAGTCGGCGGGTCGCCGGCCGGTCGCCCGACCGGGCGCGCAGCCGTCCGCCGCACGGAGGTCCCCGTGATCCGCCACCTGGTCCTGTTCAAGCTAAACGAGGGCGTCTCCCGCGACGACGAACGGGTACAGGCCGGCGTCCGCGCATTCGAGGCGCTCAAGGACGAGATCCCGGAGCTGACCTTCTGGGAGTGCGCCTGGAACATCACCGACCGGCCGATCGCCTACGACTTCGCGATCAACTCCGCGGTGGCCGACACCGACGCCCTCAAGCGCTACCTGGAGCACCCGGCCCACCAGGCGGCCGCCGGACAGTGGCGCGCCTTCGCCACCTGGGTGATCGCCGACTACGAGTTCCCGGACCCGGCCGGAGCCTGACACCCGCCGCCCCGCCCTCCCGGGCGCCGTCGCCCCTCCACGAGCCCCCCGCCCGTTGCGGACGGGGGGCTTCGTCATATGCCAGAACTCCCGTGGCCCATAGGCCAACTCTCCCCCCAACACGGCATTATGGGGTGCTTGCACCTTATGGACACTCTTGTGATGCTATGACCGCTTTTGTCGGATGCATACGCTGTGAAGGGTGGCTTGACCGTGACGGCCCGTACTGCGCCCAAGGCTCCATCCCGCGAGAGCCGTAGCGCGGACACGCGGGCGCTCACACAGGTGCTGTTCGCGGAGCTCTCCGGCCTCGAACCGGGCACGCCGGAGCACACCCGGGTCCGCGCGGCCCTGATCGAGGCCAACCTTCCGCTGGTCAGGTATGCCGCGGCCCGCTTCCGCAGCCGCAATGAACCCATGGAGGACGTCGTCCAGGTCGGCACCATCGGGCTGATCAATGCGATCGACCGGTTCGACCCCGACCGCGGCGTCCAGTTCCCGACCTTTGCGATGCCGACCGTCGTCGGCGAGATCAAACGCTACTTTCGGGACAATGTCCGGACGGTGCATGTGCCCCGCCGCCTCCACGAGCTGTGGGTGCAGGTCAACGGCGCGACCGAGGACCTCACGGTGCTGCACGGCCGCTCCCCCACCACCACCGAGATCGCCGAACGCCTCAAGATCAGCGAGGACGAGGTGCTCGCCTGCCTGGAGGCCGGCCGCTCCTACCACGCCACGTCCCTGGAGGCCGCCCAGGAGGGCGACGGCCTGCCCGGCCTGCTGGACCGCCTCGGCTACGAGGACCCCGAGCTCGCCGGCGTCGAGCACCGCGACCTCGTCCGGCATCTGCTCGTCCAGCTCCCCGAACGCGAACAGCGCATCCTGCTGCTGCGCTACTACAGCAATCTGACGCAGTCCCAGATCAGTGCGGAACTGGGGGTGTCGCAGATGCATGTCTCCCGGCTACTCTCGCGGAGCTTCGCGCGCTTGCGGTCCGCAAACCGGATCGACGCCTGACGGGACCCGCCCGACGGCGCCGGCACCCCCAACCGGAAACAGGAGCGATCTCTCACCGGGACGAGGTACCCGTTCCTGCACAGATATGTCGACAAGGCGCTACAGCGTGTTGCCGACATGTGACATTCTGCAGAAACCGCGTTTGCCGTGGCGCTGCCTCCGGTATTCAGGTGGAGGCATGACTCCTCGGTCCGCCCGGCCCGAGGACACCGCAGCGACACCTCAAGGGGGTGGCATGTCCGTAGAACTGGGCAGCTCGAAGGTGCTTCCCGCGATTCCCGCGCCCGCGCCGCACCTGCACGACCAGGCACCCGTCCAGGTGCCCGTCCAGGTGCCCGACGACGCCATCAACACCCGCACGCTCTCCCGCTCCCTGTTCCTGCGGCTGGCCACGCTCGACAAGGACTGCGCGGAGCGCACCTACGTCCGCGACACCCTCATCGAACTCAACCTCCCGCTCGTCCGTTACGCCGCGGCCCGCTTCCGCAGCCGCAACGAACCGATGGAGGACATCGTCCAGGTCGGCACCATCGGGCTGATCAAAGCCATCGACCGTTTCGATTGCGAACGCGGCGTGGAATTCCCGACGTTCGCGATGCCCACGGTCGTCGGCGAGATCAAACGCTTCTTCCGCGACACGTCATGGTCGGTGCGGGTCCCACGCCGCCTCCAGGAGCTGCGACTGGCGCTCACCAAGGCCAGCGACGAGCTCTCCCAGAAGCTGGACCGCTCCCCGACCGTTCCCGAACTGGCCCTGTGCCTGGGTGTGTCGGAGGAAGACGTCGTCGACGGCCTGGCGGTCGGCAACGCCTACACCGCCTCCTCGCTCGACTCCCCCTCTCCCGAGGACGACGGCGGCGAGGGCTCCCTCGCGGACCGCCTCGGCTACGAGGACACCGCGCTGGAGGGCGTGGAATACCGCGAGTCCCTCAAGCCCCTGCTGGCCAAACTCCCGCCCCGGGAACGCCAGATCATCATGTTGCGCTTCTTCGCCAACATGACGCAGTCGCAGATCGGCGAGGAGGTCGGCATCTCCCAGATGCACGTCTCCCGGCTGCTCACCCGCACTCTCGCGCAGCTGCGCGAAGGGCTCATCGCCGACTGAGGTCCGGTCCGCCGAGGGGTGCGCCGCTCGGCGGACAGCGGAAGAGGGAGCTACAGCGCCTGCCTCTCCCGCTCTCCCTCACCCTCTCTCTTCTTTCTCTCGTCTTCACTCGCCTTCTCCTGCCCTGCCCCTGTACTCCTGACGCATCGTCAGCAACACTGTGCCCCGGCTACCGCTGGGAGGTACCCCCACGATGCGACGGACGACGGCAGTTGGCCGCACCTCGGCGGCCGTGGCGTGCCTGGGCGTTCTGCTCACCGGCTGCGGCAGCGCGCCGCCCAAGAGCTATGTCGCGCTGGGCGCGGCGGGCCCCGCCGACGGCCGGGCCCCGGTGAAGGCCGCACCGCCCCGCGACGGGATCGAGCTGACGCCCCTGGACGGCGACGGCACACATCCCCCTTCCGGCCACCACTCCCCGGGCGCCCCTTCCCGTACGGGCACGCCCCCTGGAGGCCCCACCGAAAGCCCGGGCGACGCATCCTCCCCACCCGCCAGCTCGCCCGCACCACCCGGCGCTTCGGCCTCTCCCGGCGACCCCGGCACCCCCGGCGGCGACACCGGCGGCGGAGACGGACCCGGCCCCGGAGACGGCAGCACCACCCCCAGCCCCCCGTCCCCCACCCTCCCCACAGGCCCCGGTGCCCCCGCCGGCCTCCTCGTCGGCAGGCCGGTCCTCGCCGACACCGACGTCCGCTGGTGCCAGAAGGTCAGTCTCGACTTCCTCAACACCGGCCAACACCCCGTAACCCAGGGCACCGTCACCTTCGGCACCCACATCATCGGCCCCCTCGGCATCGACTGGGCCACCCGCAACTCCACCCACGCACTTCCCCTCCCCCTCACCCCCGGCAAGCCGCGGACCGGCGCCTGGCGCGTGTGCGTGGACGCCTGGCGGGTGCCGCTCGGGATGCACCTCGACACCAGGGACGTGACCTTCGGCTGGAAGTGACGCGCGGGGATCAGACGACCGGCGGACGTCCCAGGCGGGTCATCCGCCACACCGTGGCCCAGCGCATCGGGCGGCGGGGCGGGCAGGGGGTGCGCAGGCCCTCTGCGAAGCCCCCGAACCAGGCCCTGAGCCCGGCGGCAGAGCGGGTGCGGGCGAGGGTGAGGACGGTCCACAGCCCGAGGTAGACGGGGACGAGGCCGGCGGGCAGATGCCGTTTGGCGAGCCAGACGCGGTTTCGGGCCACCATGCGGTGGTACACCGCGTGCCGGGTCGGTGAGGTCCACGGGTGCTGGAGCACCAACTCAGGCTCGTAGAGCACCTTCCAGCCCCCGTCCAGGGCCCGCCAGGCCAGGTCGGTCTCCTCATGGGCGTAGAAGAACGGCTCGGGCCAGCCGCCGGTCTCGTCCAGCATCCGCAGGGACAGGCCGTGTCCGCCACCGAGGAACGTCGTCACCAGGCCCCCGCGCATCGGGTCCTTGGCACGCAGGCGGGGGACGTGGCGGCGCTGGGTGCGACCGCGTTCGTCGGCGATGCGGAAGCCGACGATGCCCAGCCGGTCGTCCGCCTCGTACAGCTCCACGAGCCGGGTGAAGACGTCCGGGCTGATCAGCAGCCCGTCATCGTCCAGATCCACGACCACATCGACGTCCCCGAACTCCCGGAGTCTGTCCAGGGCGGCGTTCCGGCCGCCGGCGATGCCCAGGTTCTCCGGCAGTTCCAGGCCGGTCACCCCGTCGGGAAGGGGCGGCAGGGGCGTGCCGTTGCCGACGACCACCACCCGCGCCGCGGGCGTGTCCTGCTTGGCCACCGAGTCGAGCAGATCGGCCAGTTCGGCGGGCCGCGTGCCCATCGTCAGGATGGCGACGCCAACGCGCGGGTGACGCACGGATGAACTCCGTCCCTCGGGTGCGGTTGCCAGTGATGCTAGGGGCTGCCCGACGGGTCGGCGCCCTCCTCCCGGATTTCCCCCCGATGGCCGATGAGTTCCGCCCACCGCGCCGGTCAGTACTCCTACAGAACCCACCGTCGGGAACCCACCGTCGAGAACCCACCGCCGCGGATGCGCAGGAGGACGTCACCATGCCCCAGATCACCCCCAACCTCTGGTTCGACACCCAGAGCGTGGAGGCCGCCGAGTTCTACTGCTCGGTCTTCCCGAACTCCGGTATCCGGAATATCTCTTACTACACCGAGGCCGGTCCGCGCCCCGCCGGTACCGTCCTGACCGTCGACTTCGTGCTCGACGGCAAGGAATTCACCGCGATCAACGGCGGCCCCCAGTTCACCTTCGACGAGGCGATCTCGTTCCTGATCACCTGTGGCAACCAGGAAGAGATCGACTACTACTGGACCAAGCTCTCCGAAGGCGGCGAGGAGGGCCCGTGCGGCTGGGTGAAGGACAGGTTCGGCCTGTCCTGGCAGGTCGTCCCCACGGGGATGGCCGAGCTGATGAGCGACCCCGACCAGGGCCGCGCCACCCGCGCCATGCAGGCCATGCTCGGCATGAAGAAGATCGATATGGCGGCCCTCCAGGCGGCGGCCGATCAAGGCTGACGGCGACGGCTTCCGGGGCCTGCCCCCTCAGGCCGGGCCCCGGGGGCGCGCCTTTCTCAACCGGCCGTGGTCCGCTCCACCGGTATCCACAGCCGCGCCTGCGCGCCCTTCCCGTCCTCCGACGACCGGACCCACAGGATCTCGGGCCCCGGCCGGCTCTGGTACGGGTTGGACGGGAACCACTGCGCGTACACGTCCCCCCACAGGTGCTGAAGCGCCTGCGGATACGGTCCCGTGATCTCGAAGACGGCCCAGGTGCCCGCCGGAACGTGCAGTTCGTCGAGCCCCTCCGGCGCGACCGCACTCGTCACCACCGCGTGGTAGTAGTCGAGTTCGGCGCCCTCCTCCATGCTGGCGTCGAGCCGTACGACCGCCGAGACGATCCCGTCCGGATCCTGGTCGGACAGGGCGGCGATGCGCGCCACCGTCTCCTTCCCGATGCTCCTGACGTGGGCGACGATCGCCGGGTTCTCCCCGTTGTGCACGAGCGGTACGCGGGCCTTCTTCCCCACGACCCGGAACGCGTCCTTCTCCACGATCCGATACGACATGCTGCTGCTCCCTTCGACGACGAGTCGGAAGGACATCCGGGGCTGGGACTGCAACACCGCGCCGGTACGCCGGGCCTCTTGGGGCCCGACGCCGTGCATCGCACGGAACGCCCGCGCGAACGCCTCCCCCGAGCCGTAGCCGTAGCGCACCGCGACATCGAGCAACGTCCGCTCCCCGGCGAGCACTTCGGCACCCGCGAGGGTCAGCCGCCGACGCCTGACGTAGTCCGACAGCGGCATCCCCGCCAGCGTGGAGAACAGCCGCCGGAAGTGGTACTCCGACGTCACCGCGATCCGGGCCAGTTCCCCCGCGTCGATCTGCCCGTCGAGGCGCTGCTCGATGTACTCCATCGCCTCGTTCAGCCGCTCCAGCACCCGGACGACTCCTTCCCTTTCGCTTCCTTACGTTAGGAACGGGCGGCCGTAGCGGACCCGACATCCTGTGCCCGTTGAAGTCGGGTATGCCGAGGCCGGGGGCCGAGGCCGGGGCAAGAGTGCGGCCCGCCGTCCGAGGACGGCGGGCCGGAAGTTCCGTACGGGGTCGGGCGGCGCCCTCCGGGGGCGCGGCGGGCTACTTCAGCGCCAGCCAAGCCGCTCCCGCCACCACCAGGATCGCGACGATCACGCCGACGATCACGCCCACGCGCGCCCCGCCGCCGCTCTGGGGGGCCGCCGCGCGGCGGCCGTCGGGGGTCGGAGGGGCGGTGCCCTCGTCCACGAAGGCGCGGAACATCTGGGTGCTGCCCGCGGGGTCGTAGTTGCCGCCGGCCTGGTTCTGAGGGTTGGTCGCCATGGGCAAGGACCCTAGCGAACTGGGGGTCCGAGGGGCACCCCTGGGGAGCGCGCCCACATGACCTGCACTTTTGCGCCACGGGACGAGGGTACCGACCACATCCGGCCAGGACTTTTGGCGGGCTTTACCCGGGGACGTCCGCAACTCGTTTGCCTTCAGCAACCAAATTGTTTATGGTTCCATGGTTGCCTCAAGCAACAAAGATCCCCGATGGGGGATGGCCGGAACACCACACACCACACAACGTGACGACGCATGGAGGAGTCCGTGGCCACTCGGAGTCATTACGAAGAGCTGGCCCGGCAACTCAGCGCCATCGGCGCCGTCAAGCGCGAAATGGGCCGCATGCTGCCCCAGGACTGCCCGCCCGCCTCGGCCGGCGTGCTCACCCTTCTGGAGCGGCACGGCGAGATGCGGATGAGCCAGCTCGCGGAGCTGCTGGCCATCGACATGTCGGTGACCAGCCGGCATGTCGCGCACGTCTGCGAACGCGGCTGGGTCGAGCGCAAGCCCGACCCGGCCGACAAGCGGTCGCGGCTGCTGCGCCTGACCCCGAGCGGCACGGAGCTCCTCGCGGAGCTCTCCGAGCGCTACACCCAGACCCTCGCCCGGTATCTGGACGACTGGACCGACACCGACGTCGGGCACCTCGTCGAGCTGCTCGCCAGGCTCCGTACGAGCTTCGGCGACTGCCGCAGCCGGGCCCCGCACGAACCCTGCACCACCCCCGCCCGTACCGCGGGCTGACAAGGAACCAAAGGAACCACATGGCTACGACCACACCAGCCGGTGTGCGGGGCGGCCACGCCAAGCACGGAGGCGGACAGCACGCCTCCCACGGGGCCCCCATGACGCACCGTCAGATCATGGAGGCGCTCTCCGGGCTGCTGCTCGGGATGTTCGTCGCCATCCTGTCCTCGACGATCGTCTCGAACGCGCTGCCGGAGATCATCCACGATCTGCACGGCGGGCAGAGCGCCTATACCTGGGTCGTGACGGCCGCGCTGCTGTCGATGACCGCGTCCACGCCCCTGTGGGGCAAGCTCTCCGACCTGTTCAGCAAGAAGCTGCTGGTGCAGTTCGCGCTGGTCATCTACGTGGCCGGATCGGTCGTCGCCGGACTGTCGCAGAACACCGGCATGCTGATCGCCTGCCGTGTGGTGCAGGGCATAGGCGTGGGCGGTCTGTCCGCCCTGGCCCAGATCGTGATGGCCGCGATGATCTCGCCGCGCGAGCGCGGCCGCTACAGCGGCTACCTCGGCGCCGTCTTCGCCGTCGCCACCGTCGGCGGACCGCTGCTCGGCGGCGTCATCACCGACACCAGCTGGCTCGGCTGGCGCTGGTGCTTCTACGTCGGCGTGCCGTTCGCCGTGATCGCCCTGATCGTGCTCCAGAAGACCCTGAAGCTGCCGGTCGTCAAGCGCGAGGGCGTCAAGGTCGACTGGGCGGGCGCCTTCTTCATCAGCGCGGCGGTCTCGCTGCTGCTGGTGTGGGTGACGCTGGCGGGCGACAAGTACGACTGGCTGTCGTGGCAGACCGCCGCGATGGTCGGCGGCGCGGTCGTCCTCGGCGCGATCTTCCTCCTCGTCGAGTCCCGGGCCGCGGAGCCGATCATCCCGCTGCGGCTGTTCCGCAACAAGACGATCGCCCTGGCCTCGCTGGCCTCGCTGTTCGTCGGCGTCTCGATGTTCACCGGCACCGTGTTCTTCAGCCAGTACTTCCAGCTGGCCCGCGACAAGTCGCCGACGATGTCCGGCGTCATGACCATCCCGATGATCGGCGGCCTGTTCATCTCGTCGACCGTCTCCGGACAGGTCATCACCAAGACCGGCCGCTGGAAGGCGTGGCTGGTCACCGGCGGTGTGCTGCTGACCGCGGGCCTCGGCCTGCTGAGCACCATCCGTTACGACACCGAGTACTGGCACATCGCGATCTTCATGGCGCTGATGGGCCTCGGCATCGGCATGATGATGCAGAACCTGGTCCTCGCCACCCAGAACCAGGTCGCCCCTCAGGACCTCGGTTCCGCCTCGTCCGTCGTGACCTTCTTCCGCTCCCTCGGCGGTGCGGTGGGCGTCTCGGCCCTCGGAGCGGTGCTCGCCAACCGCGTCACCCACTACGTCAAGGACGGCCTGGCCGAACTCGGCCCCAAGGCCGCCAAGGCCGCCGCGCACGCCGCCGGCAACAGCGGCGGCGGCATCCCCGACCTGGACGCCCTCCCCGCGCCGCTGCGCACCGTCATGGAGAGCGCCTACGGTCACGGTGTGGCGGACGTGTTCCTCTACGCGGCGCCCTGCGCGCTGCTCGCCTTCCTCTTCACCCTGTTCATCAAGGAGGTCGCATTGAAGACGCGTGGTGGTCTGGCCCAGAGCTCGGACGGCACCGACGGCACCGAGACCGCTGCCGCCCCGGCGGAAGCGGCCGCCCCGGCATCCGCCGCCGCGGCTCCGGCCGCCGAGGAGCGGGAGCCCGCCCTGGTGGGCGCCGCCCCCTCGGACGACGAGTACGGGCACACCCCCTCCTGGGCCCGGCCGGCCGTCGCCGCCGCGCCCCAGCCCCTGGCCGCGTACGCCTCGGCAGGCAACGGCGACGTCCCGGCCGGCCCGGCCCTCCACGGCTTCGTCCGGAACGCGGAGGGCAACCCCGTCCCCCGCTCCGCCGTCACGCTGATCTCGCTCACCGGCCGCCAGCTGGGCCGCGCGGTCGCCCAGGCCAACGGCTCGTACGTCCTCGGTGCCCCCGGCGCCGGGTCCTACGTCCTGATAGCCGCGGCCGACGGGCACCAGCCGCAGGCCTCCACGGTCGTCGTCGGGGATGCGCCGCACGCCTACGACATCCTGCTCAGCGGCACCAGCGGCCTGGCCGGCCAGGTCCGCAGCGCCACCGGCGGCGAGCCGGTCGCCGGCGCGATGGTCGTCGTCACCGACGTCCGCGGCGAGGTCCTGGCCACCGGAACCACCGGCGCCGAAGGCCACTTCGCCTTCGCCGAACTGGCCCCGGGCACCTTCACCGTCGCCGTGAACGCCGCGGACTACCGCCCGGCCGCCCTGCCGGTCGAGGTCGGCGGCCAGGGCACCACCCGCATCGAGGTCGAACTGCGCTCCGGCGCGCGGGTGCAGGGCATCGTCCGGGCGGGTGCGGACCGACGGGCGCTGCCCGACGCCCGCGTGACGCTGGTGGACGCGGCGGGCAACGTCGTCGCCACCTCCACCACCGGGGCGGACGGCGCCTACGCCTTCACCGACCTGGACGCCGGCGACTACACGGTCATCGCGAGCGGCTATCCGCCGGTCGCCACCGGCCTTGCGGTCGACGCACGCGGGATCGACGGCCACGACGTGCAGCTGGCACACCCAGAGGGATAACACCCTTCCCCCACACCCCGGACCGGGGCGCGCTTTGAGCGGACGCGCCCCGGCCCGGCCCCCGGGCTCCGACGGCGGCGCTGCGCACAGGCAGGGGACGGCCTGCACGCCGCCGCCGGAGCCCCACCAGGCACCAGGCACCAACACGGGAGAGGCAATGACTTCGAGCGGCGCGGCAGCTGCCGGACTGCGGGCCCAGGTCCGCACACGGGACGGCTGGGCGGTCCAGCACGCCGTACTGACCGTCACCGACATGAAGGGCGCGCAGGTGCTGCGGGCCTCGGCCGACGAGGAGGGCGCGGTCCGCAGCGAACAGCCGCTGCCGGCCGGTCCGTACACCGTCATCGTGACGGCCGTCGGCTACGCCCCGGTCGCCTCCAGCGCGATCGTGACGGCCAGCGGCCGAATGGAGATCGGCACGGTCGTCCTGGCCCGCCAGGGCGGCGCGGAACTGCCGCCCCCCGGCGCCTGGACCATCGACCCGATGCACTCCACCGTCGGCGCGGTCGCCCAGCATCTGGGCATCTCCAGCGTGCACGGCCGGTTCACCGAGTTCGGCGGCCGGATCGAGATCGCCGAGGACGTGGCGAAGTCCCGCGTCGAGGCGTCCATCAAGGCCGCCTCCATCGACACCGGCAACGGCATGCGCGACGGCCATCTGCGCTCCGAGGACTTCCTGAACGCGGACGAGTTCCCCGAACTCACCTACCGCAGCACCGGCCTCTCCGCCGCCGGCCCCGACCGCTGGACGGTCCACGGCGATCTCTCCCTCCACGGCGTCGTCCGCGCCGTCGACCTCGACCTGAGCTACCTCGGCACCGGCCCCGACCCCTGGGGCGGCGTCCGCGCGGCCTTCCGCGCCACGGCCGAACTGCGCCGCGAGGACTTCAAGATGAACTACAACCAGGTCGTGGCGGCGGGCATCGCGGCGATCGGCACCACCCTCAAGGTCGAGCTGGACATCCAAGCGGTGCAGGGGGAGAGCCTGCCGATGGGGTGAGCGGTCGCGGGGGCGGGGCCGTCGCATCCGTGGCGCGGGGCGGCCCATGGGCTCGCGACCTACCACACAACCGCCGTACTCCGCCCCCGATTTCGACCCAGAACGAATACATGGTGCGACCCCGGCGACTCGGGCAAACTGCCTGTCGCGACGGCGGTACGGCCCCCGCTCCGGACACCGGACGGGGGCCCGTACGGCACGCCGTGCACCACGACCACAGTTCAGCAAGAAGTTCAGGGGGAACACCATGCGCAAGATCACCCGGGCCGCCGCGGCCCTCGCACTCGCCGTCGGCGCCACGACGATGGTCACCGCGACCAGCGCCAACGCCGCACCGGCGGACGGCACGGTGCACGGCTGTCAGGCCGGGGCCTTCTGCATCTACCCGCAGGACGCGGGCTGGAACAACGACCAGCCGTCCCACCAGTTCTTCAGCTACGGCGCCCACAACCTGTCCAACCAGGTCGGCAACCACATGATCTTCAACAACCAGACCGGCGGCGCCTGGGCCCGCACCTGCACCGGCTACAACGGCACCGGCGACTGCCAGGGCTGGATGGCCGCGGGCCAGTACTTCGTCAAGGACCTGACGCCGATCAACTCGGTTCTGCTGATCCGGCAGTAGGCCGGTAGGCGGTAGCCGGTAGCCGGTAGCCGACAACGCGTTCGGGCCGGGCCTCCTGGTGGAGGCCCGGCCCGGGTGCGTGTCAGATGGCGCGGGAGCCGGCGTTGGCCCTGACGTATCGGGGCCGCCCCCGCGACACACTACTGCGTGACATACAGCAGCATCCATAGCAGCTGCCTTGCAGACAGTGGTATGCGCTGCCATTCTTTGAGACATGGCAGCGAAGAGGGACCCGAGCAAACACCCCGACTACCAAGCCCCCTCGATGATCCGCGTACAGACCACAAGAAGGGCCATCCAGGACGCGGAAAGGAAGCTCGCGAAGTTGCGCGAGCAGCTCGATGACGACGTACGCGCAGCCATGACCCCACCCGCCGGCGAAAAGCTCCCCTACGGGCGGGTCAAGCGTCTACAACTCCTGTTCGGCTACGAGGACAACAGCAACCTGTACCGGATGCGTGACCGCAGCGTCGGGCGCACCGAAGAGGCATCTGCCAAGAATGCAACCGAGGAAGAGAAAGCCCTCGGCGACGGCGGGGACGCGCACCGCGACCCTGCCCCCGGCCGGACCTCCCCAGCCGCAGCCTGACCCGCATAAGCCGAAGGAAGGCCGCTCGATGACCGCCGTGCATGCGACACCCAAGGGCATTCCGCCCATGCCCGAACGCAATCCCAAAGCACTGCGTGCCGCCATCGCCGAGCACGCCCCCGCGCTTCTCCCGGACTTCGATCGGGCTTGGCGCCGCGACATCGCCGACGCCTACGACCTTGCGCCGGTCCCTGCATTCCTCGCCCGCTGGTGGGGAGAGTTCGCCCTTGCCAGGGACCCCGAGCTCGACGCCCGCGTGACGGACCTCGAAGACCGCGCCGCCGAAGCCACCGACACTGCAACGGCCCGCGCCCTCCTCGAAGAGGCCGCCCACCTGCGCCGCGAGGCGAGCAAGGCGGAACCCGGCCAGTGACAGACCCGTACATGGGGCCGCCGTGGCAAATGGACTGGACCGTACAGGCCCGCGCCGACCGGGACGCCCTCCCGCCACACGTCCGCGAGATCATCGCAGCCGTCCGTGCCGAACTCGTCACCGCAGAGGACCCGTACTTCCGCGGGATCGACGCCGACAGCAAGTTGCCAGACGGCATGACCGTTGAACCCGCCCGATCCAGCCGCCCCAAAGGCCCGCGCATCGCGGCGTTCGACCACGGCCGAGGCTGGGTGCGCTACACCTTCATTCACCGGGCCATCGACCCGCAGATCGTCGTGGAGGAAGTTTTCTGGCAGTAGGCCCGCCGGGCCGACATGGCCCGGACCGTGGAGAAGCCGTAGGCGAAAAGGAGCTGACGCCGATCAACTCGGTTCTGCTGATCCGGCAGTAGGCGTCCGCCGCGCAGCGGTTTCCTTCGGGCCGGGCCTCCTGGTGGGGCCCGGCCCGAGCGCCGTCGTTCTTGCCCTTTGCGCGGCATACGGGGTGAGCCCTGCGCCAGACCCCCGACACCGGACGGCAGTGATCCCGGCCGGGCCCCGACGACTGCGAGGATCGCTGGCGACAGCGGCCCGGCCACGGATCAAGCGGAGGTACCCGTGCCGTACATCAACGTGGACGGGGAGGACGGCCCCGCCGTCGAACTCCACTACGAGGACCAAGGTGCCGGCGTGCCCGTCGTCCTGCTGCACGGGTATCTGCTCGACGGACGCTCCTGGGCGCGGCAGACCGCCGCGCTGCTCGCCGCCGGGTTCCGCGTCATCAGCTACGACCGGCGTGGGTTCGGGAAGTCCAGTCGCCCTCAGGCCGGTTACGACTACGACACCCTGGCCGGGGACCTCCACACGGTGATGACCACCCTCGACCTGACGGACGTCGCACTGGTCGGCTTCTCGATGGGCACCGGCGACATCGCCCGCTATCTGAACGTCCACGGCTCCGGCCGGGTCGCCAGGGCCGGGTTCCTGGCGCCCCTGGGGCCGTACCTCCTCAAGACCGGAGACACCCCCTCCGGTGTGGACGCCGCGTTGATCGACCAGGTCCTTGCCGCGGTCGAAGAGGACCGCGAGGGCTATCTGAACGGTTTCTTCCACGACCTGTACAACCTCGACGAAACGCTCGGCAGCCGGATCGGGGAGGCGGAGGTGCGCGCCGCGCGGGCCGCCGCGCGGCGCGTGCCCACGCATGTGTGTCTGCGCGCCGTCCCGACCTGCGGGACCGACTTCCGCCGCGACATCCAGGCCATCGACGTACCGACGCTCATCGTCCACGGCACCGCGGACCGCGTCCTACCGGTTGCCGCCGCCGCCCGACCGATGCGCGCGATGCTGCCCAGCGCCCGGTACGTCGAAATCGACGACGCCCCGCACGGGCTGCTGTGGACGCACGCCGACGAGGTCAACCGGCATCTGCTGGAGTTCCTGGTCTCATGAACCAGACGAGGCGGGGTCGTCGCCCCGTCGCACCGTGCCGATGAAGGACGCCCAGGCGTCGGTCGAGAAGTGCAGCTCCGGGCCGGGGTTCTTGGAATCCCGTATGGGGACGGAGCCGGTGGGGACGACCTCGGGAGCCCACTCAAGGCAGTCGCTACCGTGCTCGGCACCGCTGTAGCTGGATTTCACCCACTCGCGCGCGGCAGGGATCGTGGTCACGTCAGTGCCTCCATCTGTCCCCTGATCAGGCGTGCGCTCTCCCGGGTTGGAAGCGCCTCCCCTGTCAGGCCATCGTAGGCACGCAGCGCCTCCCGCACGTGCTCCGGGTCCTCAATAATCGCCACTGTCCGGTACGCCTCAACGCAGACCACCGTCATATGATTTGGCCCTGTGAGGAACCTGGCCCCACCGGCAATGAACAGATGCGCCTCTGCGTCCAACGGGAGAACCTGAATCCGCACAGCGGCCTTGGCGCCATGAGTCAACAGCGCTGCAAGTTGCCCGCGCATGATGTCGCGGCTGCCGATCTGTCGGCGGATCACGGACTCGCAGAGTACGACGCGTACGTCTGGAGGCGCCTCACGCCTCAGGATGTCTTGTCGGGCCAGCCGGGCGGAGACGTTCGCTTTGATCTCCTCCTCACTGGCGCGCGGCGCCCCGCCACGGAGGAGAGTTCGGGCATAGTCCGCGGTTTGCAGAAGGCCGGGCACGACCGTCGGGGACCACTGTCGTACGACTATGGCCTCCCGCTCCAACGCCACCCCGCGTCGATACTGCGCCGGAAAAGACTGCGCCACGATCTCCTCGTACAGCCGCTTGAACAGCCCGTCCGTCGAAAACACCTGGTCCAGCAGCGGCGGCAGGTCCGGCGGGATCGAGCCCCTGCACGTCTCCAGGCGGCTGACCGTCGCCCGCGATGTCCGGAGCATGCGGGCCAACTGCCCCTGATTCAGCCGTCGGTCCGGGTACAGCTCTCTCCGGTCCCGGCACTCCTCGGCAAAACGGCGTCGGGGGTCCGATACCTCACCCTCGACCTCCTCCTCCAGTCCATCCATAACTCCCCCTGATCACCGAACTGATCACCGAACTGATCACGGACAACGAGTCGACGTTTCGGCAGGTCAACCGATCGTGCATATGCCCGGCTACTCAACCAACTGATCGGTCACCGAATGCCCCCAATAGTAACCATTCCTGACCCATCCTTGTAACCAACCAGCCACATTCAGTGAGGAGTTGGAATGGCTGAGCAAGCGGGCGGAGACAGCGCCTGCCCCGAATGCGACGACCTGAAGGTCAAGTTGGCAGCCGCCCTGAACATCGGCGACCGATCCAAGGCCGTCGACTACCGCGTACTGCTACGGCGCCACCCCCACCACGACGACACCCCCATCGCATCGGAAAGGAAGCACCCATGAACACGGTCCTGCGCCACGACGGCGGCGGCGACAAGCTGCCCGGCCAGCCCTACCCCGGCCCCCACCAACCCCCCACCCCCGACGGCGGACCCGGTGTCCCCAATCCCCCGAAGGCCGCCTGACCAGTGACCACCACCAACACACCCGAGGAACGCCCCGGTCGCACCGCGCTGGGGCGCGCCCTGGCGGCCGCCGGTGCGCTGTCCCCGGACTTGGCGCGCGCCTTCGCCGCCGTGCCCCGTTCCGCCTTCCTGCCGGAGCTGATCTGGCCGTTCGATATGGCGGCCGGGCGGAGCGTGCCCGTATCCAAGGCCGACGCCCCGGAGCGCTGGCACGCGTACGCGGACGACGCCGATGTCCCGATCGTCACGCAGTGGGACGACGGCGAACACACCGGCCCGGAACCGGGCGAGGTGCCCACCAGCTCCGCGTCGATGCCGTCCGTCGTCTTCCGGATGCTTCAGGACCTGGACCTGCGGCCCGGCCACAAAGCACTGGAAATCGGCACCGCCACCGGCTGGAACGCGGCGCTGATGGCGCACCGTGCGGGGCCGGGGAACGTCGTCACGGTGGAGGTGGACGCCGCCGTGGCCGCCACCGCCCGGGCGACGGTGGAGCAACTGGGCCTGCCCGTACGCGTCGTGCACGGCGACGGATCGCACGGGTATCCCGAGGCCGCACCGTACGACCGGATCATCGCCACCTGCGGGCTCCGGGCCATCCCGTACGCCTGGGTGGAGCAGTGCCGTCCCGGAGGCGTCATCGTCGCCCCCTGGGGGACGCACTACGGCAACGGTGACGCGGTGGCCCGGCTGGTCGTCGGTTCGGACGGGCGCAGCGCCTGCGGGCGCTTCACCGGGCCCGTGGAGTTCATGAAGCTGCGGGCGCAGCGGGCGGCGCATCCGGTCCACTCCGCTTACGTCACCGGCAGCGTGGCCGACGGGGACGAGACGTCCACGACGGTCACGGAGGCGGAGTTCGTGGGGGATGCGTTCGCACCGCAGCGGTTCGTCCTCGGGCTGCGGGTGCCGCGGTGTCGGCAGGTCGTCGCGGAGAAGCGCGACGGCGGCCGTCCGGTGTGGCTGTACGGGGCGGACGACCGGTCGTGGGCCTGTGTCTGGTTCCGGGACGGAGAGGCCGCCCGCGTCTGGCAGTCGGGGCCGCGGCGGCTGTGGGACGAGGCGGCGGCCGCGTACCGGTGGTGGGAGAAGAACGGCAGACCGGGGCCGGAGCGGTTCGGGCTCAGCGTGACGGCGGCGGGGCAGGCCGTCTGGCTCGATGAGCCGGTGAACTGCTGGAACGTGTGACTGCCGTCCCGGCGATCGGCAGACCCCCGCGACCTGGCCGGGTCCGGGGGCATGGCCACCAGCTTTCCGAAGGAGCTGACGACATGCGTGACCTTACCGGGCGCCTCTTAGGGCGTCTCGCGCTTCTCCTCGTTCCCGTACGGGACTCAACTGGCCCTCGGCCGACCCTGATCCGCTGGACCGAGCGCCTGTTCCCGGCGAACGGCCGACACCGCGCCGCGGCCGTCGCCCCGGCCCCGGCGCCCGGCTCCGATGCACGACGCCGCCGCATCGCCCTGCCGCCCCACAAGAGCCCCTACGCCCAGGAGGCGACCACCGACGAGCCCTTCGAGGAACTGCCCGTCTCCGTACGGCCGTACGTCCTCGCCCCCCGCACGGCGATCGCGATCACCGGCCTTCTCATCCCGACGATGCCGCTCCCCTGAAGGCCAACAGCACCTTCCGATGGATCACTGCTCGGTTGGCGGATGGACGGCAACGCCCGCCCTGATGGTGTCGGGGCGGGCGCGAACCGTCTGTCCGTTGGAGCGATCAGACGTCAGTGGTCAGGCGTTGTTCTCGGCGTCGAGGTACGCCTGGATCTGGTTGTCGATAGCGTGCGCGTCGTCGCGGGCACGGTTGGCCGCATCGTGCTCACCCATCTGGTCCAGCTGGTTGGCCTTGGACTTCAGATCGGCGGACTTCTGGCGCAGCTCGTCGATGTTGACGTGAACGGCACCGCGGGCCACCGCGGCGTGCGAGCCGCTCATCGTGGCGGCCTGTGCGGGCAGGGCCGCGAACAGCACACCTCCGGCCATTACGGCCGTGACGGTGAAAGCAGAAATACGTCGACGCATAGGGTCCCCCTGGTCGAAAGCAGTGATTAATTGTTGATAAGTGTATGCGAGATAATCTCGCATCCCTCCGTTTGGTGAAGTGCGATGAGGGAATCGACCTGGGAACGCGCGACCGTATCGCTCAATTCCATTGGAATGACAGGGCATTGAGGTCGGCGTCCCTCTGCGGGGTCGGTACGCGGGCCGACGGTTCAGGGCCTGGCTCCAGAACCACAGTCATCGGGTGGCCCTCTCACCGTGGCGCTCCCGAGGGCCGCGCCGCCGAAGTCTGCGACGGCGCCACTGGGAAGCCCTCCCCCTACGTCCGCGAGATCATCGCAGCCGTCCGCGCCGAACTCGTCACCGCAGCGGACCCTTACTTCCGAAGTCTTCTGGCAGGAGGCCCGCCGAGCCGACCGGGTTTTCGCACACCCCGCCGCGGCCGCCCTCAGCCCGCCCCCCGCTCCCGCATCGCCTCGATGCCCGCGATCTGGAGGTCCAGTGCGAACGTGAAGTCCCGGTCGAGCATCTCCACCACGCTGCCGCCCTGGCTGACGGAGGCGGCGCGGGAGGACAGAGCCAGGGTTTCGGCGAACTCCTGGCGATTCGCGAGGACCGTCATGACCTGGGCGAAGTAGTCGTCGAGGGTCATGCCGACGGCCCGGCAGCGGGCTTCGTGCATGGCGCGGACCGTGGAGAAGCCGTAGACGAAGTGGAAGAGCGACGCCAGCGCGCCGGAGGTGCTCTCCGGGTCCAGGCCGGTGCGGCGCATCACCCTCATGGTGGCGTTGGAGAAGGCCACCGACCGCGGGCCGATGTTGATGAACTCGCCCAGGAGCCGGGCCGCCCACGGGTGGCGGAGGAGTATGTCACGGTAGCCGGTGGCGAGGAGGCGCAGCTGGTCGCGCCAGTCGGCGGCGTCCGACTCGTCGGGCAGGGGCAGCTCGCCCGCCACCGCGTCCACGGCCAGTTCCAGCAGGTCGTCCTTGGTGTCGACGTACCAGTAGACGGACATCGCGGTGACGCCGAGCTCGGCGGCCAGGCGGCGCATGGAGAACTTGGCCAGGCCCTCGGCGTCCAGCAGCCGGACCGTCGCGGCGACGATCTTGTCGAGGTCGAGTCCGGCCGGCTGGTCCGCCTTGCGGGAGAGCGGGGGGCGTTCGGTCAGCCAGACGCTGTTCGGGCGCGTCGGTTGCTTCCTGGCGCGGCCGTCCGTGGCTGCCATGGCATCCCCTTGGTCATCGTCGGTCGTCGATCACTGCTCGGCGACCACTGCTCATCGATCACGTACACCGTCGATGCTATTCCGCCGGGGCGGTGGACGGTGCCGGTGCGGACGTACCGGGCTCCTGGCCCGTGGGGTCGGCCTCCTGGCCCGTGGGTTCGGCTTCCTGGCCGGACCGCTCCGCGCGGCGCAGCAGGAGTGCGGCGACCAGCCCGCCCAGGAAGACCGCGGCGGCGCCGACCAGCTGGCTGGTGCCGATGCCGCTGGCGAACGCGTCCTGGACGGCGGTGCGTTCGGCGTCCGTACGGGTCCGGGCGAGCGCGGCGGGGAGGGATCCGGCGCCCGCCGCGACCAGCGGGAGCAGCGCGGCGAAGCGGGAGTTGAGGACCGCGCCGAGGACGGCGACGCCGAGGCCCTGGCCGAACTCCATCAGGGTGCCGTTGACGCCGGCGCCGACCCCGGCCTTGGCGGGCGGGATGGCGGACATGATGGCGTTCGCCATCGTCGGCATGGCGAACGCGACGCCGACGCCCATCACGATCAGACCGGTCAGCATGCCGCCGTAGCCGTGACCGCCGAGGAGCGAGATCGCGGTGAGTCCGGCCGCGAGCAGCGTCATGCCGCTGACGATCATGCCGGGGGTGCCGAGCCGGGGCATCAGGCGCGCGCCCAGCCCCGTGAAGTTGATCGCGATGACGGTGACGGCGAGCGGCACCATCCGCAGCCCGGCCTCCAACGGGCCGTAACCGAGCACGAGTTGGAGGTGCTGGGTGAGCAGGAAGATCGAGCCGCCCATGCCGAAGGCGACGAGGATGCCGCCGGAGACCGCGCCGATGAAGCGGCGGTTGCGGAAGAAGTGCATGTCCAGCATGGGGTTCGGGACGTGCAGCTCCCACAGCGCGAAGGCCACGAGGCCGAGGAGGCCGACGGCGGCGGAGACCAGGACCTGGGTCGAGAGCCAGCCGGACACCGGGCCGGTGATGATCGCGTAGACGACGCCCACCATGCCGATCATGGAGAGCAGGGCGCCGAGGAGGTCGGGCCGCTCGCCGCTGTGGCTCTTCGATTCGGGGACGAGGGTCACCACGGCCACCAGCGAGATCACCGCGACGGGGAGGTTGACCAGGAACAGCGAGCCCCACCAGAAGTGGTCCAGCAGCGCGCCGCCGATCAGCGGGCCGGCGGCGAAGCCGAGGGAGTTGACCGAGCTCCAGATGCCGATGGCCTTGGGGCGCTCGGCGTCGTCGAAGATCTGCATGACGACGGCGAGGGTGGTGGTGACCAGGAGGGCGCCGCCGACGCCCATACCGGCGCGGGCGGCGATCAGCTGGGCGGGCGACTGGGCGAGGGCGGCGCCGAGCGAGGCGAGCCCGAACAGCGCCAGGCCGACGGCCAGCATCCTCTTCCGGCCGTAACGGTCGGCGGCGTTGCCCGCGGTGAGCAGCAGACCGGACTGGACCAGCGAATAGGCGCTGATCGTCCACTGCACATCGGCGGTGGTCGCGCCCAGTTCCTCGGTGAGCGAGGGGATGGCGACGTTGAGGACGGTGTTGTCGAGGATGACCGTGAGCTGAGCGAGGCAGATGACCCCGAGTATCAGCCAGCGGGCGGCGTTGGGGGTGGGGGTGGGCGACTGGAGGGCGGTGGGGGTGGAGTCCATGGGGGACGTTCGGGCTCCGGGCATACGGGCTCCCTGTACGGTGCGAGCGGATGCCATACACCGTACAGGGAGAGTTATACGCCGTACATTCGATTATTGACCTGCGGTTTTGCCCCCTTGGCGGGGCTGCGTCAGGTCGTAGAAGGTGGCGCTTCCCACGGTGACCTTCTTGAAGGTCTTCTCGATCCAGGCGGTGATCTTCGAGGAGTCGCCGTTGCGGCCGTTGCGGCCGTTGCCGTCGGCGCCCTGCATGCCGCCGGGGCCTTGCTTACCGCCGAAACCGCCGCGGCCACCGAAACCACCTCGGCCGCCGAAGCCGTCCCGGCCGCCGGCGATGAAGTAGTGGATCTTCCCGTCCGCGACGTCCTTCTTGAACTGCGCGAGGGTCGGCGACGGATCGCTGCCGTTGAAGCCGCCGATGGCCATCACCGGCTTCTGGGTGGCGAGTTGATAGCTCGCCGCGTTCTGGGAGCCGACCGCCGCGGCCGCCCACGTATAGCGGTCAGCGTCCTTCGCCACCAGCGCCTTGGCCCGCGCGCTGACCTTGGCACCGTCGAGCAGGCCGCCCATGCCGCCCCGGTGTCCGCCCATCCGTCCGCCCGGCCCGCCGGCGGCGCCGCGGCCGGGGAAACCGCCGGGGCCGCCCGGCATCCCGCCGGGGAAGGCATGTGAGCGGCCCTTGCCGTTGGCCGGCCGCATCCCGCCGGGGAAACGGCCGCCGCCCGGACCGCCGAAGGAGCCCTTGACCTGAGGCCCGGCCGTGATGATCGAGCCGCCCTTGGGGGTCTGGAGCGTGTCGAGGACGTAGGCGAACGGGCCGGCCAGCGCGGTCGCCACGGCGAGCCCGGCCGCGACGGCGGCGAGGCGGCGGCCGCCCGTTGCCGCCGCTCCCCGCAGCGCCGGGAGCAGCAGGCCCAGCGCCGCCAACAGGCCGAGCGCGAGCACCGTCCACCGCAGCCACGGCAGCCAGTTCGGCGAACGGTCCAGCAGGACGTACGACCAGACGGCGGTCACCGCGACCGTCCCGGCGAGGACGGCGGGCGCGAGGCGGCCGCCGCGGCGCCACAGCAGCGTGGCGCCCATGCCGACCAGCGCCGCGATATAGGGCGCCAGCGCGATGTTGTAGTACTGGTGGAAGATGCCGGACATGAAGCTGAAGATCAGGAAGGTGGACAGCAGCGCGCCGCCCCAGACCAGGAACTCCGCCCGCTGAGCGGCCTGTTCGGGGTACTCGGAGCACCGGGGGTGTTCGAGGTGCTCCGCCCGTACGGCCTGTCCGGTGCCTTCGGCTTCCTCGCCCTGCCCGTCGGCTACCGAACGCCGCGCCCGCCACAGCAGGCACACGGCCGCGACCAGCAGAATCAGCGCCGCCGGCAGCAGCCACGCGATCTGGCCGCCCATATCGGCCGAGAACAGCCGGGTGATGCCGGTCTCGCCCCAGCGGCCGCCGCCGAAGCCGCCCCGGTGGCCCCCGCCACCGCCGCCGACGCTGCCGGTCTCGTTGCCGGTGATCCGTCCGAAGCCGTTGTAGCCGAAGGTCAGCTCCAGAAAGCTGTTGGTCTGCGAGCCGCCGATGTACGGCCGCGAGGACGCGGGCCACAGCTCGACCGCGGCCACCCACCAGCCGCCGGAGACCACCATCGCCAGCCCGGCCAGCAGCAGTTGGCCCACCCGGCGGCGTATCGCGACCGGCGCGCAGCACGCGTACACCACGGCGAGCGCCGGAAGGATCAGCCAGGCTTGCAGCGTCTTGGTCAGAAACCCGAGCCCGAAGCAGAGCCCGGCCAGCACCAGCCACTTCGTACGGCCGTCCGCCAGCGCGCGCAGGACCGCCGCGACGGCGCACACCATGAGCAGACACAGCAGCGCATCCGGGTTGTTGAAGCGGAACATCAGCGCCGCCACCGGCGTCAGCGCCAGCACCCCGCCCGCGAGCAGCCCGGCCCCCGCGCCGAACCGCCGCCGTACGGCCGCGTACAGCACCCCGACCGCCGCGACGCCCATCAGCACCTCGGGCACCAGGATCGCCCAGGAGCCGAGCCCGAAGAGCCGTACGGACAGCGCCATCGGCCACAGGGAGGCGGGGGGCTTGTCGACGGTGATGGAGTTCGCCGCGTCGGAGGAACCGAAGAAGAACGCCTTCCAGCTCTCACTGCCGGCCTGTACGGCGGCCGAGTAGAACTGGTTGGCGTAGCCGTTGGCGCTCAGGTTCCAGAGGTAGAGCGCGGCCGTGGCCACCAGGAGCGCCACCAGGGCGGGGCGCGCCCAGCGGGGATCGTGCGGCCGGGCCGCCGCGGCGGCTTGGTGCGAGGTCATCGGGTGCTCCTGGTGCAGTCGTCACGTTCGTCGTCGTTCGGGTGGTCCGGGAAGACCCACCCCCGCAGGAGCAGGAACCGCAGCACGGTGGCGGCGAGATTGGCGGCCACCAGGACGGCGAGTTCCGTGCCGTGCGAGGCGTTCGGGGTGGCGGTGTCGAGCGCGGCCAGGGAGCCGCTGGTCAGGGCCAGCCCGATGGCGAACACCACCAGTCCCTGGGCCTGGTGGCGGACCGCCCGGTCGCGGCCCCGTACCCCGAAGGTGAGCCTCCGGTTGGCCGCCGTATTGCCGACGGCGGACACCAACAGGGCGGCGCCATTGGACAGTTGGGGGCCGAGCCCGAGCCGGAAGACGGAGTAGAGCCCCAGATACAGCAGGGTGCTCAGCGCCCCGACGACACAGAAGCCGACCAGCTGACGCGCCAGCCCGCCCGGTACGCCGTTCAGCTCGCGGTCCCGGGGATCGTCACCGAAGGGCCGCGCGAGCCGGTCCAGCGGCAGCCGCCCGGTGGCCAGCGCCCGCCCCACCCGCCATACGCCCTTGAGGTCGTCGGCCGCCGTACGGACGAGGTGGACGGTGCTGTCGGGGTCGTCGACCCAGTCCACCGGCACCTCGTGGATCCGCAGCCCGGCGCGCTCCGCGAGCACCAGCATCTCGGTGTCGAAGAACCACCCGGTGTCCTCCACCATCGGCAGCAGCCGCGCGGCGACATCGCCCCGTACGGCCTTGAATCCGCACTGCGCGTCGGAGAACCGCGCGGCCAGCGAACCCCGCAGGATCAGGTTGTACGTCCGCGAGATGAACTCCCGCTTCGGCCCGCGGACCACCCGCGCGCTCCGGCTCAGCCGGGACCCGATCGCCAGGTCCGAGTGGCCGGATATCAGCGGTGCCACCAGCGGCAGCAGGGCGTTGAGGTCGGTGGACAGATCGACGTCCATATAGGCCAGCACCGGCGCCTCGGAGTGCCCCCATACGGTGCGCAGCGCCCGGCCGCGCCCCTTCTGCTCCAGCCGTACGGCGGTGACCTCGTCGATCTCTTCGTCGAGCCGGGCGGCGACCTCGGGGGTGCGGTCGGTGCTTGCGTTGTCGGCGATGGTGATGCGGAAGCCGTAGGGGAAGGTCCGGGTGAGGTGGTCGTGGAGCCGCCGGACACAGGGTTCGAGGTCGGTCTCCTCGTTGTAGACGGGGAGCACGACGTCGAGCACCGTGTCGGTGTCGCCGGGGCGCAGATGCTCGCGGGGCGGCAGGGCGTCCAGGGTGCCGGGCGGGTGGGCCTGGCCGGGCGGCCGGGTCGGCGGTGGCGTCGTCATGACCGCGACACTCGCCAATCGGGCTGTCATGGCGGTGTGGTGAGGCTGTGGCCCTGCTATGAGTCCAGGGGCGAGGGGCGTCCGGAGGGGGCCGATGCGGTCGGGGACGGTCCGTACGAAGACGGGTCATACGGAGGCGGGTCGGAGGGAGGCGGGTCGGAGGGAGGCGGGTCGGAGGGAGGCGGGTCGGAGGGAGGCGGGCCGTCCAGGGGCGCTTCGGAAGGCGGCCGTTCGGCCGGCGGCGCGGCCGGGAGGGTGACCGTGAAGACCGTCCGGCCGGGCGCGCTCTCCACCTCGACCGTACCGCCGTGCGCACCCACCACCGCCTGCACGATGGCCAGACCCAGCCCCGTACTCCCGGCGGCCCGCGACCGCGACGCGTCGCCGCGCGCGAACCGCTCGAAGACGCGCGGGAGCAGGGCGGGCGGGATACCGGGACCGTCGTCCTCCACCTCCAGGCAGACGACGGACGCGCCCACGGCACCGCCCCCGGAGGCCCGTACCGGGGCAGGCGCCCCCGCCTCTCCCGACGTCCATGGCCGCCCCGAGGTCCGCACCCGGGCCGTCACCGTCGTCCCCTCCGGGGTATGCGTACGGGCGTTGGCCAGCAGGTTCACCAGGATCTGGTGCAGCCGGTCGTCGTCGCCGTACACCAGCACGGGGTCGTCGGGCAGCGCCAGTCGCCACCGGTGTCCGGGCCCGGCCGCCCGCGCATCGCTCACCGCCGCGACGACGAGGGCCGTCAGATCGGTGCTCTCGCAGGAGAGCGGCCGTCCGGAGTCGAGCCGGGCGAGCAGCAGCAGGTCCTCCACCAGCCCCGTCATCCGCTCCGCCTCGGACTCGATCCGCCCCAGGGCGTGCCGGGTCTCGGGTCCCGGCCGTTCCGGCCCGCGCCGGGTCAGCTCGGCATAGCCCCTTATCGAGGCCAGCGGCGTCCGCAGCTCATGGCTGGCGTCGGCGACGAAGCGCCGTACCCGCATCTCGCTCTCCTGGCGCGCCGACAGCGCCGAGGCGACATGCCCCAGCATCCGGTTGAGCGCCGCCCCGACCTGCCCCACCTCCGTACGGGCATCGGCCTCCGCCGCCGGCACCCGGACGTGCAGGGCCACCTCGCCCTGGTGGAGGGGGAGTTCGGAGACGCGGGTGGCGGTGGCGGCGACCCGGCGCAGCGGCCGCAGCGCGACGCCGACCATGACGCCGCCCGCGATGCCGGCCGCGACGAGCCCGGAGACCGTCACCCATGCCTCGACACCGATCAACTTGGCGACCGTGGCGTCCACCTCACGGAGCGGCATACCGAGCACGAGCGTGCCGTCCGGGGAGGACCGCACCCGGTAGTCGCCGAGGCCCGGCAGCTCGACGGTGTGCGGCGCTCCGTCCCGCGGTACGGCGGCCAGCACCGCGGTCTGGGCGTCGGTCAGCCCGTCCAGCCGCTCCGAGGGCAGTCGGCTGGTGGAGTTGTTGTTCTTCGCACCGTCCTGGATCGATCCGTCGGGCCCGAAGCGCGCGCCCACCGTCCGCATCGGCGTCCCGCCCATCGCCACGAAATCGAGATCGGTGTCGCCGCGCGGATCGTGCGGCGGCCGCGGCCTCTGGGCGTGCACCAGCACCTCGCCGACCTGGTCGTCCAACTTGCCCTGGAGATAGGACTGGAGCGCAAGGGAGGTGACCGTACCGATGACGGCCGCGACGACGGCGATCAGCACCACCGCCGACACCACCAGCCGCGTACGGAGGGTCCAGGGGCGGCGGGGGGTGGGGGCGGCGGCGGGGGGCGAATCCATCTCCTCTACCCACCCGGCTTGATCAGGTACCCCGCCCCGCGCCGGGTGTGAATCATCGGCGTCCGCCCGGCATCGATCTTCCGCCGCAGATAGGAGATGTACAGCTCGACGACATTGGCCTGCCCGCCGAAGTCGTAGCTCCACACCCGGTCCAGGATCTGCGTCTTGCTCAGCACCCGCCGCGGATTACGCATCAAATACCGCAGCAGCTCGAATTCGGTCGCGGTCAGATGGATCTCGTCCCCGCCCCGCCACACCTCATGGCTGTCCTCGTCCAGCACCAGATCGCCGACCGTCAGCCGCGACTCGCTGCGCGCGGCCGCCGCCCCGGCCCGCCGCAGCAGCCCACGCAGCCGGGCCACCACCTCCTCCAGGCTGAACGGCTTGGTGACGTAGTCGTCGCCGCCCGCCGTCAGCCCGGCGATACGGTCCTCGACGGCATCCTTGGCCGTCAGGAAGAGCACCGGCACATCCGGCAACTCCCGCCGCAGCCGCCCCAGTACCGTCAGCCCGTCCATGTCCGGCAGCATCACATCGAGCAGCACCGCATCCGGCCGCCAACTCCGCGCACACCGCAGCGCCCCCGCCCCGTCCCCCTCGGCCCGGATGTCCCAGCCCTCGTACCGCAGCGCCAACGACAGCAGATCCGCGAGCGACGCCTCGTCATCCACCACCAGCACCCGCACCGGACTCCCGTCGGCCCGCAACAACTCCGGCTGCTTGCCAGGCCCCCGCCCCACCCCGCCCTTGGCGGACGCGGACGCCGTCGCGGGCGCCATCGCGGACGCGGGCGCGGGCGCGGTACGGGCCGCGGATGCGGTACGGGAGGAGGACGACGAAGTCACGGTCATGCCACCGAGCGTGACCTGCTCGTGTGAAAGCTCCCTTTCGGCTTTCTGTGAATCTCCTGAGAATCCGTTGAGCGCATCTCAGCGATTCCCTCGCTGATCTTCTTCCCTTTCCCCCCGGGGGCCCGTCCCCCACCCACCCCACACCACCACCCCCACCTCAGGCTGCCCCCAACTCGCCGCCATCTCCCCCGACTTCGTGGACAACCGGTCTGGGCCGCCCCCCGCGCGGTCCAGCCCGATCACCACTCCCACAGCATCGCACCCCCCACTGACAATCGCCCTGACCAGCACAAACGACCCACGTACACCCTCATGCGCCCGCCGCCGCCCCCGCCCCCTCGCCTTCCCCCCGGCGTCAAGCCGTAGCGTCGCCCCATGCACCCGGCCATCCGACTCCTCGCCCTCTCCGGCAGCCTCCGCAAGCGCTCCTCCACCGGCGCCGTCCTGCGCTCCGCCCTCGACCTCCACGACGGCCCCGCCACCACCGCGGACATCGCCGCCCTCCCGCACTTCAACCCGGACCTCGACGCCGAGGGCGCCGCACCCCCGCCCGCCGTCGCCGCGCTCCGTACGGCCGCCGCGGCCGCCGACGCGATCCTCGTCGTCAGCCCGGAGTACGCACACGGGGTCCCCGGCACCCTCAAGAACGCGCTCGACTGGCTGGTCAGCAGCGGCGAATGCGTCGACAAGCCGATCGCGGTGATCACCGCCTCGCCCTTCCCCACCGGCGGCAACCACGCCAACGCCCAACTCCGCGAAACGCTGGAGACGATGTCCGGCAGGATCGTCCCGGCCGCCTGCCTCGAAATCCCCGCCATCGGCCCGAAGACCGACCCCACCACGGAACGCGTCACGGACGAGGCAACTCTGACGGACCTACGCGCCGCCCTCCAGGCCCTGCGCACCGCCTGACCCCCTAGGGCCTGTCCGATGGGTCAGGCCCTAGAACAACCCCTCCTGCCCGGCCCCGCCCTCCCCACCACCAACCCCTCGACCCGCCTCCACCTCCCGCACCGGCACCGTCGTCACCGCCCCCGAAGCCGCCCCCAACACCCACCCCGACAACACCCGCAGATCCAGCACGACAACCCCTGCATCGCCCCTTACCGCATCACCCCGTACCGGCTCCCCCACCCCCGCAGACACCGCCGCCCGCCGCAACCGCAGATACACATCCGCCCCCGCCCCGGCCACCACCTCCCCCACGATCTCCGCCCCCGCCACCGGCACCCCCAGCTCCGCGACCTCCCCAGGAATCCGGTCGAGCCCGAACAGCTCCGCGTGATCGACGCACGCGAACGCCGCCGGCTCCAGGGTCTCCGGCCAGCCCGCCAACTCCCGTGCCCGGCCGTGGAGTCGGGAAAGCTCCGCGGCCCGCTCCGGCGCCGGCGGCAACACGCCCCGCGCCGCCCGCTTCGCCGCCTTCCCGAACCGGTCCGGCACCGCGAGCGCGCTCCCCAGCAGCGCCTCCGCCCGTCGCGCCGCCATCAACGGCCCGCGCCCCAGCCAGGCATACGCCACCGCCCCCTGCTCCACCAGCCGCGCCGACCCCCGCTCGACGGCCGTGATCCCCACCTTGAGCAGGCCGGGACCGAAGTACGCCAGATAGACGGCGTACGGACGCGGATCATCGGCCATGGTGTCCGCCGCCACCGACCGCGAGCGGTCCAGCGCCGCGCAGCTAGGGCACTGATCCTTCGCGCCCGCCCCGTCGAGCACCGCCCCGTACGGACACGGCGTCCGCCGACCGCCCCGCCACACCCCCAGACACCGCCGCTCCCCCCGCACCGAGAACGCCAGCACCTTCCCGGCCGGCAGCGGACTCACCCGCTCCGCACCCCGCTCGGCGCAGTACCACCCGAGCCCCTGCGCATACCGCCGCCCCGCGTCCCCCGACTCACCGCGTGACCAGCGCGGTCCCGTACATCGCCACACACCGCCAGCGTACGACCGGGGTACGACAAGGCCCCGCCCGAACGCCACCGCCCCTGTGGCGCCCCCTCACGCTCACGCTCAGGTGCGCGCGCCCCTCACACCCCGACCCCCCGAAACGTGCTCCGATAGGCCCGCGGCGACACCCCCAACGCCGCGTGCAGATGCTGCCGCAGCGAAGCCGCCGTCCCGAAGCCGGCCTCGGTCGCGATCCGGTCCACGGACAGGTCCGTCTCCTCCAGCAACTGCCGCGCCCGCTCCACCCGTTGCTGCGTCAGCCACTGCACCGGCGACATCCCCACCTCCTCCCGGAACCGCCGGGTGAACGTCCGTACGCTCATCGCCTCCCGCACCGCCAGCTCCCGCAGAGTCAGCGGCCGGTCCAGATGTTCCAGCGCCCACGCCCGCGCCGCCCCGGTGGAGGACACCTGCGGCTCCGGCACCGGCCGCCGGACGTACTGGGCCTGCCCTCCCTCCCGGTGCGGCGGCACCACCGTCCGCCGCGCGACGTCATTGGCCACCGCCGCCCCGTGATCGCACCGCACCATGTGCAGACACAGATCGACCCCCGAGGCGACCCCGGCCGCCGTCAGCACCTCCCCCTCGTCCGTGTAGAGCACATCCGCATCCAGCCGGACCCCCGGGAACATCCGCCGGAAGTCATCCACCGACCGCCAGTGCGTCGTGGCCCGCCGCCCGTCCAGCAGCCCCGCCGCGGCCAGCACGAACGCCCCCGTGCAGATCGACGCGATCCGCGTCCCCGGCCGGATCCGCCCCAGCGCGTCCGCCATCGCCGGGCTCAGCCGCCCCTCGGCGGGCTCCGCCGAGAGCCTGTAGTCCACCCCCGAAGCCGGTACGACCACGGTGTCCGCCGTCTCCAGCACCTCCACCCCGTGCGGCACATTCACCGTGAAGTCGGTATCCGTCTGCACCTCACCCGGCACCAGCGCACACGTCACCAGCTCATACAGCGGCGCTCCGTCCGCCGACCGCGCCTCCCCGAAGATCCGGTGCACGATGCCCACCTCGATCGGCAACATCCCGTCCCGCACCAGCACCGCCACCCGATGCCGCCGCCGGGCCCGCTCCGCCCCCTCCCCCGGAAACGCCACCCCGTCCACGCCCACACCCATGACGCGCCTCCTCCTGGCTCGCCCCGTTGGCCCGATCCTTGCATATGCTGACCATCCGGCCACTCGTCCACCGCGACGACCACTCGGACAGTGGGCACATGAAGATCCTCTGGCTGTTCGCCCACCCCGACGAGCGCTCCCTGAGCGCCGCCCTCAAGACCGACGGCCTGCGCACCCTGGAGGCCCACGGCCACCAGCACCGGGTCTCCGACCTGTACGCCATGAAGTGGAACCCGGTGGTCGACCCCGCCGACTACGGCCACGACCCGACGGAACGCTTCCACGTGGGCCCGGCATCCGAACGCGCCTACACCGAGGGCCGCTTGAGCCCCGACATCGCATCCGAACAGCAGAAACTCGCCTGGGCCGACACCCTGATCATCCAATTCCCGCTGTGGTGGTACGGCATGCCCGCCATCCTCAAGGGCTGGTTCGACCGCGTCTTCGTCAAAGGCTTCGCCTTCGGCATCACCGACCCCGCCACCGGCCGCCCCCAGCGCTACGGCGACGGCAAACTGACCGGCAAACGCGCCATGGTCATCGTCACCGCCGGCGCCCGCGCCGCCACCCTCGGCCCCCGCGGCGTCAACGGCGACCTCAACGACCTCCTCTTCCCCCTCCAGCACAACACCCTCTGGTACACCGGCATGTCCGTCGTCCCGCCCCTCCTGATCCCCGGCGCCGACCGCACCACCCCCGAGACCTACGAAACCGCCACCACTCGCCTACGCGACCGCCTCCTCACCCTCCCCAGCACCACCCCTCTCCCCTTCCGCCACCAAAACACCGGCGACTACGACGACAACCTCCTCCTCCACCCCCACCTCACCCCCGCCCTCACGGGCCCCGCCGCCCACTACACGTCGCCGCCCCCGCCGGCCCACATCTGACCGCCCCGCCCGCTGTATCCCGTAAATCGGTTCCGGGTGTTGTTTTCCCGGGGTGCGGCCGGGGGACGTCCGGGTTTCGGAGTTGGGGTTCAGGGTTTCGGGGTTTGAGGGGGTGCTGTTTGGGGGGCCGTTTTTGGGCTTTGGTTGGGGGCTTCGATTTTTCGGGGGAGGCGCCTATCACCCCGGACCACAGCCATCCGGCAACAACCACCAGGCGCCGAAACAGCCGAAACAGCAGACCGGCACATCAGGCCACGCCCCGGACGGGGCAACCGGCCCGTGACCCGCACCCCCGGAACCCACCACCCGAAACGCAAAAAACCGCAGACCCGGCGGATACTCAATCCACCGGGTCTGCGGTATCAGTAGCGGGGACAGGATTTGAACCTGCGACCTCTGGGTTATGAGCCCAGCGAGCTACCGAGCTGCTCCACCCCGCGTCGGTTTCCCCAACAATACGCGACCTTCCCACCAACACCTAATCGCCCCCCAGGCACCCCCTCGCCCCCCACCACAACTTCCCCGCAACTTCCCCCACCCCCAGCCCACTTCCCGGTGGCCACGAATGCTTCGACGGCACGGCACCGTCCGCCCCCCAAAAAGCCGGCACAACACGACAAAGCCCCCGCCGGATATCCGGCGGGGGCTTTGCTCTGCTGTGCGCTCGGCAGGATTCGAACCTGCAACCTTCTGATCCGTAGTCAGATGCTCTATCCGTTAAGCTACGAGCGCTTGGCTTTCCGGCGGTTTTTCTTGCCGGTCGGCGTTGCGGGAACAACATTACATGACCTGCGCCGTCAGGCGAAATCCATTCCCCTCACCCCCTCTGACCTGGGCAAACGCCCTCGCGACCGAAGGGCGGCGACGCCTGCGGCCCGGGGGGCGCCTCGATGATCTGAACGAAGTTCGGGCGAGCGTGGCCGTCTTCATGGCGGGGGCAGGGGAGGCAGCGGGCCTTCGTCCCGTCCGAAGTGGTCCGGGGCCGGGTGCGCGACCGGGGCGGCGGCGCGGGTCCACCGGAAGCGGCGCGTGTTCACCGAAGAGGGCGTAGCCGGCACCCAGGACGGGCGGCTCGTTGCGGACTGTGACGGGGGCCACTTCGGGGTGCCCTTACAAAGCAATCAGACCCCAGATCGCGAGCGACCGGGGCCTGACCGAAGAAGAGCGGAGGCGGAGGGATTTGAACCCTCGATCAGGTGTAAACCCGAAACCGCATTAGCAGTGCGGCGCCATAGACCGGACTAGGCGACGCCTCCACACACCCCACGCGTGCACGCACGCTGTGGTGTGTCCAGATGATGGCACAGCTCTGCGGGCTGTCACCAATCGCCCCCTACGGTACTAGGCCCCCGGGCCACCCGGCAAAGACGTTCCTGCGGCGCAACGTCGGGGGCGGCGACGCGTTAGGAGTGTCGGGGCCGTATCGACCCGCGCGTCGTGCGCCCCCGGCGTGTACGTACCCCGTACCGCCTCGCACTCGCCTCTCTGGAGCCCTGATGCCGTATCGCCCGTGTCGCCGGACGCACCCCGGGATGCCCCTCGTCGTCGCCGCCACGACCGCCGCCGTCTCGCTCGTCACCGCAACGCCCGTCCTCGCCGCCTCGTCCGGCGCCCGCCCGGCCGCACCCGCCGCGCCGGCCGCTTCGCGCGCCCCCATCCCCCTTCCCATCCCGCTGCCGCTCCCGCTCCTCGACCACCGGTCCGAGGGCGCCGGCATCCCGGACCTGGACGACTTCACCCGTACGGTTCCCGCCCCGGCCCACCTCCCGGCCCACGACCACCTCACCGTCACCGTCACCGGCTCCGGTTCGGCCACGTCCGACGGCACCTTCACGCTGCGCTGCCACCCGGCGGGCGGCAACCACCCCGACGCCAAGGGGGCCTGCGCCCAGCTGGACAAGGAGACGCGCTGGGGGAAGGACGCGTTCGCGCCGGTACCCGAGCGGGCAAAGTGCACGATGATCTACGGCAGCGCAGCCACCGCGCATGTCACCGGCCGCTGGGCGGGGCGTCCGGTCGACGCCCATTTCCGGCGCACCAACGGCTGCGAGATCGAGCGTTGGCGCCGCTTCGAACCCCTGCTCCCGCGCCCCACTTCGTGACCCGCCCGGGCCCCACTTGGTGACCCGTTTCAGGCGCCGCTTCGGAACACCTTCCGGCCCGGGTCCATGAGCCGCTTCAGGTCCTGTTCCGTTCCCCGTTCAGGGCCCGGTCCGGCGCCCGGTTGAGCCCCGCTCCACGCCCTCGACCACGAAGCGATTCGCCCGGTTCGTCGCTTGCGTCATGGACCGTTTCATGGCGGAGTAGCGCGCCAGATCAGGACGAAGAGGTACATGTCGGGCGTGCGGTGAGTCGCACCCGGCGGGGGCATTACCTCCTCGTCATGCGCCTTAGCTTCGCGGGCAAGTGCCCGTAGACTCCACCTCAGCGGTCCGCCACGACGGGCCGGCAAGGTGCGGTAACAGGGAGGAAGCGTCTCGTGAGCAGCAGGCCATCCCGAGGCGCTGCTCGCCTCGCAGCCATACTCGATGCCCTTCCCGACGCGCTGTTGCTCGTCAACTGCAACGGCACGGTCGTCAACGCCAACACCATCGCGCTGGAGACGTTCGAGGCACCGGGGACCGCCCTGGTGGGCCGCGGGCTGCTGGACCTGCTGCCGTCCTTCGACTCCAAGCGGATCCCGGGGTCGATGCGGCGCCCGGACAACGATGAAGAGGGCGGGCGGACGAAGCCGACGCGGATGGTGGCGCGGCGTACGGACGGGACCGAGATGCTGGTGGAGGTGACCAGCGCGAACCTGGAGGACGGACGGACCCCGTACGAGTCCGCCTTCGAGGCCGCCTACGCCGACCACCGCAACGGCTATACGGGCGATGAGCTGCTGATGCTGGTCGTCCGCGATCTGACGGGGACGCTGGACACCGAGACCGAGCTGGCGCGTCAGCAGCGGCAGACGGAGATGATTCTGCGGGCCGCGGCCGAGGGCGTGGTGGGGGTCGACGCCGAGGGCAAGGTCGTTCTCGTCAATCCGTCCGCCGCGCAGATCCTGGGCTACCGGGCCAGTGAGCTGGGCGGGAAGGAACTGCATCCGCTTCTGCACCACTCGCGGGCGGACGGTTCGGCGCTGCCGTGGGAGGACACGCCGCTGGCCGACACCCTCAAGTCCGGGCGCAAGCACCGGGTGCGGGGGCAGGTGCTGTGGGCGAAGGACGGGCGGTCGGTGGCCGTCGATCTGACGACGGCGCCGGTACGGGACGGCGACCAGCTCGTCGGCGCGGTGATGACGTTCACCGACCGGCGGCCCTACGACGCGCTGGCGGCGCGGCATACGCAGCTGCTGGCCGTGCTGGAGCAGGCGCTGCGCGGGCCGCTGGAGGAGCTGAACGGCGAGCTGAGCACGCTGGCGTCCGATCCGGCGGGCCAGCTGTGGCCGGAGGCGAACCAGATCCTGCACCATCTGGCGGCCGGCCACGCCCGGATGACGACCCTGGTGGACAACGTCCTGAGCTATCAGCGGCTGGACTCCGGCGTGGAGCGGCTCGGCCGTACCAAGGTGTCGATGGACGCCGTGGTCGCGGCGGGTGTCGAGGGCGCGATCGAGCTGATCGGGCCGGGCCGGGCGCAGTTCGCGGTGCATGCGCCCCCGATAGAGGCCGTGGTCGACGCGGACCGGGTGGCGCAGGCGCTGTCGCATCTGATCGCGGATGTCGCGGGCGTGGACTCGACGGGACGGATGCCGGCGGGCACGGGCGCGGCGGGGCCCGGTGGCCGTACGGGGCCGATCCCCGGGGACTCGACGATCGTGGTGGCGGCCGCCAAGCGCGGCGACGTCGTACGGATCGAGGTGCGCGGGCCGTTCGGCGGCGGCGACCCGGTCCATGAGCCGATCGTGCGCGGGATCGTGCGGCAGCACGGCGGCCTCCTTCAGACGCATGAGGTGCCGGGCGGCCAGGGCGCGGGCGGCAGCGCGTATGTGCTGGAGCTGCCGGTGGGCCTGGACGGCGCGGCGTCGGACGGGCCGGAGACGGCTTCCGGGGCGGGCACGGACACGGCATCCGAAGCGGGCACGGACGCGGCGGACGCGACGTCCGGTGGCGGGACGACGGTGATGCCGGTGCCGGCCGGGCGGGCGCGGGGGACGCAGCCGGCCGGGGCCGACGCGGGCGAGGACGGCCGGGAGGCCGCTGCGGCCGGTACGGAAGGCGGCGCGGGGCTGCCGGCCCAGGCCGGGGGTGCGCAGCCGACCGGACGGCGGCGGGCGCGGCACTCGGGAGCCGAGCAGGGCGCGGCCGAGGCGTCGGGCACGGACGGTGCGGGGATGGCGGCGGCCGAGCCCGTACCGCCGACCGGACGGCGGCGGGCGCGGCAGAGTGCGCCGGAGGGCGGCGCGCTGGCCCTCCCGGCGGGTCCGAGCGGGGCGGCCGGAGCTGCCGGGGCGGCTGTTGACGCGGCCGGTCCGGGTGGTGCGGCGAACGGGAGCGGGGCCCGGGGCGGGCCCGGCGATGCGGGGTCCGCCGATGGTGCTGCGTCTGCCGCCCAGATGGGCGGGCCTGGTGGCGCCCACGGCCCGAACGGCGCCGCTGCTCCTGGCCCGCACGGTGGTGGGCGGCAGACCCCGCCGGGTGCCGGGGACGTGACGGGTGCCGGGACGGGGCCGCAGGGGCAGGTGCCCGGGGCCGTTCCGGGGCAGCCGCAGATTCCGGGGCAGGCGTCGCCGCAGGGGCTGGCGCCCGTACAGGCCACCGGGCGCCGGGCGCGCCGGGCGCTGGCCGAGGCGCCGGAGCGGGCCGCCGCGCAGGGTGGCGCCGCCACGCCCGTACCGCCGGGTGGTCAGCAGGCGCTGGCGCCGGCGGGTGCGCGGACGGCGTTTGCGCTGCCGCCCGCCGCGGCCGACCGGACTCCCCAGGCACACCCGCAGGCGACCCCGCCGGATCAGCCGCTGCCCGCGCTCGCCGCGGCCGCCGGGCAGGTGCCCGCCCAGGCCGCCGGGTCGCAGGACGGCGTCGGTACGGGGCGGCGCCGGGCGCGCCGCCCGATCGGCGACGGGTCCGGCGAGACGGCCGCCGCACAGCCGGGGGCCAAGCCGGACGCGTCCGCCGACTCCGGTGCGGCACAGGGGGATTGGGAGAGCGAGCCGACCGGCCGCCGCCGCGCCCGGCGGGCCGCGGCCGAGGAGCGGGCGGCGGCTGCGATGGCCGATTCCGAGTCCTCCGGCACCTTTGTGGCGGGCCCGGAAGGGCTGGTGGCGCAGCCGCTCCAGCCCGCGGACGAGACCGGTACGGCCACGGGTACGGCGCCCGGCGTCGCCCCGGTCGACGGTGCCCCCGCCCCCACGGGCCGCAGGCGCGGCCGCCCCAGCCCCGCCGAGGAGCCGCAGGCCCAGGCGGCGGCCGCGCAGGGTCAGGCGCCCGCCACCGCCCGGCAGCCGCTGCCGGCCGGCGCCGACGAGGACGGTCCCGCCGCGGGCCACTCGCACGGGCGGGCCTTCAGCGTGCGCACCCTCGGGCAGGGTGTGCCCTTCGCCCAACAGCTCGCCGACCAGCAGCGTCCGGTGGCGCCCCCGCCACCGGGCAGTACACCGCCCGGTGGCACCTCCGCCGGTTCGGGCCGCCGCCGCAAGCTGGCGGCGCCGCAGGAGCGGCAGGCCCAGGACGGCGAGCGCGCCGAGACCGGCCCCGTGCCGGGCGCGCAGCTGGCGCGGCAGGCCAAGCCCGCGCCGCAGCCGCAGCCCCAGCCGCGTCTGCGGGACACGGGCGAGGGCCGGGCGTTCGCCATCTCGGCGCCTGACGAGGGCAGCGAGGGCCCCGAGCCGCTGGACGGTCCGAACGGCGCCGTCGAGGTGATGGACCGCCAGCCGCTGCCGATGGACGACGAGCTGCCGCCGGAGCCGCTGGACAATCCGCGTCGGCTGCTGGTGTGGCCCGCGCCGGACGTCCACACCCAGCAGGCGCTGAGCGACCGCGGCTACCGCCCGGTGATCGTCAACTCCCGGGAGGAGGTGGACGCGCAGATCGCGGCCTATCCGGCGGCGCTGTTCGTCGACCCGCTGACCGGGCCGATCACCCGTACCGCGCTCCAGTCGCTGCGTCAGGCGGCGGGCGCGGCCAAGGTCCCGGTGCTGGTCACCGCGGGTCTGGGGCAGGCCACCCGGGAGGCCGCCTACGGTGCCGATCCGGCCGTCCTGCTCAAGGCGCTCGCGCCGCGCGACGGCGAGAACCACCCGTCCAGGGTGCTGCTGATCGAGCAGAACGACGCCATCGCGGGCGCGCTGACGACCTCGCTGGAGCGGCGCGGGATGCAGGTCGCGCGGGTCGACGCGGACACCGATGCGGTCACGCTGGCGCAGCAGATGCGGCCGAATCTCGTGGTGATGGATCTGATGCAGGTGCGCCGCCGCCGGGCGGGCATCGTGGACTGGCTGCGTGCCAACGGTCTGCTGGACCACACCCCGCTGGTCGTCTACACCTCGGCGGACATGGACCCGGCGCAGCTGCCGCGGCTCGCGGCCGGTGAGACGGTGCTCTTCCTGGCCGAGCGGTCCACCAGCGCCGAGGTGCAGAGCCGGATCGTCGATCTGCTGGCCAAGATCGGCACGAACTGACGGTCGGCGGAGGGTGGGGCCCGACCGGGCCCCACCGGGCCGCCCGGGGCCTCACCCCAGGTGCGTCACGTCCAGCTCCCCGTCGGCGTACTGCCGTCGCAGCACCTTCTTGTCGAACTTGCCCACGCTGGTCTTCGGGACGGCCGGGATCACCGCCCAGCGCTCCGGCAGCTGCCAGCGGGCGATCCGCTCGCCGAGGAACGCCTGGAGCTCCTCGTAGGTGAGCGCCGAGCCGTCCGTCAGCACCACCGTCGCCAGCGGCCGTTCGCCCCACTTCTCGTCCGGTACGGCGACGACCGCGGCCTCCGCGACGCCGGGGTGGGCCATCAGATGGTTCTCCAGCTCGACCGACGAGATCCACTCCCCGCCCGACTTGATGACGTCCTTGGCCCGGTCGGTCAGGGTCAGATAGCCGTTGGGGGTGATGGTGCCGACGTCGCCGGTGCGCAGCCAGCCGTCGGGGCTGAACTTGTCCTCCGGGCGCAGTGCCTCGCCCTGGGCGCCGCCGAAGTAGGAGCCCGCGATCCAGGGCCCGCGGACCTCCAGTTCGCCCGCGGACGCACCGTCCCAGGGCAGTTGCTCGCCATCGGGACCGATCAGCCGCGCCTCGACGGAGGCGGGGAAGCGGCCCTGGGTGGCGCGGTAGGTCCACTCCTCCTCGCCGCTCACCCCGGCCGGCGGATGGCCGACGGAGCCCAGCGGGGAGGTCTCGGTCATGCCCCAGGCGTGGATGACGCGGATGCCGTGCCGCTCCTCGAAGCCGCGCATCAGGGCGGGCGGGCAGGCGGAGCCGCCGATGATGACCGTCCGCAGACAGCTGACCTCGCGTCGGTGGGCGTCGAGTTCGGCGAGCAGGCCCTGCCAGATGGTGGGGACGGCGGCGCCGATGGTGGGCCGTACGGCCTCGATCATCTCGGCGAGCGGGGCGGGCTGGAGGAAGCGGTCCGGCATCAGCAGGGAGGCGCCGGCCATGAAGGCGGCGTGCGGCAGGCCCCAGGCGTTCACGTGGAACATCGGGACGACGGGGAGCGCGAGGTCGCGGGGGCTGAGTGCGAAGGACTCGGCGTTGTTGACCTGGAGGGAGTGCAGATAGAGCGAACGGTGGCTGTAGAGCACGCCCTTGGGGTCGCCGGTGGTGCCGGAGGTGTAGCAGAGCGCGGCGGCCTCGCGTTCGTCGAGGTCGGGCCAGTCGTAGGTCTCCGGGCGGCCGGTGAGCAGCTCCTCGTAGTCGTGCACCCGGGCGGACGCACCGGCGAGGACGGAGCGGTCGCCGGGGCCGGCGACGACGAGGTGCTCGACGCTCGGCAGCTGGGGGAGGAGCGGGGCGAGCAGCGGGAGCAGGGTGCCGTTGACGAGGATGATGCGGTCCTCGGCATGGTTGACGATCCAGGTCAGCTGCTCGGCGGGCAGCCGGAGGTTGAGGGTGTGCAGCACCGCGCCCATGGAGGGGATGGCGAGGTACGCCTCCAGGTGTTCCGCGTTGTTCCACATCAGCGTCCCGATGCGGTCCTCGGGTGCCGCCCCGAGTTCCTCGCGGAGTGCGTGCGCCAGCTGGGCGGCACGGTGGCCGACCTCGGCGTAGGTGCGGCGATGCGGCTCCGTATCGGTCCAGGTGATCACCTGCGCGTCGCCGTGGACGGTCGATCCGTGGGTCAGGATTCGCGAAACCGTGAGCGATACGTCCTGCATCGTGCTGAGCACCGGGTGCCTCCGCTTGGTTACGGACGGGTAGTGGTGCTGCGATTGTCGATGCGTACCGCCTGGTATGTCACGCCTCTGAGGTGTGTTCTTGCCCGCAGACGGCGAGGCCGGTGGCCGCGGAACGGCGGAGGCCGTGGCGGTGCCGGAGGCGGCGCCGACGCATGTTTCACGTGAAACACGGCGCCATGTTTCACGTGAAACATCGTGCGCGGAGCGGGAGTTGGCGGCCGCCGCCCCCGACGCTCACCCCCGCACTCACCCCCGCCCGCCGCTCCCCGCGCGGACCGCCTGGAGGACCAGCACCGACAGATCGTCCTCCACCGGCCCCGTACCGAAATCGTGGGCCGCGCGGCGGACGTGCTCCGCCATCGCCTTGGCGCCCAGCCCCATCCCGTCGCGCAGGATGTCCGCCAGACCGTCGTTGTCGTCCAGCTGCCAGTTGCCGCACCGGCGTTCGGTGACCCCGTCGGTGACGCAGAGCAGGGTTTCGCCGGGGGCCAGGTCGAAGGAGCTGGCCTGGAATTCCGTGCCCTCGTCGATGCCGAGGAGCATCTGGGGTTCGGAGGCCGGTTCGACCCTGCCGTCGGCGAAGAGGTGCAGCGGCGGCGGATGGCCGGCGGTGGCGACCGTGCAGTGGGCGCCGGAGACGCCGGATTCGACGTCCAGCTCACCGTAGAGCAGGCTCAGAAAGCGGGAGCTGGCCTGTTCGCCGCTGAGTTCCACGGCCTCGGCGCTGTCCTCGGCCATCGCATAGTTCAGCCGGCCGAGCACCGACTCGACGCCGTGCCCCTCACGGGCCAGCAGCCGTACGAGGTGGCGGGCGAGTCCGGTGACCGACATCGCTTCCGGGTCCTTGCCCTGCACATCGCCGAGCAGGAAGCACCAGCGGTGCTCGCCCATCGGGAAGATGTCGTAGAAGTCGCCGCCGACGGTCTGCCCCTCGCCGTGCGGCTCGTAGACGATGGCGGTGTCCACGCCTTCGATGCTGGCCAGCGCGGCGGGCAGCTGGCGGCGCTGGAGCGCCCGGCTGATGGTGGTCTGGCGGGTGTACTGGCGGGCGGTGAACACGGCCTGGGCGACCCGCCGTGCCACGTCCTCCACCATCCGTATGACGGTGTCGGTCATCTGGAGGTGCCCGGCCCGGCCGAGCAGCAGCAGGCCCTGATCGGTGTCCCGAGCCACCAGCGGGAACGCCAGCGCCGAGCCGCCGGTGTCCCGCGCCCCGGCGCTCTCGGGCCAGGGCCAGGGGGTGCCCGCGGTACGCACCCCGGCGGACGGGTTCTCCCGCTCCAGGTCCGCGCGCAGCGGCGGAATGCGGCGCTCGTCCACATGCCAGACCCGGGACAGCTTCATCCCGCTGCCCTCGGTGTACAGCCAGATCGCGCACCAGTCGGCGAGCCGGGGGACGAGCAGCTGGGCGGCGAGCGCGGTGACCATGTCCTGGTCGAGCTGCCCGGCCAGGAGTTCGCTGGTCTCGGCCAGGAAGGACGGACCGCCGCGGTCGGCCCATTCGGCGGCGTGGGCGGGGGCGGGGGAGGTGGGATGGGCCGGGCCGTGGGCGGGCGGCTCGATGCGCGGTGACCGTGCGGGCGGCGGCGGGCCGGGTATCTCAAGCTCGCCCTCCTTGGCCACCAGCCGGAACCACACCGTCTTCTCGGACTGCCGGTAGGTGACCCCCCAGGACTCGGCGACCGCGCTGACCAGCTGGAGGCCGTAGCCGGGCTCGCCGCTGCGGGCGTCCACGCCGCCGTGCACGCCCCGGGAGGGGTGCCGGTCGGCCACCTCCACGACGACGCCCATGGTGGCGGGGCCGTCGCCGGTGCCGTTGGCCTCGTAGTCGACCGGGGAGTGGCCCCGGCCGTTGCGCTCCCGGCCCGGCTCCAGGCGGCAGGTCACGTCGATCTCCGTACCGGCATACATCACGGCGTTGGTGACCAGTTCGCTGACGAGCAGCAGGACGTCGTCGATGAAGCGGTCGGTGAGGGCCGCCGAGCCGGGCGCGGGCGGGTGCCGCCGGGCCCGTTCCATGAGCACCGTACGGACGAATTTGCGGGCACCGGCGGGCGCCAGCTGATTCGCCGGTAGCCCCTTGCGGGACACGGCTTCCGTGGGCGCGGTCGATGTCCCCATTGCAGCCCCTGGGTGCGCCTGGGAAAAGGGAATTCCAAGCGACTTATACTATGACATATCTGCCCAAATGGATCATTGGGGGATGGTGCCCCATGGCCCGCGACCCGGTCCGGCCTGACTCCGCTACTCCACCTCCACACCCGGGACCCCGGCCCTCGAAACGCTCCCCCTCACCTGCCCGCTCCGGTGTCGCGCTCGGCGGGCAGGAGGCGGCGCACGGCGATGCGCCGCAACCGGTTGCGGGGGAGCTCCAGCAGGTCCGCACAGGCGATCTGCGGCGGCTGCTGGCCGCCATGAATGCACTGCGGGACGGGGACTTCACGGCGTATGCGGAGGGCGCCCAGGACGGTGTGCTCGCCGATATCGCGGGGGTCTTCAATCAGATCGTGACCCGCAATGCCCATCTGGCCGACGAGCTGCAACGCATCCGCCAGGAAATCATCCGGCAGGGCCGGCTGGACGAACGGATCACCGCAAGCCCGGGGGCGGGCTCCTGGGCGACCAATGTGGATGCCGCCAATACGGTGCTCGACGCGATGGCGGTGCCCGTCTTCAAGGCCGCACGGGTACTGGACGCGGTGGCGGACGGCGATCTGACCCAGCATGTCGCCCTGCACGACGGCAACCGGCAGCTGCACGGCGATCTGCGCCGACTGGGCATCGGTGTCAACCGCATGGTGGACCAGCTGTCGCTGTTCACCGGCGAGGTCACCCGGGTGGCCCGCGAGGTCGGCACCGAGGGCCGGCTGGGCGGCCGCGCCAAGGCACAGGGCCTCTCAGGCGACTGGCTGCATGTGACCGAGGCGGTCAACACCATGGCCTCACGGCTGACCGCGCAGGTGCGGGACATCGCGGTGGTCACCACGGCGGTGGCCCGCGGCGATCTGACCCAGCAGGTGACGGTCGAGGCCACCGGCGAGCTGCTGGAGCTGAAGCTGACCGTGAACAAGATGGTCGACCAGCTGCGGGCCTTCGCCGACGAGGTCACCCGCGTCGCCCGCGAGGTCGGCACCGAGGGGCAGCTGGGCGGCCGCGCGCAGGTCAGGGGCGTCTCCGGGGTCTGGAAGGACCTCACCGACAACGTCAACTTCATGGCGTCCAACCTGACCTGGCAGGTCCGCAACATCGCCCAGGTGACCACGGCCGTGGCCAACGGCGACCTCAGCCAGAAGATCACCGTGGATGCGCGCGGCGAGATCCTGGAGCTGAAGTCGACCGTCAACACCATGGTCGACCAGCTCTCCGCCTTCGCCGACGAGGTCACCCGCGTCGCCCGCGAAGTCGGCACCGAAGGCCAGCTGGGCGGCCGCGCGCAGGTCAGGGGCGTCTCCGGGGTCTGGAAGGACCTCACCGAGAGCGTCAACTTCATGGCCGACAACCTGACCACCCAGGTCCGCAACATCGCCCAGGTCGCCACCGCCGTCGCCGAGGGCGACCTCGGCAAGAAGATCACCGTGGAGGCGAAGGGCGAGATCCTGGAACTGAAGTCGACCATCAACACCATGGTCGACCAGCTCTCCGCCTTCGCCGACGAGGTCACCCGCGTCGCCCGCGAAGTCGGCACCGAGGGCAACCTCGGCGGTCAGGCCCAGGTCAGGGGCGTCTCGGGGGTCTGGAAGGACCTCACCGACAACGTCAACTCGATGGCGCTCAACCTGACCTCCCAGGTCCGCAACATCGCCCAGGTGACCACGGCCGTGGCCAACGGCGACCTGTCGAAGAAGATCGACGTGGACGCCCGGGGCGAGATCCTGGAGCTCAAGGACACCGTGAACACCATGGTGCAGCAGCTGCGGGCGTTCGCGGACGAGGTGACCCGGGTGGCCCGCGAGGTCGGCACCGAGGGCCGGCTGGGCGGGCGGGCCCAGGTCCATGGCGTCTCGGGGGTCTGGAAGAACCTCACCGACAACGTCAACTTCATGGCCGACAACCTGACTTCCCAGGTCCGCAACATCGCCCAGGTGGCGACGGCGGTGGCCAAGGGCGACCTGTCGAAGAAGATCGACGTGGACGCGCGCGGCGAGATCCTGGAGCTCAAGACCACCATCAACACCATGGTCGACACCCTCTCGTCGTTCTCCTCCGAGGTGACCCGGGTGGCCCGCGAGGTGGGCAGCGAGGGGCGGCTGGGCGGCCAGGCACGGGTCGAGGGCGTCTACGGGACCTGGAAGAAGCTGACCACCAACGTCAACGAACTGGCCCTGAACCTCACCAACCAGGTGCGGGCCATCGCCGAGGTCGCCAGCGCCGTCACCCAGGGCGATATGTCCGGCTCCATTTCGGTGGAAGCCCAGGGCGAGGTCGCCGCGCTCAAGAACAACATCAACCTCATGGTGGCCAACCTCCGCGAGACCACCCGCGCCAAGGACTGGCTGGAGTCCAACCTCACCCGTATCGCCGGGCTGATGCAGGGCCACCGTGACCTGGTCGAGGTCGCCGATCTGATCCTGCGCGAGCTGACTCCGCTGGTGAACGCGCAGTTCGGAGCGTTCTTCCTGGCCGAGGCGGGCGCCGAGCCGGGCGAGGGGCTGAAGTTCATCGCCGGTTACGGGACCGGGCAGGCCGACGGGCAGCGCTCGCTGCCCAGCCCGGGCACCCGCGGCTGGGGCCTGATCACCCAGGCGGCCATGGAGAAGAAACGCATCCTCGTCGACGCCGCCCCACCGGACTACCTCACCATCAGCTCGGGACTGGGCTCCGCCGCCCCCGCCAGCGTCGTCATCCTGCCCGTCCTCTTCGAGGACCAGGTGCTGGGAGTGATCGAGCTGGCGTCGTTCAGCCGCTTCAGCGAGGTGCACCTCGCGTTCATCGACCAGTTCGCCAACACCATCGGCGTCTCCATCAACACCATCATCGCCAACTCCCGTACCGAATCCCTCCTTTCGGAGTCGCAGCGACTCACGGCCGAGCTGCGCCAGCGTTCCGACGAGCTCCAGCTGACCAACGCCGAGCTGGAGGAGAAGGCCGCCCTGCTGGCCACCTCCTCGCAGTACAAGTCCGAGTTCCTGGCCAATATGTCGCACGAGCTGCGCACTCCTCTCAACTCCCTGCTCGTGCTCTCCCGGCTCCTCGCCGACAACCCCGACAGCCATCTCTCGCCGCAGGAAGTGGAGTTCGCGGTCACCATCCACCGCGCCGGCTCCGACCTCCTCCAGCTCATCAACGACATCCTCGACCTGTCGAAGATCGAGGCCGGCCGGATGGACGTCCACCCCAAGGCCCTGCCGCTGGACAAACTCCTCGACTACGTCCGGGCGACCTTCCGCCCGCTCACCATCGACCGCGGCCTGTCCTTCGACGTCAAGGTCGGCGAGAACGTCCCCCGCGAGCTGTACTCCGACGAACAGCGCCTCCAGCAGATCCTGCGCAACCTCCTGTCCAACGCCGTGAAGTTCACCTCCGCCGGCGGCGTCGAGCTGACCGTCGAACGCGTCCCCGCCGCCGGCTTCAGCGAGGATTCCCTGCGCAACGCCGACGCGGTCGTCGCCCTCGCCGTCAAGGACACCGGCATCGGCATCCCTGCCGAGAAACTCGACGGCATCTTCGAGGCGTTCCAGCAATCCGACGGCACCACCAACCGCAAGTACGGCGGCACCGGCCTCGGCCTGTCCATCAGCCGCGATATGGCGGCCCTCCTCGGCGGCCGGATCACCGCCGAGAGCGAACCCGGCGTCGGCTCGACCTTCACCCTCTACATCCCCGCGCGCTACACCGGAACCTCCCCGTCCGTCCCTGCGACCTCCACCGCCGCCACACCCTCCACCACTCGTGACAACGCACCCACTCTCCGTGATGTTCCCGCCGCGGCGGAGAAGCTCGCGGAGCGCCGCGCAGAGGCCGTCGCCGCACAGGGCGCGAGGACGACCGCCGCGGCGGGCACCGGAGGGAGCGCGGGACGCGGCGACGCGAGCGGCGGGGGAGGCGGGGGAGACGGCGACGCCGTCAGCGACACCGTCGCCGCCGGAGCCGTGGGCGAGCGCGGTACGGACGCCTACGCCGCCCAGCCGGAGGCGTACGGCGCACGCCCGGCGGACGCCACCGCCACACACCCCGGCGACGTCTTCGCCCAGCCGGAAGGCCCCACCCGTACGGCGGCCCAGGCGGCCCCCCGCCCCTCCGACGGGCTGGACGTGGCCTGGCCGGAGACGACCCGGCTGCGCGAATGGCTCAGCGGCCGCCCGGGCCGCGTACTGGCCGACCGCCGCATCCTCATCGTCGACGACGACATCCGCAACGTCTTCGCCCTCACGCACGTCCTGGGCCGGGTCGGCATCAGCGTCAAGTACGCGGAGAACGGCCGCGAGGGCCTTGAGGTGCTGGACAGGACACCCGATGTGTCGCTGGTCCTGATGGACATCATGATGCCCGAAATGGACGGCTACGAGATGATCAAGGCGATCCGCCATGCGCCCCGCTTCGCGGATCTGCCGGTCATCGCGCTCACCGCCAAGGCCATGCCGGGCGACCGCGAAAAGGCCATCGAGAGCGGCGCCGACGACTACATCCCCAAGCCCGTCGACGTGGACCAGCTGCTGGCGGTGATCTGCCGCCTGCTGGATCCGCAGGACCAGACCGGGGGCGCACAGCCCGCACCACGAGGCGGGACGGACGGGAGCGAGCCGGCCGACGGGCGGGCCAAGGGCGGGCAAGCCCAAGGCCAGGCCGGTGGCGCGACGTCCGACGGCGGGACGGCCCGCCCCGAGCACACCGGCGGTGGGCAGGCGCTCGACGTGCACCCCGGGGAAGCGCAGACCGACGGGACGACCACCGGAGAGGCCCCATGACCACCGCACCCGACATCCCCGCCGCAATCCTCATCGTCGATGACATGGAGGAGAACCTCGTCGCCCTGGAGGCCGTCCTCGGCTCGCTCAGCCAGCGCGTGGTGCGCGCACGCTCGGGCGAGGAGGCACTCAAGGCGATGCTGCGCGAGGAGTTCGCCGTGGTGCTCATCGACGTCATGATGCCGGGCATGAACGGCTTCGAGACCGCCGCCAACATCAAGGGCCTCGACCAGACGAAGGACGTCCCGATCATCCTGCTGACCGGCGCGTCCGTGGACCCCAACTACGCCTACCGCGGCTACACCGTCGGCGCGGCCGACTTCCTCATCAAACCGTTCGACCCCTGGCTGCTGCGCACCAAGGTCAACGTCTTCCTGGAGCTGCACCGCAAGAACCATCAACTGGCCGCTCAGGCCGAGCAGTTGAAACGGCTGCTGACGTCGGAGGAACCGGCCGGGGAGGCCGCCCCGCTTGCCGTTGCGGCGGGCTCCGCCCCGGCACCGGAGCCCGTCCCCGCGCCCCCCGTGACCGAAAGGGAAGGTCCCGAACACCCCGTGGTCGCAACGGAACTTCCCGGACGCGCCGAGCCCACCACGCCCCCGGAACCCCTCAGGCCGCCCGAGCCCCCGGAGACGCCCGAGACCCCGGTGATCACGCTCTCCGCGTCGTCCCCCGAGACCCACCAGCCGGCGGACGCCGACCGCCCCCACGTCCAGGACGCGCTCACCACCACCGGCCCCGGCGAGGCCGCGCGCCTGGCCGAGGTCGTGGGCGAGCTCACCGAGATCGAGTCGCTGCTGCGCGATACGGAAGGCCCCGAATCCACCGGCCTGGCCGACCGCATCGCCGGGCTGGAACAGGCGGTCGGCAGGCTGATGGTGAACCGCGGAGCGTGACAACCGCGGGCCCCGCCACCGTTTCACCGGGCTGTCCGGCGGGCTACGCCCCGCTCCGTCCCGGCCACTCCTCCCCCGTGATCCGGTACACCACGTTCCGCCGCAACGGGCCGTCCGGCACGTTCGGATCGTCGAAGTCATAGGCCGTGTGGTGGGTCATGCCGAGGCGGCGCATCACGGCGCGGGAGCGGAGATTGGTCGCGGTCGTCACGGCGAAGATCTCCGGCAGGGTGAGCGTCGCGAAGCCGTAGGACAGGACGGCCCCGGCGGCCTCGGTGGCATAGCCCAGTCCCCAGGCCGTCCGCGTCAGGCGCCAGCCGGCCTCCACCCCGGTGAACGGGGTGTCCGCGTCCACCGGATCCAGCCTGGCGAGCCCGATGAACTCCCCGGTGGCGCGTACCTCGACCGCCCACCACCCCCAGCCCCGCCGGTCGAGAGCCGCCTGAAAGCGCGCCGCCGATGCCTCGCTCTGCTCGCGTGTGAGCACATCGGGGAAGTACGCGCGGACCTCGGGGTCGGCATTCATCGCGGCCCAGGGAGCGAGGTCGGCCCCCCGCCAGTCGCGCAGGAGCAGTCGCTCGGTTCGGAGTTCGGACATCGGGTCAATCTACTGAGGCATGCGCGAAACGGGCAGTGATTTACGGGAAGGCCGGTGAGGTACGGGAGTTGACGCCATCTGCGATGTTTCACGTGAAACATGGCGGGGGGGGGGGGGCGAGCTGCTCCTCGTCGTGGCGCGGGGATGCGTGCGCCGGGCCTCGTCCGTGACCCCTAGCCGATCATGGCCAGCTCCGGGTCCTCACGGAGTTTGGCCAGGGCGCGGGATACGGCGCTTTTGACCGTGCCGATCGAGACCTCCATGACCTCGGCGGTCTGGGCCTCGCTGAGGTCCTCGTAATAGCGCAGGACGACCATGGCCCGCTGGCGGGCGGGCAGGCGCATCACCGCGCGCCACATGGCGTCCCGCAGGCCCTGGAGCTCGGCGGGGTCGGGGACCGGGGTGGGGTCCGGCTCGGGGAGTTCGTCGCAGGCGTATTCCTCGACCTTGCGCTTGCGCCACTGGGAGGTACGGGTGTTGATCAACGCGCGGCGGACATAGCCGTCCAGGGCGCGGTGGTCCTCGATCCGCTCCCAGGCCACATAGGTCTTGGCGAGCGCCGTCTGGAGCAGGTCCTCGGCGTCGTTCGGGTTGGGGGACAGCGACCGTGCGGCGCGCAGCAGGACCGGCCCCCGGGCCCGTACATAGGACGAGAACGTCGGGAACACGGCGGCGGTCGAAGCGCCCTTGCACACTGGCGTGGTCATGCCCTCCACGCTAGAAGCGGACCGGGGCCGGGGGGATCGGTCGCAGGTGCCGAAGACTCATCCCCCTCAAGTTGTACGGGTAGCGCGGGCCCCACCTCCTCAGGGCGGACGGGGCGCCCGCTCCCCCTAGGGGAGAGCCGGGGCGGAAGCCGGCGGGCCGGGGCACGAAAGGCCACGTCAGGCCACGTCAGGCGCCGCCCGCCCGGCAGCCCCCGATGGCCACGCCCCCTCATCCCGCCCGCCAGAGCACCAGCCCGGAAGTCGGCACCCCCGTACCCGCCGTCACCACCACCCGCTCCGCATCCGGGACTTGATTGACGGACGTACCGCGCAGCTGACGCACCGCCTCCGCGATGCCGTTCATGCCGTGCAGATACGCCTCGCCGAGCTGGCCGCCGTGGGTGTTGAGCGGCAGCGCGTCCGCGGCCACGAAACCGGCGGCCTCGCCCGGCCGGCAGAAGCCGAATTCCTCCAGCTGCATCAGGACAAACGGGGTGAAGTGGTCGTAGAGGATGGCGACGTCGATGTCGGCGGGGCCGAGACGGGAGGTGCGCCAGAGCTGGCGGGCGACGACGTTCATCTCCGGCAGGCCGGTCAGGTCGTCGCGGTAGAAGCTGGTCATCTGCTCCTGGGCGCGACCGGCGCCCTGTGCCGCGGCCGTGACCAGTGCGGGCGGATGGCGCAGGTCGCGCGCCCTTTCCGGCGAGGTCACGACGAGCGCCTGGCCGCCGTCCGTCTCCTGGCAGCAGTCCAGCAGCCGCAGCGGCTCCACGATCCACCGGGAGGCGGCATGGTCGGCGAGGGTGACGGGCTTGCCGTAGAAGTACGCGGCCGGGTTACGGGCCGCATGGCGGCGGGCGGTGACGGCGACGGGGCCGAAGGCGTCCGGCGTCAGCCCGTAGGTGTGGAGATAGCGCTGGGCGGCCATGGCGACCCAGGAGGCGGGGGTGAGCAGCCCGAAGGGGAGGTTCCAGCCGAGCGCCGCGCCCTCGGCGGACGGTTCGCGCTGCTGGACCCCGGAGCCGAAGCGGCGGCCGGAACGCTCGTTGAACGCGCGATAGCAGACGACGACCTCCGCGACCCCGGTGGCGACCGCCATGGCCGCCTGCTGGACGGTGGCGCAGGCCGCGCCGCCCCCGTAGTGGATGCGGGAGAAGAAGGACAGCTCGCCGATGCCCGCGGCCTGCGCGAGGGTGATCTCGGGGGTGGTGTCCATCGTGAAGGTGACCAGGCCGTCGACGTCGGCGGGGGTCAGCCCGGCGTCGTCCAGGGCGGCATGGACGGCCTCGACGGCGAGCTTGAGTTCGCTGCGGCCGGAGTCCTTGGAGAACTCGGTGGCGCCGATACCGACGAGGGCGGCCCGGCCGGAGAGGGAGTCGGGGCGGCTCAGGCTCATCGGGCGGCCCCCAGCACGACGGTGACCGTTCCGGTGACGTGGTGGCCGAGCCCGTTCGCCCCGGTGACCCGTATCTGGGCCGTATCACCGTCGACGGCCGTGACCGTACCTCTCAACACCATGGTGTCTCCGGGGTAGTTGGGGGCGCCGAGGCGGATGGCGACCTTGCGCAGGGTGCAGTGCGGGCCGATGTGGCCGGTGAGGTAGTCGGTGATGTAGCGGCCGACCAGGCCGTTGGTGGTGAGGATGTTCATGAAGATGTCGGGCGAGCCCTTCTCCCCGGCGAGCTCGGCGTCGTGGTGCACGTCCTGGTAGTCGCGGGAGGCGAGGGCACCGGCGACGATCAGGGTGCGGGTGATGGGGATCTCCAGGGGCGGCAGCTCGTCACCGGCTCTCATGTCCGGCCCTCCTCTCGACGGTGCCGCTGACCTCGTCGAGGCCAGGGCTCCCGGTCACCAACTCCCCCAATTCCTCCAGCAGTGCCGCCCCGCCCCCCACATACCCGGCCACCTGCCGCCCCCACAGGAAGTGCCGATGGACGGGGTGATCGACATCGGCGCCGATCCCCCCGTGCAGATGCTGCGCCGCATGCACCACCCGTGTCCCCGCCTCGGCGGCCCACCAGGCGGCGGTCAGCGTCTGCGGCGCCGCATCCAGCCCCTGGTCGCAACGCCAGGCCGCCTCGTAGGCGGTGACCCGGATCGCCTCGGTGTCCATGTACGCATCGGCGGCGCGCAGCAGTACGCCCTGGTTGGCCGACAGCGGGCGGCCGAACTGCTCCCGCGTCGTGGTGTGTGCGACCACCCGTGCCAGCGCCCCCGCGCACACCCCGGCCTGGAGGGCGGCCCACGCGGTCCGGACGATCCCCAGGACGTCCTCGTAAACCCCTGGCCCGCCCAGCCGGTCACCGGCCGCCCGGTCCAGGGTCAGCCGCCCGGCCGCCCATGGCGCGGTGGTCTCCACCGGATGCCGCCGCACGCCGGGGTCATCGGTCCGTACCAGCCACAGCCTCCGTCCGGCGTCCGCCACCAGGACCTGGGTGGCCTCGCGCAGCCACGGCACCGACCGGACCACCCCGGTCAGCCGCCCCACCGCGCCCGTCCGCTCCTCGGCCCGTACGCCGGGCTGCGCCGGAAAGGCGCCGGTCGCGACCGCGGTCCCGGCCCGCAGACCGGGCAGCAGCCGCGCCCGCTGCGCGTGGGTGCCGTGCCGGGCGACGGCCAGCACGCCGTACGCGCAGGTCGCGGCGAACGGCACCTGCGCCGTCGTCCGCCCCTGCTCCTCCAGCAGCAGCACGAGCCCGAGCAGCCCGATCTCCTCGACCGCCCCGGGCAGCCCGGCCGCGCACAGCGCCTTCCACAGCTCGGCATCCGTACCGCTGCCGGCGGCCGCGAGCCGTTCGTGCGTGGCGAGATCGCCGAAGATCCGCGCCGCCAGCTCCCGGGCCGCGGTCTGTTCCTCCGTGGGCGTGAAATCCATCAGGCGCTCCCCACCAGGGCGTTGAACACCGGAAGCTCCCACTCCTCGTCCACCCGTAGGAAGGCGAGCCGTACGGGCATCCCGATCCGCACCTCGTCGTACGGCACCCCCACCACATTGCTGACCATCCGCACCCCTTCGGCCAGCTCGATCAGGGCCACGGCATAGGGCCCCGCCGCGTCGGCGGCACCATCGGACATCGTGAAGGCCGGGAAGCGCGGATGGTGCAGCACGACGTACGAGTAGACGGTGCCCTCGCCGCTCGCCTCGACGGTGTCCCACTCCGGCGAGGCGCAGGCGTTGCACCCGGGCAGCCAGGGGAAACGGAGCGCACCGCACCCGCCGCACCGCTGGATCAGCAGCCGGTGCGCCGCCACGCCCTCCCAGAAGCCGGCGTTGTCCCGGTTGATCACAGGGCGGGGGCGGCGGGGGCGCGGCTCGGGCCGCTCGGGCTTCCTGGCGGCGGGGGCGTACTTGAGGATCCGGAACCGATGCGTCCCCACCAGTTCCGGCTCCGCCGCCGCGGCCCCGGCCACAGCCGCCCCGTCGGCCCCGCCCCCGGCCCCGCCCTCGCCCCCGTCCACCCGGACGTCCATCCGCGTCGTCACAAAGTGCCCGGCCCCCAGCTTGGTCGACTTGCGCTCCGACACCGACTCGATCACCGCATCGAAGCGGACCCGGTCCCCGGGACGCAGCGGGCGCAGATACTCCTGCTCGCAGTCGGTGGCGACGACCGAGGTGTACCCGGCATCGTCCAGCAGCGCGAACAGCTCGTCGTACGCCGTCGAGCGCCCGGAGCCCTCGGCGTGCCCCGAGAGACCGCCCATCGTCCATGCCTGGAGCATGGTCGGCGGAGCGATCGCGTCCGGGCCCCGGTAGGCGGGGTGGGTATCGCCCATCGCCTCGCACCAGTGCCGGATCATCGGCGCGTTGACCGGATCCTTGCCCACGCCCCCGGTCACCGCGGCCCGCCCCTCGTACGCCTTCAGCCGCTCGTAGAGACCACTCGCCACACCGTCCCCACCACTCACCGCCGCCCCCTCCGCATCCCGAGCCGCATCGTCGCCACGATCTCCCGCTGGACCTCGCTCACGCCGCCCCCGAAGGTGTTGATCTGCGCCGCACGGTTCATCCGCTCCAGCTCGCCGTCCCCGAAGGCGCCCGGCGATCCGGTCCGTACGAGGGCGGCGTCGCCGGCCACTTCCTGGCAGATCCGGTAGACCTCGACGGCGCTCTCCGTCCCGGCGAACTTCACACCGCTGGCGTCACCGGGTCCGAGCGTGCCGGCGCCCACCTCGCCCACCAGCCGCCAGTTCAACAGCCGGGTGGCGGCCAGCCGCGCGTACGCCTCGGCGAGCCGGGACCGTACCCAGGGGCGGTCCGCCGGCCGCTCGCCGCTCTCCGGACCGGGTGTACGGGCATGCGCCAGCGCCGCCTCGAAGGCGTCCTCGGCCTGCATGCCCAGGGCCGCCAGCGCCACCCGCTCATGGTTGAGCTGCGTGGTGATCAGCCGCCAGCCGCCGTGCTCCTCTCCGACAAGGTTGCCGGCCGGGACGCGCACACCGTCGTAGTAGGTGGCGGTGGTCATCAGGCCGCCGACGGTCTCGATCGGGGTCCAGGAGAAGCCCGGCGCGTCGGTCGGCACGAGGATGATCGAGATGCCGCGGTGCTTGGGCGCCTCGGGGTCCGTGCGGCAGGCGAGCCAGATCCAGTCGGCCTGGTGGGCGTTGCTGGTGAAGCTCTTGCCGCCGTCGATCAGCCAGTCGGGGCCCGTCTTCACGGCGCGCGTCCGCAGCGCGGCGAGATCCGTGCCCGCCTCCGGCTCCGTGTAGCCGATCGCGAAGACGATCTCGCCGCTGAGGATGCGCGGCAGGAAGAAGTCCTTCTGGCGCTCGGTTCCGTACGCCATCAGGGTCGGGCCGACGGTGTTGAGGGTGACCATCGATACGGGCGCGCCCGCGCGCTGTGCCTCGTCGAAGAAGATGAACTGCTCGTCGGGGCCGCGGCCTTGGCCGCCGTACGCGGTCGGCCAGCCCAGGCCCAGCAGGCCGTCGGCACCGATCCGGCGGAGGACGGCGCGCCGGTCCGCGGGGTCCTCGACGGGGCCGTCGGGCAGCACCGTGCGGAAGTAGGCGCGCAGTTCGGCGCGCAGCCGCTGCTGGCGCGCGGTGGGGGCGAGGTGCACGTCGGCGGCCTCCCCTTCTGGTGGCCGTACGTGTTCCGGCGACCGTACGAGCGAAAGCGGATTTCTGACTGTCCGTCAGAAACCCGCTCGCTGTCAAGGTCGGCGCAGGGAACCCCGGCGCAGCCCGTAACCGCCGCACCAACCCCGACTCATCACCTACGGCTCTTCTCTCAACTCCCCTATGAATCCCCCCCTCAGCCTGTCTCTCGACTCATCCGCCGGCTCATTTCTCAGCCCAACCATCGGCTCCCGCCGGCTCACCCCTCGGCTCACCTCGGGGCCGACCGCTCGCCCCCCGTGGCGGCGAGCGGGATCAGCCGATGTTGTCGCCGAAAGTGACGGAGGAATTGTCCTGGTCAACGGCCGTGTAGCCGGAGCCGTTCACGCTCGCGGTGTTGTTCTGGTTGGAGGCACCGGTGCCGTTGGCAACCTGCTGACCGGTGGTGGAGTTTCCGTGGTTGTCGCCGTGGACACCGGTCCCCTGCTGGGTGGCGGCCGCCGCATTGGACCCGTTGTGCGCAAGGCTGCCGTTGTCGGCCTGCGCCACGCCGCTGAACAGAGCGACCGCGAAGGGCAGGGCGGCGGCAACAGCGATGACGCGAGCAGTACGGGTGCTTGCCATGTTTCTTCCTCCTACGGAACACAACTTCACGATCCGACCCCCTGTGGATCCGATCCCAACTCCGTTGATCCACCGGGTGATTGGCCGACCACCCGGTATGTGCCTCGACGTCGCGACCTCAGAATTGCCCACCGAATCCCCGGCGAACCCGCCATGAAGGGGCGATTCCCTCGCAAGTATGAGGAACATCGGATAAACCATCGCCGCGCCCCAGCGCCCCCACGCGCGCACCCAGACCTGCACGACCTGGCCTTTCACCCCGCGCCACACCTCCTCGCCCCGCCCACCCCCTTCCTTTTCTCGAACATTCGTACGAAAATAGAGCCATGGGCATGCACCGAAACACTGCCGTCGACCCTCCGCCCGCCGAGCCCTTCCCCGCGGTCCCCCATGCCACCGCCCTCACCCATGCCCTGCGCGCCGCCGAGCGCGGTTACGCCGTCATACCGCTGACCCGCAGCAAGCACCCCGCCGTCCGCTCACCGCACCGCGGCCACCCCGAATCGCCGCCCTGCCGCGGCGCCTGCGGCCGTATCGGGCACGGCGTCCACGACGCGACCACCGACCCGCTCGGCATCCGCCGGCTGTTCGCCGCCGCCCCCTGGGCCACCGGATACGGCATCGCCTGCGGCCTGCCGCCGTACCACCTCATAGGCGTCGACCTCGACACCAAGAACGGCGCCGACGCCCTCACCGCGCTGCGCTTCCTCGCCGAGGAACACGGCTTTCCGCTGCCGCCCACGGTGACGGTCCGCACCCCGAGCGGCGGCCGCCATCTCTGGTACACCGGACCGCCGTCGCCGCCCGTACCCAATTCCGTCGGGCGCCTCGCCCCGGGCATCGACATCCGGGGCGCCGGCGGCTATCTGGTCGGTCCCGGTTCCCTCACCGCTCGCGGCCGCTACGAACTGGCGCCGGGCGCACCCTGCGTGCCCGCCCGCGCCCCGCACGCCCTGCTCGCCCTCCTCACGCCCCCACCCCCGCACCGCGACGCCCCGCCGTCCGTACCGCCGCAGCCCGCCTCGGCCCTCGTACGCTTCGTCCGCACCTCCCCCCAGGGCCAGCGCAACGCCCGCCTCTTCTGGGCCGCCTGCCGCGCCCACGAGGCGGGCCTGCACCAGGAACTGTCCGCGCGCCTCATCGAGGCGGCCCGCCATACGGGGCTGTCGGAACAGGAGGCACGGGCGACTCTCGCTTCGGCGGAGCGGCGGTGAGCGGGCGCGGGCCCGCGATTTCCGCCGCGCCACGCGCCGGCCCGGCCGAGGCAGATGCCCCCGGGCTCACCTCACAGCGCCGCGGCCCGCCCCCGCACCAGGACGTTCTGCGTCCCCAGGCCGATCGCCAGGTACGCATACACCGACACGGCGCCCAGCACCCCGGCCCCGGCCAGGTGATCGATCCACAGGCCCAGCGCGCCGTGCACCGCCACCGAGGCCAGCCACCACGCCGTCGTGGCCGCTGACCCCTTGCGCAACACCTCGCCCTGCGGACCGTGCCACACCCGTACGGTCCGCGCCCTGACCACGCCGAACCCCGCCGCGACGGCCAGACTCACCACCAGGAGGGCAAGGGGCAGCAGCGTCAGCGGACGGGATTTGACGACCGAGGCAATACCGAAGGCGATCCCCGCAACGCCCAGCACACCGAGGACGGCCGGCGCAATCAGCGACCCGTTGCGCCGCACCGGACGGGTGCGCAGCTGCTGTCGCACCACCAGCCCGACCACCGCCACGGTCACGACGACGAGCCCGGCCCCGCCCTGCACACTCTGCATATCCCTACTCCCCCTTGTGGCACCGATGTTGTACGACGGCGCCGTTCCCCTCATTGTCCCTCCGGGTCCCCAACACCGTTCCACCGACCTGGAGTTACCCGGCCCTCCGACGTGCCCTCTTCGGAGGCGTCGTCGTGCTTGAGGTACAGGGCGACGGCCTCTCGCTCGGCAGCCTCCGCCGCGGTCCTGTCGCCGAGCGCGCTCTGCACGGAACCGAGCCTGATGAGCGCTTCCGACAGGACGGGCACCGAGCCCGGATTCCGCTCTGCGAGGCTCCGCAGCAGCTCCGTCGCCTCGGTCAGCGGCGCCACCGCGTGCTCGTCGTCTCCCTGGATCGCCAGCTGCTGGCCGAGACAGAACATCGTGACGGCGAGCCTGCGCTCGTCCGGAACCGGCCCCCTCTCCCGCATCTGCCGTTCCACGGCCACCAGCTCGCGCAGCACCCGGACCCTCTCCCCCACGCGGCCGAGCCCTTCCAAGACCTCCGACAGCGAGAGAAGGCAACCGGCCAGACGGTCCAGAAAGCGGAGTGGGATGTGCTGTGCCAGGTATCGATAGTGGTCGGCGGCCTCGGACAGCGCGCGAACCGCCTGCTCGGACTGCCCGGTCGCCTTGAGGCTGAGCCCCAGGTTGTGCAGGGTGTTGCCGTATGCCTCGCGGTGCTCCTCGGGGTCCTCCGCGGAGAGCCGGCGCAGCATGTCGGCGGCCCGCAGCCCCACCTGGAGGGCTTCCTCGGGACGGCCCACCTCGTGCAGCAGACGCGCGACCCTCTCCTCGGCCCGCACCAGCGCCCCTCCGTATGCGTCGGAGTCCTCGGCGGCCAGCTCCCGGTACAGAGCGATCGCTTCCTCGGCGGCGGCGAGCGCCTTCGGCAGATTCCCGGTCCCGGCCGTCTCCGCCAGCGCGTTGGCGTGGTTGGCCAGGCTTCTCGCCAGCAGCTCCTTGTGCCGGGACGGGTCGACATCGGAAGGCACGGCAGGCTGTTCCCGCAGCAGCTCGACCGCTTCGGTCGTGGCATGCACCGACTGCTGCTCCCTGCCGCTGAACGCCAGAGTCTGTGCGTAGAGGTTGAGCAGCTCGGCCAGTTCCGCGGGGTCCCCGATCTCGGGGTGGTCCCGGTACGCACGCGCCTGCCGTACGGCCCTGCCCAGAACATCCGCCGCCTGGGCGTATTCGCCGTACTCCAGCAACTCCCGGCCGAGCAGCCACAGTCGCATGATGTCGATGTCGGGGGGAGCACCGTCCGGAACGGCCTCCGCGACCCGCTGGGCCAGCCTGAGCCGGGCGTACGACAGCTCCACGCCCTTGATCGGGCGCCGGGCGAACGCCAGCGCCGTGCCGAGCGGAAGATGTTCGGCCACGGCGAGCAGGACCGCGGGCGAGGATTCGGCGAGATCCGCCCGCCGGGTGACCACCGTGTCCAGGAGGTCACGGACCGGCTCGTGGCGGGCGGCGTTGGCAAGAACGATCAGAGCCTGGCGGATGTCGCCGTCCTGCAACGGGGTGCCATCGCCGGTCAGGAGCGCGGCCAGGTCCTCCCTCGCGTCCTGGTCACGGCCCAGATGCCAGCCGAGGAAGTCCTCGGCGAACCGGTCGGGACGCAGGGGCGCCAGGTGCCGGTCGGACGGATACAGGGCCCGATGCGCCGTCAGCGCCCGGTCGGCCTCGGCAGGCCCGTCGGCGGCTCCGGCGGCGAGCAGCAGCGCCCGCGCGGACTCCCGCGTCCGGGCGGGGCCGAACAGCGTCGCCAGTACCACCAGGGTGCGTACGGTGCCCGCAGCGGCGGAGGCGTTCCAGCGGCGCCGCTCGTGCAGCAGCAGATAGCGGGAGATGTCGGCGGGCCTCGCCTCGTTCTGGCTCGCGGCGACGACTCCGGCCAGGGCCGCCATGTGGAGGGTCAGCGGCGAGGCGTAGACGGGGTCGGCGAGGTCACTCGGGACGGGCGGGGACACTTCGGGGACATCCAGCGCGCGAGCGAACGCCGCACGGGCCTCGGCGAAGCATGCCGCCCTCGATGCCGCGGCGAAGCCGCCCAGCGACATCGGCGGAGCATAGGCCATGTCCAGACCGTCGAGCTCGGCCTCCAGCCGATCCCACAGAGGGGTGCCGGAGCGAGCGAGCAGCAGAACCCGCACCACACGGGCCCGGCCCGCACCCCGCGTCGATTCGAGCATCGCCAGCAGACTGGGGTAGCGCCAGCGCTCGGCGTAGTCGACGACGATCAACAGCCGTTCGGCGGGCGCCCCTTCGGCCGGCGACAGCGCAGGTGCCGCCGTGGAAAGGTCCCTGGCCTGCGCTACCGACCAGCCGTCGGCCACGGCGCAGGAGGCGAAGTGCTGTGCGGTACGGGTCTTGCCCTGTCCACCCGGCCCGTGCAGCAGGAGCACCGAGAACGCCTCCCCGCCGTCCCGCCAGTCGGCCAGCGTCTTCAGGTCCGCGACCGGCTGCCGGTAGGGCACCACCTGGTTGCCCGGGTGCAGCAGATAGCTCGGCTGGTGGCGTGCCTTCGCGGGCAGTTCGGGAGACGCGACCGGCCGGAGGAGTTCCAACCGGAACGAGGGCCGTTCCAGCAGGATCGTGACGTGCCCGGTGACGTCGCCGATCTGGATGTTGTGCCCACCGATCCACGAGCGGTCCACGCCCGGCCCATCCACCCCTACCGCTCCAGTCCTGCGCGGTGCCGCCGACGATGCCGGTCAGCCCCGACCGATCCGCACATCCCCGACCGCTCGTCCGATCTGGACGTTGTCCCCGCCGATCCGGCTGTGTGACACCACCGGACTGTGATCCCCGGCCCGCACATCGGTGGCTGTGGTCGCCGCGGTCTCCAGCATCACGGCCAGTTCGGCACACAGTTCGGCGTCATTGCGCAGAGCACGCCTGAGCTGCAGACGCAGCGCGGCCGCGACATCGAGATCGTCCGGCTCTTCGGCAGCCTCGGCCACGGCCTGTTCCAGCGCGGCCCGCCCGGACGCGTCCCCGCGGCGCCACACGGCTTGCAGGATGCGGCGGCCCAGGCTGACGGTGGCATCAGCGGCGGCGTCCTCCGCCCGCGTGAGAACGGCCGCCCCATACGCGCCGACCGCGGACGTCAGACAGGGCCCGGCCTGCTCCACCCACTGCATGATCTCCGCATCCACCCTGCATGCCCCCCGTATGACGTGCGGTGCGGCCGACGGGTGCCTCCCGGCCCGGCGCACGCTTCAGCGTAGGCAGAACGGCAGGGCCACGTAGGGGCCTTGCGTTATTCGGCGGGCGCACAGGTGCCGCTTCGACGTGTCAGATCACATCAGGTGGAACTTCATTGCCGGCCCGGAGACAAACACCCCCATGCGGCCCCCGACCGTGATCTCGGTGGGGTGGTGATACCAGCGATGGTGGAGGCCCGAACCGCCCGAGTGGTGGTAGGTGTGCTCGCTGGTGGGGTGGTCAACTATTGGGGTGTTGACGCATGCGCCGCCGGCGCATGGATCCACGGTGCCGCCCCCGTTGCTTCCCGGCTCTATGCCCGACGGGCACGGCGGGCTCGCGCAGCGAGGCACCAGAAGGACGGACGACGGCGCCGAAAAAGCTCCCGCCGCGCCGGCCGTACCGGCCGCCGTCATGGCGAGGACGGGTGCCGCACACACCGCGACGGCGACGCGCCGCACGGTGACCTTCATGGAGCGCATGATGACGATCCCTCGATCCCTGGACCCGAGGGCCGAACCACGATCTTGAGGAGTGGCAGCCCGGTCCGGCGCCCCGTGCCGCCGCACAAAGACGCCTCCATCAGCTTCGTTCTCCCACCCTCCGACCCACGGCGCGAGGGACGAACGGCCCAGGGCTCATGAGCCGGTCGGGCAGAACGCACCATCAGCAAGATCGGCGTACCTGCCATGTGCCGTCCCGGCTCGGTCCGGATTCACCGACGGCCGCTGGCCGCGGGATGGAACGATCTGCCGCCAGCGGTATACCGGCCGCGCGAGCCCAGCTCTTCTCGAGCAGCACCCCCACGCCTATAACGACGAGCACCACGCCGATCACAAGGTGAATCCAACCCCCAAGCGGCGAGGTCGAATCGGTAATCGTACCGAGGCGAGGAAAATATGGTGTCCTGTGTGATGCCGGTTATGCCCTGAAGAATGCTGAGCGGCCCGCTCAGCATCAGCGCCGTCCCCGCGAACAGGGATTCTCTGGAGATCAATTCGCTAGGGACTTTCCTGTTGCCCCTTACTGGGCACCGCTGCCATGGCCGCCGCCTTTCTGTTCGGCGCGGCCACCGACGCACACAGCCCGTGCGCGGCGAGCCACGCCTCCCTGACAGCGTCACCTCGATTCTCCGGTGCCGTGGCTGCAACCCTGCCCCGGAGATCACGGGCTCCTACCGCGCTGCTCGGCCTCGGGTCGGGGCGGGAGCGCGCTCTTCACGGGCTCCCTCAAGCCCGTCTCGGAGAGCGATCACGACGCCCCCCGCCGCCCTCCGTCCGCCGTCGCCCGTTACGCCAGTGGAGTGGGCTCGGCCCCCTGGCGACCAGGCGGGGCGGGCCGCCGTACGAACGACCTGGGCACCAGGAGCAGGATCGCTGATAACCGTCACGTAGCGGAACAGGCGGGGTCGCCGAATTCCATGAGTACGAACAAGTGGGATTGCCGGCGAAAAGATCCGCTTCATGCCCACTCGACTCATGGGCAGTAGGCCGTCCGGCCCCATCGACGGAAAACCCCGCGACCGAAACTGAAAAGAGGTAGAAGGCAGCGCCGCGTCCCATTGCGCAGCCGGCGCTGTCGAATTCTCAAGATCGTTGTTCCACTCCTGGAAAAGAGAGATCGTCATGCTCGCGGAGAAGTCCCGAGCGCGGACGCTGATCGCCGCTGTGTTCCTGGCACCGATCCTCGCCCTGGCAGGGGGGAGCACGGCAGGCGCGGTCGCCCACGCATCGCCCGTCTCGGCCCGGCCCGCGTCGGTCGCCGTTACCCGGGTGCCTGAATGTGACGCTCCCCCGTGCCCGGCGGGCACCACCCCGACCACCTCGCCCCCACCCATGACACACAGCCACTCGACGTGGAACAAGGGGCAATACGTACCCACTCAACGCGAACCCACCCTGTGGGGGTCGTGCAAGAACATGCTCAACTTCTTCATGCCGCCGAGCAGATACCCACCAAAGCACCACAAATTCGGCGCCTCTCAGGGAACCGTCTCATGCCACGGCTACCTGACAAGGGGTTGAGCGGGGCCGCGTAGCAGGTCTTCTCGTGCGCTCGGCGCCCGGAGCAGGCCCGGACACCTCCGAAACCCCTCCGACCTGCATGTTTGTCGACCTCGGTGGAGGTTGTGGGAGGTGCACCCACGGTGGCGTCGCCGCTTGGAGCCGCCAGATTGGTCTGGTGATGCGCCGCTTGGCGCCGCCAGATCGGTGCGGTGATGTGCCGCTGCGGGTCGTCAGACGAGGACGTTGACGGCTCGGGCGATGACGAGTCCGAGGATGAGCAGTGAGACGGCGGACTGGACAGCCATGGCGATCTTGGCCCAAGGAGCCAGTGGCATGACATCGGTGGGGCTGAAGGCTGTGGCGTTGGTGAATCCGAGGTAGAGGTAGTCGATGTAGCGGGGGCGCCAGTGCGTGGCGTTCAGTTCGGGGCTGAGGTGTTGGGGAAAGGCGAGAGCGGGGGTGGGTGGCATGGAGTGGGCCCGGGCGGCGGGTCCGCCGCTGTCGAGTTCGAAGTACAGCAGGGAGAACGCGAGGACGGTGGAGGCCCACACACTGCCGCCGGCCTGGAGGAGGGCATCGGCGGAGTTGGTCTCGCTACCGCCGTGCACGAGGTCGTCGACCAACTGGAAGGTCGACCAGATGGCGCCGCACGCCAGCACGCCGACCAGGGCGATCGATGCCGCACGCAGGGCGGCGGAGCGGCGGCTGATGCGACCGGGGTCACCCGCGATCAGCGCCACCAGGAGCAGTCCTTCGACAAGGGGGAGCGCCCAGCGGGGTCCCAGGCGCAGGTCGTCGGGCAGCAGCAGAGTCAGCACCGCGGCGGTGACGACTGCTCCGGCCATCGGCCAGCGGGCCTCACCGTAGACCGCCTGCGGTGGCTCGTGCAGATTGCCCGCATCGGAGGGGTGCGGTCCGGTCATGTTCGGCCGCCGCCCGGGTTCGGATCGGCGAGGCTGGTGCAGTCCGGACCGGCCACGGTCGTGTCCTTTCGGGTGCCGTCGCCTCATTGTGCGGACGCCCTGCCGTGTCGGCGTCCTGTGACACGCGGAGCACATCACCGGGCAGGCGGGCAGGCGGGGTTGATGCTCGGAGCTCATAAATGGCGGGCCGTGGTGCACATCGCAGTGCTGTATCGCTTCTACGCGAAGTTGCTGCGCGGAATGCAGGCACGAGCCAACGAGCTCATCGATCAAGAGCTGGGCGACGCGGGCGAAGAGCCGCAGGAGAGGCAGGAGTGAACGCCCCGGGGATCCTGGCCCACGCCTGGCCCCTACGTCTTGATCAGCAACGGGATACGGGCACATCAAAGCGAGACAGCGCGCATGCGAAAGGGGTGCCCGATTCCCTCAGGCACCCCTTCTGACCAGCTAAGTCGCCGACCTCTGCGGAGGCTGTGGGATTTGAACCCACGGTGGCGTCGCCGCCACGACAGTTTTCAAGACTGTTCCCTTAGGCCGCTCGGGCAAGCCTCCCCGCGGCACCGGTGTGCGGTGTCGCGGGGATCAGACTAGCGCGTCACTTGTCGCCCGTGCGCTGGCCCAGGGTGACCTGGGCGGTGTGCTCCTTGCCGCCGCGCAGGTAGGTGAGGGTGACCTGGTCGCCGGGCTTGTGCTGCCAGATTTCGCTGATGAGGGTGGGGCCGCTGTCGATGACGGTGTTGTCGAGTTTGGTGATGGTGTCGCCGGGGCGCAGGCCGGCCTTGTCGGCGGGGCCGCCCCGGGTGACCGAGTCGGTGCCGTTGTTGCCGGTCTGGGCGATGGTGGCGCCGTTGCCGGTCTCCTTCATGCCGACCTGGACGCCTATCTGCGGATAGACCGGCTTGCCGGTCCTGATCAGGTCCTGGGCTACCCGCCGGGCCTGGTCGATCGGGATGGCGAAGCCCAGGCCGATGCTGCCGGACTGCTGCGATTCGCCGCCCAGGCCACCGCCGTTGCCGGCCGACTGGATGGCGGAGTTGATGCCGATGACGTTGCCGCTGGCGTCCATCAGGGGGCCGCCGGAGTTGCCGGGGTTTATCGAGGCGTCCGTCTGGAGGGCGCTCATGTACGAGGCGCTGGCGCCGTCGCCGTCGCTGGAGGCCACCGGGCGGTCCTTGGCGCTGATGATGCCGGTGGTGACCGTGCCGGACAGCCCGAACGGGGCGCCGATCGCGATCGTGGCGTCGCCCACCTGGACGTTGGAGGAGCGGCCGAGCGGGAGCGGGTTGAGCGGGGCTCCCGAGGGGTGCTTCAGCTTGACCACGGCCACGTCGTAGCCCTGGGCGCGGCCGATCACCTGGGCGTCGTACTTCTTGCCGTTGGAGAACGTCGCGGTGAGCTTGCCCCCGTCGGCCGCGCTGGCGACGACGTGGTTGTTGGTGAGGATGTGGCCCTGCTTGTCGTAGATGAAGCCGGTGCCCGTGCCACCCTCGCCGGTCGCGCCCTGCGCCTCGATGGTGACGACGCTGGGCAGCGCCTTCTGCGCTATGCCGGAGACGGACGTGGGCTTGCGGTTGAGCGCCTCGGGGTTGCCGGTGGCGGTGACCGTCGTCGAGCCGGTGTCGTTGCGGCCCGCGGCCCAGAAGCCGATGCCGCCGCCGATACCGCCCGCCACCAGCGCGGCCGCGAGCACGCCGACCACCAGTCCGGCGTTACGCCGCTTGGGGGCCGGGGCACCCGGCGCGCCCCAGGGGTCGCCGCCACCGCCGCCCCCGTGGGAGCCCCAGCCGCCGGACCCGCCGTGGCCGGCGGTCGCGTAGGCGGGGAACTGGGCGGTCTGCTCGGGAGCGGGCGACGGGCCGTGCCCGCCGGGGGCGGGGGACTGCTCCCAGGTGCTGCCGCCACCCGGTGCGGACGCGGCGGGGCTCGCCGTATCGCCCGCCGTGTCGCCCGAGGCGGCGGGCGGCCCGGGGGGCGGCGGGGGTGCCGCGGGAGGCGTGGCGGGGGGCAGCGGGACGTGCGGAGTCTGCGCGCCCGGGGCGGACGCGGCGGCGCGGTCCGACGCCTGCGGCCCGGTCGGCGGCGTGGCCTCCGACGGGACGTCGGCTCCCTCGTTCTCGGTGCTCACAGATCTCTCCTCAGCTTCCTGACATGAGCTCGACGGCTGTGCCGGATCAGGGGGCGTGCCCCGGGGCCGGCCCTGGGATACGGGTGCCCCAGGACGCGAAATCCAAGGCGGCTCCGGAGCCCGAGGCCCCACACCTCGGGCTCCGGCCCTGGATCCCAGATCCCAGATCCCAGATCCCAGATCCCAGATCCCAGCATCAAGGATCCCGCCGGTGCGGGCCATACGGGCCGTAGGCGCCCTACGGACCTACGGGCCGTAGCGACCCGCCCGGCACGGCATCCCGCCCCCACCAGCCTTGCCCACCGCGCGTCAGGTCGCCGTAAGCCGAGGCTGTGACTTTCCCTGCACCCTTACGCCGGACGATTCGGTCATTTTGGGCCGGGAAGGCGGGGCAAAGGAGGTGGGCCCGTGGTGGTCGGGTGCTCGGGGTGCCGTCACGGGAGCGCGCCCAGCGGTCCGTGCCAGGGCCTCCGCCGCCTCCGCCGCCCCTTGCGCCCCCGCCGCCCCACCCGCACCGCACACGCACCGTACGCACCTGGCGTCCGACGGCGAATGGCACGATAACTCGGTGAACTACGTACGCCCCGCCCACGACGCCCGTTCGCGTCCGCCGGCCATGTCCGTCATCGCCCACCGGGGCGCCTCCGAGGACGCTCCGGAGCACACGCTGGCCGCCTACCGCAAGGCGATCGAGGACGGGGCGGACGCCCTCGAATGCGATGTCCGGCTGACCGCCGACGGGCATCTGGTCTGCGTCCACGACCGGCGGGTGAACCGCACCTCCAACGGGCGCGGCGCCGTCTCCGCCCTGGAGCTGGCCGATCTCGCCAGCCTCGACTTCGGGTCCTGGAAGGACGACGCGGACGCCCTGGACCCCATCGAGGCGCCCGACCGCCAGCTGGAGGACCCCGAGCGGACGTCCGTACTGACCCTGGAGCGGCTGCTGGAACTGGTCGCGGACGCGGACCGCCGGGTCGAGCTGGCCATCGAGACGAAACATCCGACGCGCTGGGCCGGACAGGTGGAGGAGCGACTGGTCGAGCTGCTCGAACGGTTCGGGCACACAAAACCGGCCAGGGCGGCGGAGTGGATACCGTCGGTCCGGGTGATGAGCTTTTCGGCCCGCTCGCTACACCGCGTACGGGCCGCCGCGCCGGAGATCCCCGGCGTCTACCTCATGCAATTCCTCACCCCGCGGTACCGCGACGGCCGACTGCCCCTGGGTGTGCAGATCGCGGGACCCGGCATCCGGATCCTGCGCGCGCACCCGGAGTACGTCGCCAAGGCCCATCGCGCGGGCCATCAGGTCCACGTCTGGACGGTCAACGAGGCATCGGATGTCGAGCTGTGCCGTGAGTTGGGTGTGGATGCCGTGATTACCAACCGCCCGAAACAGGTGCGAAACCAACTGGGCCTTGCCTAAAGCCCTTCACAGGGTGTGCACCGGCGCATTCGACCCGTATCCACGGGTGTCGACTGCGTCACTGCATGCCGCTTGGCCGGTTTCCGGTCCAGTCCATTGGGGCATTCAACCCGTGGCGTGGGGCAAAGGAGGTCTCGGGGGTGGCGTTGGTGGTGGCACAAGAGGTGCCGACGTCGTCGATCATGGCCGTACCCCATGGTCCAGCGGGTGTGGGCATGGCCAGGCGACGCATGCGTGACGAGCTGTTGGCAAGTGGAGTTCAGGACAGCGTCGTCGATGACGCTGTCCTCATCCTTTCGGAGCTCTTGAGCAATTCGTGTCGTCATGCGCGTCCGATATACGACAACGGCGCGTCGCTTTACGGAAGAAGCGCATCCGACGACGCCTCACACGTCGCGCTGCGGGAGTCCGTACGGGCCTCCTGGCGCATCGACGCACAGGGCCGGCTGACCATCGCGGTGACGGACGGCGGCGGCCCGACCCGGCCCCTGCCGTCGACCCCCTCGGTCACCGCGCACGGCGGCCGCGGGCTGGCGATCATCCGCTCGCTCGCCAAGGACTGGGGCGTACGCGACACCGCGGGTGGCGAGGTGACGGTCTGGGCGATCCTGCCCGCTCAGGACTCGTTCGCTACGCGCGTGGACATGCGCGACGGCCTGCCGCCCTCTCTCGGCGGCGCGTTCGGCGGCGGATTCGGAGAGGGGATCGGGGAGGGACTCGACGACGGCCTGCCCCCCGGTCTGGCCTTCGCGGACTTCGACGAGCCGTAGGGCGGGACGGAAGGCGGGGCGCGGGCGAGTTCGCGAAAGCGGACGGCATCCCCCGGCAACCCACCGGCGCGAGCCACAGCCCGCCCCGTGAGCGGCGCAATTTCGGACGCGCTCCTCTAGGCTCGCGCCGAAGCGCGTCCGTACCGGTCGTGCCGTGTCTGTCGTGCCTTTCCTCGGCGGTCCCGGCATGGCTCCGGGCGCATCCGTACGCCCAGGAACGACCAGGAGACACCGCCGCCATGGCCAAGAAGCGCCGTCCTCAGCCCCAGGCCGCAGCAGTGAAGACGAAGGGCGGCGAGGTGCCGGTCGTCGGCGCCCGCGAGCCGTGCCCGTGTGGTTCGGGCCGCCGGTACAAGGCGTGTCACGGGCGGCAGGCGGCGCATGCCGTCACCGAGCTGGTACAGCGCCCCTTCGAGGGCCTGGCGGGGGAGTGCGACTGGGTGGCGCTGCGCGAGCTGGTGCCCGCCGCCACCGCCGAGTTGACGCTCAAGGGCGGGCTGCCGGACGGCGTGCCGTCGGTGACCCTGGCGACGGTGCTGCCGATGGCCTGGCCCGCGCTGCGCCGGGACAACGGTGCGGTGCTGCTCGGCCTCCAGAACGACACCGCCTCCGGCGACATCAGCCGCGACCTGGCGGACACCCTCCAGCGCGCGCTGGAGGCCGAGCCCGGCACCCCGGTCGCCGCCGGGCGATCCGCCGCCGACGGCCCGCGGCTCCAGGATCTGCTCGACCCGGACGCGCCGTTCGAGCCGGTCGTGCACACCGGGTTCGAGTTCTGGGTGGAGAACGCGGAGAACGCCACCGGCGAGGTCGCCGCCTCTCTGGAGCGCGCCAACGCCGCGGCCGTTCCGACGGCCCGCATCCCGGGGCTGGAGGGGGCGTACTGGTGCGAGGCCCCGGAGAAGAACCATCTGCGCTGGGTCACCGCGCACCCGGAGGAGAAGCTGCTGGACGCGCTCGCCCGGCTGCACGCCGCGGGCACCGCCTCGCTCGGCGAAGGCACCCGTCTCGTCGGCTCGTTCCGGGCGCATGGGCTGGTCGTCCCGGTATGGGACCTGCCGTCCTCCATGAAGGCCGAGGACGTCGCCGCGCCGGCCGCGGAGTTCGCCGAGCGACTGGCCGAGGCGCTCGCCTCCGACGCCCCGCTGTCTCCGGAGGAGCGCCGGGCGCGCGGCGGCCTCACCAACCGGCAGATCACCCTGAGCTGAACCGTACGCAATCGTGCCGAACCATGACGCTCCACAGACCCCGGCGCGCGCAGCGGTGACAGCAGTCACAACTGCCCCTACGCGCCAGTAAATGGACGTCCGGAAATCCACGATCGAATTTGCGAACCGCGGATCTCTTGTTACGGTTCTAGAAGCCCGGTCGCTGGTGCATCCCCCGTCGCCAGCGACCGGGCGCTTCCATGTCCGGACCCGGACGGCGCTCAGACGGCCCGTCGGCCCTTCCGCCCCAGGTCCGAACCTTCCCCGTCCGGCGCCGAGTTGCCGCCGGAGCGCAGCAGCAGCCGCTCCCCCGCCGCATCGGAGATCTCCGCCACCGCGTCGTACGGCGTGGGGCCCTGGCCCCGGTGCACGGCCTTCCCGGTGGGTGTTTCGCACAGCCCGGGGTCGCCCTTCGCGGGCACCTCGCAGTGCACCTGGACGCTGCTCCCGTCGGGCCGCAGCAGCGTCAGTACGGCCCGCAGCGGGGCGCCGGTGGGGTTGCGATAGTAGGTTCGCGCCCAGGTCAGACCCTGTTCGGCCAGGATGCAGGTCTGGGCTTCGATGCCCTGGGGAGAGGCGAGTTCGGGCCCGCAGCGGGAGGTGCGGGCGCCGCCGGAGAGCAGCGGCAGGCCGAGATCGGCGAGCGGATCGTCGCCGGACGTGTCGTCGCGGCGGTCGTCGCGAAGATCCGCGAAGCGGTCCTCGTCACGCGCCTCGCCGCCCTTGTGCCGGGGACCGTTTTCGGCCGTACCGGGGGGCTTTTCGGACATGTTGCGGTACGTCGTCTGCGTCGTGGCACCGGGCCTGGTGCGCGGCTTCGTGCGCGCGCCGTCGGCCCGTTGGGCGGTGGCCACCGGGCCGGCCGTGGCGGCGGCGAGCGGGACGACGACGGCGAGCGCCGCCGTACCCGCGAGAGAGATCAGGCGGACTTTCGGCGCGCGCTGCATCGGATCACCTGCGGAGCGAGGGGGAGGGGCCGCGGCGGTGGCGCGCCGCCGACGGCCTGACGGTGCGCCGAACCTATCGGGCACAGGGGGTGCACCCGGCGGTCCGGACACCCGTTTCCCGTAGTCGGCCACGCCGCTCACACCCGGACGGGTGAACCGTGGGGTGCATTGTTTCCGGCCACTGCCGGAGGGCCGGCCCGTGTCGCCGGCTTCTAAAAGGCGAGCCGACTGCCGTCCGGGGTCTTGGTGCTCGCCGCCACCAGCGCGTCGACGACCGTCGTCACCGTCGGCAGCCAGGGCCCCGCCGGACCCGTGCCCGGCGGCCGCTCCCAGCGCACCTTCCCGGCGGCGATCTCCGAGGGCGGGAGCACCAGATAGCCGCCCTCACCGTGGAACCGCAGCGAGCTGGGCACCCAGTCCTGGGAGTGCAGCAGCTCGCCCAACTCCGCGAGGTCGTACGGCGAAACCAGCAGCGACCAGCGGGTGGGCGTGGCCACCACCGGGCCGGTGTGCACCCCGAAGTGCTCCAGGGCCGCCAGCGCCCGCGCCCCGGCGACGGCCGGCAGGCTCACCGCGCACGGCGCCCGGCCACCGGTGGCCAGCACGACCGGGGCGTCCGGGCGGTTGGCCCACCACCAGCGCACCATCCGCTCATCGGTCGTGGCCGCCAGCAGCCCCGGGTCGAAGGGGTGCGCGCCGGGCACCACACAGTCCGGGTCGGGACAGCTGCACCGGCGGGCGCCGCGGCCGCCGGCCAGCAGGCCGACCCCGGGGAGGACGGGCCACCGCCACTCGGTGGCGCACTGGAGCGCCGCACCGAGCGGCGTTGGCCTGCCACCGCGCCGAAACAGGAGCTTGCGTCGCCTTCCGAGGATCTCGCGCATCAGCGCTCGTTCCTTTCCGTTAACGCCGAGGGGTATGTCCGTCGCACTTCATGCCGTACAGGCCGCTGCACACGGGCCGCCTCACGCATCGTCACGTGCCGCTTTCCGCATGCCGCTGTGGGGACGTGAGACCGGGTGTTGCCGGCCGGTCACGCCAGGTGGAACATGTGTCACCGCGTGTACAAGGCAGCGCATCACGCCGTACGTCGAGCGTGGAACGTGGCGGAGGGTGGCGCACACATGGCGCTTATCAGTTCTGTGGAGCAATCCCGCCACTTGGGAGTGCGTCGCGGCCGTCGCGGTATGAGACGCCCGCGCCCTCTGGAGGGTTCCGGTGCGGGCTCAACTGGCCCCGCACTTTTCGGAGTACGTACCCGCCATCGTGCATATGACGCGCTGTCGATGGCCGCCAGTCGACCTCAAATTGACGTCTGGGGGGCTATTTTCAGGCCAATCTACAGACCTCGCTGACACCACAAACCCCATCGGAACAGTGCTGGACATCACATCGCTGGTGCGTGTACATGTGGAGGCATTGATAGCGGAGCAGCATGACATGGGGGTTTGCGATGCTATTGAGGAAAATGAGCGGGCCCACATACCGCACAGCATCACTCAACAAAAAGCCGCACTCCCTAACAAGATACGGCCTGACCTGGGAATACTCCAGGCATGACATGAACCGTCTGCCATGAGCGTCCCCACGTACCGAAAGTGGCCGGAATCGAACCAGCGCTTCCCGCTCCCGCGCACACTGCCGATCCGCTGGCCCCGGAGGACACCGCGGAGGACGGCTCGGACCCCTCCGCGGACGCCTCCTCCGACTCCTGTCGGGCCCCCGGATCCCCCCACGACGAGCGCCCGGACGGCACCCGCTCCGACTCCCCCGACACCTCCCCCGTCGACCGCATCGCGGCCGTACAGGACCGCCTCGCCGGCTGGATCTCCGACCTCAGCACCCTGCACGACCTCACCGAACAGCTCGCCGGCACCCGCACCTTGGACGAGGCACTGCACGAACTCCTGCGGGCCGGTGCCTCCCTGGTCGGCGCGCAGCGCGGTCTGGTCGTGCTGGCGCCGGCCGACGGGCTGGGCCCGGAGACCACCATCGGCCTCGGCCTCGGCCACGCCGATATCGGCCACATCGAGACCGTGCCTCGCCGCGCCCTGTCGTATGCGCGGATACTGGACGGCCTCCCGGAGCCCGGCGCCGGCGACGACTCCCCCGCCGACCAGGACCCCACCGCCCGTACCGAGATCTCCGAACCCGACATCCCCGGAGAGAAGGACCTCGACCCGCGGCTGCGCGAGGTCGCCGCCCGGCTGGGCTATGCCGCCAGTTACGCGGTCTCGCTCAGCGCCGACCCCATCGGCAGAACCGGCGCCGCGGTCTGGCTCTACGACGAGCCCGCCGCCCCCACCGACCGTCAGCGCCATCTCATCGGCCTCTACCGCGCACACGCCGCCGCCCATCTCACCCGGCTCCTCGAACTGCACCGCAGCATCCAGGACACCGCCACCCTGCGCGAGGAACTGCTGCCCAGCCGGCTGCCGCGGGTGCCCGGCGTACGGCTCGCGGTGCGGCACAGCACCGGGCCGCGCGGCGGCGGTGACTGGTACGACGCGCTGCCGCTGCCGGACGGCGCGCTGGGCCTGGCCGTGGGATCGGTCACCGGGTCCGGGCCGAGCGCGGTGGCGGCGATGGGGCGGCTGCGGGCGTCGCTGCGCGCGTATGCCGTCATGGAGGGGGAAGATCCCGTCGCGGTCCTCTCCGACCTGGAGCTGCTGCTGCGGCTGACCGAACCCGCCCGCAGCGCCACCGCGCTCTTCGCCTTCACCGAGCCGCCGCCCGGCGCACCGGGCGGGCCGCCCGCGCCCCCGATGCCGGCCGGTCTCGACGATCCGTTCCCCCGCAAACTGGTGATCGCCGGGGCCGGCCACTGCCCTCCGCTGCTGCTGGGGGAGCTGCGCACCGAGTTCGTGGAGACCACGCTGTCCGCGCCGCTGGGCATGCTCGCCTGCTGGGAAGCGCCGAGCGTGGAGATCGAGCTGGCGCCCGGCGAGACGGTGCTGCTCTACAGCGACGGGCTGCTGCACCGCACCGGGGAGGCCATGGACCGGGCGTTCGCCCGTCTGCACGCGGCCGCGGCGAGCGTCCCCAAGGGCAGCCGGCACGACCCGGAGGCGATCCTCGATCACCTCGTGCGCACGATGCTGCCGCAGGGCGGGCTGGAGGACCGGGCGTCGGAGGAGGACGTGGTGCTGCTCGCGGCGCGTTTCGAGGAGTAGGGCCCTTCTGATGGGCCTTCGTGGGAGACGGGACGCGGGGGAGGAGTAGCGCAGGAGCAGTCGAGGGGCAGCCGGGGTTCGTAAGGCCACGATGCCCGAAAAGTCACAGCTTCCTAGCCCTGGACCCCTTGCCATCCGCACATACGATGGATGGCGGTTCCGTCTTAAAGGAGGCATTGTGACCGACGAGCTCACGCCGGAGACCCCGGACGAGGACGAGCAGCCGATCAAGCAGCGCAAGAACGGCCTTTACCCGGGCGTCTCGGATGAGCTCGCGGAGAACATGAAGAGCGGCTGGGCCGACACCGAGCTGCGCGGTCTCGAACCGATCGAGCAGGCCCCGAACGCCGCCCGCCGCCGCGCCGCGCTCTCGGCGCGCTTCCCCGGCGAGCGCCTGGTCATCCCGGCGGGCCAGCTCAAGACCCGCTCCAACGACACCGAGTACGCCTTCCGCGCCGCGACCGAGTACGTCTACCTCACCGGCGACCAGACCGACGGCAGCGTCCTCGTCCTGGAGCCCACCGAGGACGGGCACGAGGCGACCCTCTACCGCCTGCCCCGCTCCAACCGCGAGAACGGCGAGTTCTGGCTGAGCGGCATGGGCGAGCTGTGGGTCGGCCGGCGCCACGGCCTGGCCGAGGCCGAGGCGCTGCTCGGCCTCCCGTGCAAGGACGTACGCGAGCTGGCCGCGGCGCTGACCGAGGCCACCGGCCCGGTCCGGGCGGTCCGCGGGCACGACGCCGCCATCGAGGCCGCGCTGACGGACAAGGTCACCGCCGAGCGCGACGAAGAGCTGCGGGCGTATCTGTCCGAGGCCCGGGTGATCAAGGACGAGTTCGAGATCGGCGAGCTCCAGAAGGCCGTCGACTCGACCGTGCGCGGCTTCGAGGACGTCGTGAAGGTCCTGGACAAGGCCGAGGCCACCAGCGAGCGCTACATCGAGGGCACGTTCTTCCTGCGCGCCCGCGTCGAGGGCTACGACATCGGCTACGGCTCGATCTGCGCCGCGGGCCCCAACGCCACCACCCTGCACTGGGTCCGCAACGACGGGCGGGTCCGCTCCGGCGACCTGCTGCTGCTGGACGCGGGCGTGGAGACCCACAGCCTCTACACCGCGGACGTCACCCGCACCCTGCCCATCAACGGCCGCTACACCGACCTCCAGCGCGCGATCTACGACGCGGTGTACGAGGCCCAGGAGGCGGGCATCGCCGCGGTCAAGCCGGGCGCGGCCTACCGCGACTTCCACGACGCGGCGCAGCGGGTGCTCACCGAGAAGCTGGTCGAGTGGGGTCTGGTCGAGGGCCCCGTCGAGCGGGTGCTGGAGCTGGGCCTCCAGCGCCGCTGGACGCTGCACGGCACGGGCCACATGCTCGGCCTGGACGTCCACGACTGCGCCGCGGCCCGCAGGGAGGCGTATGTCGACGGCACGCTGGAGCCCGGGATGGTGCTCACCGTCGAACCCGGTCTGTACTTCCAGGCGGACGATCTGACGGTGCCCGAGGAGTACCGCGGTATCGGTGTGCGGATCGAGGACGACATCCTGGTGACCGAGGACGGCAACCGGAATCTGTCGGCCGGGCTGCCTCGCCGGTCGGACGAGGTCGAGGCGTGGATGGCGGGGCTGCTGGGGAAGTAGCCGCGGGGCGTGTGACGGCCCGATGGCCTGACGGCCTGGCAGCGTGACGCCGTAATGACGTGTCGGCGACGGCCGGTGACCCGGGGTGGGTCACCGGCCGTCGTGCGGCGCACCGTTGTGGGACTCCGTCCGCCGGTACGCGCCCGCGCGGGCCGACACCCACACCGCGGTGGCGGTGGACTCGGCCAGGGCCGTGTCGACCGGTCCGCGGGCGATCAGGATGCGGTAGTAGAAGGGCGCGCCCAGGGCCGCCATCACCTTCTCCGGGTCCGTATCGGGGGGCAGTTCACCGCGTTCGACGGCGCGGACCACCATCTCGCCGGCCAGCACCAGCCGTTCGCCGAAGAAGTCCCGCAGCGCCGTGGCCGCCTGCGGATCGCGGGCCGCGGCCGAGACCACCGCCTCGATCAGGCTGCGCATCCGCTCGTCCGCGTAGAACGTGCCTATCGAGCGGGCCAGCGCACGCAGATCGCCGGGCAGCGTACCGGTGTCGGGCAGCGGCACATCCGCGCTCAGCCAGTTCAGCAGATCGCAGACCAGCCCCTCGGCGCAGCGCCAGCGCCGGTAGAGCGTCGCCAGATGGACTCCCGAGCGCTGAGCGACCTTTTCCATGCTGAGCGCGGCAGGGCCGCCGTGTCCCAACTCCTCGAAGACGGCGGCCAGTACGGCCTGCCGAGTCCGCGCGGTACGTCCCCCCGGGCGGGCCTCCCCCGAGGCCCGGTGCGCTGTGGTCACGGCGCCTCCGTATTGCAGTGCGGGTTCACGCCAAGTATTGTCCGACAAAGACTAACGCGAGCAACTTCGCGTTAGTTCTGGTGCACGCCGGTCTCGCAGGGACAGGGGACGCCGCGGGGGAGGTCCTCACACTGCGAGACGGCGCTGCACAGGGCCTCGCAGGGGCGATCGCCGACGATTACCGGACGGCCGCGGCCGCCGACGTGCGCACCGGATGTGACGCCACGTGAGGCCGTGGTGTGACGACGTGTCGGCTCCGCCGCGCGGGATGATGCGGTTTCTCGGGCCGCCGGGACAGCGGCGGATTCAGTTCTTCCGGCGACGCCGTTGGCCGTACGGACCGCGACGGTCGTGGTCGCGCCATTCTTCGTCGTAAAGGTCCCGGTCGCCGCTCTCGCGTGCCCCACCGGGCGTGGCGATCTGCTCACCGCGGCGGATCTTCTCCAGCAGCGAGTCGTTCGGGTCGGGCTGCTCGTCGTCGTAGCTACTCATGTGGTGCCCCCCATGTTGTCGAGTCGTCTCAACAGGCAGAAGATTCCTACCCGGAACAGCCGCACAGCAACGGCTTTTGTTCGAACAGCGTGCCCGCTCGAACGCCGCTGCCGACGTTCGCAGTTCGGCCTTCGGGGCCGTGGGCGGGGGCCGTGGGCGGGGGCGGTGCGCGGCGGGTTCCGCGGGTCAGCGCCCGGTGCTCCACACCTGATCGCTCACGACGCCATAGGAAGCGCCGCCCCCTCGCGCCATTTGAGGATCTTGTCGAAGCTGACCACCGCGCCGCGTCTGCCGGTGCGGTTGCGGTAGCGGACGTGGTCGGTGAGGGCCTCGATCAGGAAGAGGCCTCGGCCGTCCTCGGCGTCGGCGGGGGCCTGGGTGGGGGCGAGGGCGGGGACGGGGGCGGGGGGCTGGGGGCGGCGGAAGCCGGGGCCGGAGTCGGTGACCTCGATGCGGCAGGTGTCGCCGTCGATGAAGGCGGTGACGCGGTAGTCGTCGGTGGCGGCATCCCCGCCGTGTTCGACGGCGTTGGCGCAGGCCTCGGAGAGGGCGACCGACAGGTCGTAGCAGATGTCCGGGTCGACGCCGGCCGTCTCCATGGTGCCCAGCAGCAGACGGCGGGCGAGCGGGACGCTCGCGGCCTCACGTCGCAGTTGGAGGGACCACCAGATGCTCATCGCTCCAGCCTCCTGGCCACCGCTAGACATATCGATACCTATTGCCGCACCCCAAGGTCCGTAAGCCTGCTCCGGACGTGACGCCGCTCATTCGGCGGAGGCGGGCTGCGAGCGCACGGCCAGTGGTGTACCGACCCCCGCGCGCTCCCGCGCGCCCCGGCGGGCGCCGTTGCCGCCCCCTGGCGCGGCGGCGTGCGACGCCCTGCCGTGGGCCTCCGATGCGGGCAATGGGATGATGTCGCCCGCCATGTCTGCCTCGCTCGCCCCCACAGCGCGCGCAGCCGCCGATCTGCGGCTGCTCAGGGCCGCGGTCTTCACCGCGGTCTGTGTTGCGCTGTCCGCGACCGGGCACATGATCGCCTCGTTCGCCGCCGTCCCGCTGTGGACGCTGGGCGTCGGCTGCGCCGCCGTGTTCGCCGTCGCGGCCCCGCTGGCCGGGCGGGAACGCTCGCTGCCGGGGATCGCCACCGCGCTCGCCGTGGGCCAGCTCGCGCTGCATGCGGTGTTCGCGATGGGCCAGCACCCCATGCGTATGCCGGGCGGCGGCGCGCGCACCGGTGGGCTGCGGGGGCTGTCCGACCAGGCGGCGGTCCTCCTCGCGCGGCATGTCTCGTGCGGGCTGGAGGCCGGCCGGGTGGACGGCGCGCAGGCGCGCCGGGTCCTGGGCTCGGGCGGCTACGACACCGCCGTGGCGGGCGGGCTGGTACCGCCCGCAGGTCCCGGCGGAATGAGCGGTGCCGCCGCGCACCAGATGGCCGGCGGCGCGGCGATGGCGCACTGTCTGGTGCCGTCGCTGCCCATGGTGCTCGGCCATCTGCTGGCCGCGCTGGGCGCCGGCTGGCTGCTGCGCCGCGGCGAGGCCGCGCTGTGGCGGCTGGTGCGGCTGTCCGCCCCGGCGGCGCGGGAGATCGCGGCGCAGGCGCTGATGGGCACCCTGCGCGGGGCGCTCGCGCTGGTGGGCGCCCTGATCTCGGGGCTCGCCACGGCGCACGACGGGCCGCGGCGCGCCCCCGTTTCGTACGGGGATGACAAACCCGGTCCGCAGGGCCTCGCGCTCCACCACAGTGTCGTCAGGCGGGGGCCGCCGGCCCCGGCCCGGCTCGCCCTCGCGGCCTGACGTACGCGAAGCACACCTCCCGGAGGGGTAGGGGCTCTCGCGCCGTCGCCGCGTGCGCGCCGGACCGACAGACCACTACCCATACGTGCACCGTCCCTGCGACGGGCACCTGTTCTCCCCGTGGAGTGTTTTGTGATGTCGAGTACGCCGAACACCTCGCAGCCCGCCGCCCCGTCCCCCGCCCCGCGCCGCCTCGTCCGCCGACTGCCGGTCGTGGGCGCGATCGCCGCGGGCAGCGTGCTGCTGCTCGCCTCCCCCGCCTTTGCGCACGTCAGCGTGCAGCCCACCGGACCGGCCGCAAAGGGCGGCTTCGCGACCGTCAACTTCAACGTCCCCAATGAACGGGACGACTCCTCGACGGTGAAGCTCGAGGTCACCCTGCCCACCGATCACCCGCTGGCGTCGGCGATGCCGCAGCCGGTGCCCGGCTGGAAGGTCCAGGTCGAGAAGGCCAAGCTCGCCAAGCCCATCGAGATGGAGGGCGAGAAGATCACCGAGGCACCGGTCAAGATCACCTGGACCGCCGACGGCAAGGGCGTCGAGCCCGGCCAGTTCCAGCAGTTCCCGGTCTCGGTCGGGCAGCTGCCCAAGAACGCCGACCAGGTCGTCTTCAAGGCCCTCCAGACGTACGACGACAAGAAGGTCGTGCGCTGGATCGAGCCGACGAAGGAGGGCGACCCGGAGCCGGAGAACCCGGCACCGGTGCTGAAGCTCACCGCGGCGGCCGCCGAGGACGGTGGGGCGGACGCCAAGAACGGCGCCACCACCGCCACGGCGGGCAAGGACGCGGACGGCTCCGACACCACGGCGCGGGTACTGGCCGTCATCGGCATCGTCGCAGGCATCGCGGGAACCGGCTTCGGCCTGTTCGCCGGCCGCCGCCGCAGCTCCTGACCTCCCCGCAGGGGCCGGCGCCCGACCCGCGCCGGCCTGCCACCCCTCCCTTTTCAGAAGGACCCATGCGCACAAGGACCCTGCTCGCGTCCGCCCTCGCGGCGGTCGCGGCCCTCTCACTGACCGCCTGCAACGCCGACGACGGCAAGCCCGCCGCCGACGTCTCCGGCGCCCAGTCCAAGCCGATCGTCACGCTCGACAGCCCCATGGAGAAGCCGGACCTGGAGCTGACGGACACCGATGGCAAGAAGTACGACCTGCTGGAGAAGACCAAGGGCCATCCGACCCTGATCTACTTCGGCTACACCCACTGCCCGGACGTGTGCCCGCTGACGATGTCCAACCTGGCCGTCGCCATCGGCAAGCTGCCCAAGGCCGAACAGAAGGATCTGCGGGTGGTGTTCGTGACCTCCGACCCGGAGCGCGACACCTCGGCCGCGCTCAAGAAGTGGCTGGCCGGTATCAACAAGGACTTCATCGGTCTGACTGGCCCGTTCGACCGCATCCAGGCCGGTGCGCGCAGCGTGAACATCGGGATCGAGAAGCCGGTCAAGAAGAAGAACGGCGATGTCGTCTCCACCCACGGCGCGCAGGTGCTGCTGAGCTCCCCCAAGGACGACAAGATCCACTGGATCGGCATGGAGGAAGCGACCCCCGAGAACTACAGCAAGGCACTTCCCAAGACCATCAAGGGGCAGAACCCGTGACCCGCCGCACCCTCCACACCGCCCGCCGCACGGCCCTCGTCGCCGCGCTCGCCCTCACCGCCGGCCTCACGCTGGCGGCCTGCGACTCCGGGGGCGGGGCACCGCACCTCAAGGTCTCGGAGCCGTACATGCCGCAGCCGGTCACGGAGGACATGGCCGGTGCGTTCTTCGTCGTCAAGAACACCGGCGACACCGCGGACAAGCTGACCTCGGTCACCAGCAGCCTGTCCAAGGACGTCACGATCCACAAAACGGTCGGCACCAAGATGGAGCAGGTCAGCTCCCTGAAGGTGCCCGCCAACGGCGAACTGCGGCTCGCCCGCGGCGGCTACCACCTGATGTTCATGGGCCTGAAGCACAAGCCGGTCAAGGGCGACAAGGTCACCCTCGAACTGCACTTCGCCACCTCGTCCCCGATCCGGGTCGATGTGCCGGTGAAGGCAACCGACTACGTGCCCGGGAAGTAGCCCGCATTACGGAGTGAGGGAGCGATCACCATGGCCTTGGCCACCACCGGCTCCGGGCCGCGACGGGGCGCCGCACCGCGCCTGCTGGCCGTCGTCGCGGTGCTGCTGGGCGCGCTGTTCGGCGGCGCCGCCCCGGCCTTTGCGCATGCCGCGCTGACCGGCAGCGACCCCGCACAGGGGTCGGTGGTGGACCACGCCCCCGAGCAGGTCTCGCTGACCTTCTCCGAGGGCGTGGCGATGGGCGACGACTCGATCCGGGTCCTCGACCCGAAGGGCAAGCGGGTGGACCGCGGCAAGCTGCGCGATCTGTGCAGCGGCGGCGTCGTCAAGTACGCGGCGGGGCTGCCGCCCGGGCTCGGCGACGGTACGTACACCGTCGCCTGGCAGGCGGTCTCCGCCGACAGCCACCCGGTCTCCGGCGCCTTCACCTTCTCCATAGGCGCGCCCTCGAAGACCAGCGCCGCCGTCCCCCAGCAGGAGGCGGGCGGCGGCCCGGTCGGCGTGCTCTACGGCATCGCCCGCTATCTCGCCTACGCCGGATTCATCCTGCTGGCGGGCGGCGCGGCCTTCGTCGTCGCCTGCCGGCCGGCCGCCGCGGGCGTACGGTCCGTCCAGCGGCTGGTCGTGTACGGCTGGGCCGTGCTGACCGGCAGCACCCTGGCGATGGTGCTGCTGCGCGGCGCGTACACGGAGTCGGGCAAGTTCTCCGACGTCCTCGACTTCGGCTTGCTCCAGCAGGCGCTGCTGACCAAGCCGGGCGCGGCGCTGGTCTCCCGGCTGCTGCTGCTCGCGGCCGCGGCGGTGTTCATCGCGGTGCTGTTCGGGGCGTTCGCGCGCGCCCATGAGAAGGGGGACGGATCGGCCGCCGGCGAGAACGCCCGGCGCCGCAAGGACCTCACGTGGGGGCTCGGCGGCGGCGGAGTGATCGTCGCCGCGGGGCTCGCGACGACCTGGGCGATGGCCGAGCACGCCTCGACGGGGCTTCAGCCCGCGGTCGCGATGCCCGTGGATGTGCTGCATCTGCTCGCCGTCGCCGCCTGGCTCGGCGGGCTCGCGGCGCTGGTGGTGTCCCTGTACTGGGGCCCGGCCGTCGAGCGGTCCGCCGTACGGCGCTTCTCGCGGATCGCGTTCGGCGCGGTGCTGGTCCTGGTGGCCACCGGGATCTACCAGTCCTGGCGGCAGGTGGGCAGCTGGCCGGCGCTGACCGGCACCTCCTACGGGCGGCTGCTGCTGGTCAAGGCGGGCCTGGTGGTGGTGCTCGTCGGGATCGCCTCGGTGTCGCGGCGGTGGACGGCGCGGCTGGCGGAGGACGCACCGGGCGGGGCGGCTGCACGGGCGGCGGAGTCCGTGGCGGACGCGGAGGATCCCGTGGCGGACGCCGGGGGCTCCGTTACGGACGCGCAGGACTCCGCTACGGACGCCGATGCCGACGAGGATGCCGACGCCGATGCCGACAGGGATGCCGACGCCGAGACCCAGACCGAGACCGAGCCGGCGCATGTTTCACGTGAAACATCGGACCCCGCCGACGACCCGGCGCGCGCCGTCCAACTCGCCCGCCAGCAGGCCGCATTGCGCACCGCGCGCACCAAGCGCATCCGGGACGCCGACCCTGAGCGGTGCGGGCTGCGGCGGTCCGTGCTGGCCGAGGTGTCGGTGGCGGCCGTCCTGCTCGCGGTGACGACCGTGCTGACCGCCACCGAGCCGGCCCGTACGGAAGAGGCGGTCAAGGCCACCGAGCAGTCCGCCGCGGTGGGCCGGCCGCAGGTACTGACCATCCCCTTCGACACCGGCGGCCCGCACGGCAAGGGCACCGCCCGGATCGACCTCGACCCGGGGCGCAGCAGCGGCGGCAACGCGCTGCGGCTGCGGATCGCGGACCCGACGGGCCGGACCCGGGACGTCCCCGAGGTGAAGGTCTCCTTCACGCTCAAGGACAAGAAGCTGGGGCCGCTCCCGGTCGTCCCCCGGCACGTGAGCAAGGGGCACTGGAGCGCGGACGGCGTCCGGCTGCCGGTGCCCGGGCGGTGGCAGCTCGCACTGCTCGTACGGACCTCCGATATCGACCAGGTGACCGAATTCAGGAACGTGAAGATCGGCTGATGAGCAAGCAGACACCAGACAGGCAGACACCGGGCCGGAAGGCGCCGCAGGAACGGCCGCCGGAGCGGCAGTCGCCGGACGGGCAGACCCCGCAGACCCCGCAGACCCTGGAGCTCTCCCGCCGCCGCCTCCTCGGCACCGTCGGTGCGGCGGGTGCGGCCGGGCTCGTCGTCGGCGGGACGGGCGGCGCCCTCGGCGTCGCGGCCGCCCAGGACGACGCGCCCAAGCCCCTGACCACCCTCGGTTCGACCGAGGTCGCCTTCCGCCCGGCGCGGGCGAAGCAGCAGGCGGGGATCACCACACCGTTGCAGGCCAAGGGCCATCTGGTCGCCTTCGACCTGACCCCGGGCAGCGGCCGCAAGGAGGCCGCCGCGCTGCTGCGCCGCTGGTCGCGGACGGCCGAGGAGCTCATGGCCGGGCACGCGCCGCACGCCGACACCGGGGTGGCGCTGGATGCCGGCCCGTCCTCGCTGACCGTCACCTTCGGCTTCGGCCACAGCTTCTTCGACCGTACGGGTCTGACGAAGCACCGCCCCTCCCAGCTCGATCCGCTGCCCGACTTCTCGGCCGATGCGCTGGATCCCCGGCGCAGCAACGGCGATCTGTGGATCCAGATCGGCGCCGACGACGCGCTGGTCGCCTTCCACGCGCTGCGGGCGCTCCAGAAGGAGGCGGCCGGCACCGCCCGGCTGCGCTGGCAGATGAACGGCTTCAACCGCACCCCGGGCGCCACCGCGCAGCCGATGACCGCCCGCAATCTGATGGGCCAGGTCGACGGCACCAACAATCCCAAGCCGTCGGACCCGGATTTCGACGCGCGGATCTTCGTGGGGCGCGATACCGAGCAGGCGTGGATGCGCGGCGGCTCGTATGCCGTGGTGCGGCGGATCCGGATGCTGCTGGACGAGTGGGAGAAGCAGCCGCTGCACAAGCAGGAGAAGGTCATAGGGCGGCGGAAGTCCAACGGGGCGCCGCTGACCGGCGGTTCGGAGACCACCCCGATGCGGCTGGACGCCAACGGGCCGGACGGGCTGCCGGTCATCCCGGCCGATGCGCATGCCCGGGTCGCGGCTCCGGAGTCCAACCAGGGCGCGGCGATGCTGCGCCGTCCGTTCTCCTTCCACGACGGGTTCCGCGACGACGGGGCGCCGGACGCGGGGCTGCTCTTCGTCTGCTGGCAGGCCGATCCGCTGCGCGCCTTCACCCAGATCCAGCGCAAGCTGGACCGCGGGGACGCGCTGTCGGTCTTCCTGCGGCACGAGGCGAGCGGGCTGTATGCGGTGCCGCCCGCCGCGGAGGCCGGGGACTATGTGGGGCGGCCGCTGCTGGAGGGCTGAGCGGCGGCCCCGCCCGGCTGGTGAAACGGCCCGCTGGCCGCCGTACGGGCTCGGTATCGTGGCAGGACAGGGAGAGATCGGCGGGGCGCCCCCGCGCTGAGCGAGGAGTCCTTTGCATGTCGGCCAGTCGTTACACCTATCTCGGGCCCGCGGGCACGTTCACCGAGGCCGCCCTGCGCACGCTGCCGGAGGCCGCGACGCGGGAGCTGACGCCGATGGTGTCGGTGCCGGCCGCTCTGGATGCGGTGCGCGCGGGCGAGGCGGCCGCGGCGCTGGTGCCGATCGAGAACTCCGTCGAGGGCGGGGTCACCACCACCCTCGACGAGCTGGCCTCCGGCGAACCGCTGATGATCTACCGCGAGGTGCTGCTGCCGATCGCCTTCGCGCTGCTGGTGCGCCCCGGTACGGCGCTGTCGGACGTCAAGACGGTGACCGGGCATCCGGTCGCCCAACCGCAGGTGCGCAAGTGGCTGGCGGACCAACTCCCGGAAGCCGTATGGGAGTCGGCGGCCTCCAATGCGGACGGCGCGCGGCTGGTGCAGGAGGGACGGTACGACGGCGCCTTCGCCGGTGAGTTCGCCGCGGCGACGTACGGGCTCACGCCGCTGGTCACCGACATCCACGATGCGCAGAACGCCGCCACCCGCTTCGTCCTGGTCGGCCGCCCGGCCCGGCCCGCGGCGCCCACCGGCGCGGACAAGACCTCGGTGGTGCTGTGGCTGGCCGAGGACCACCCCGGTGCGCTGCTGGAGCTGCTCCAGGAGTACGCGGTGCGCGGCGTGAACATGATGCGGATCGAATCCCGGCCGACCGGTGAGGGCATCGGCCGCTACTGCTTCTCGGTGGACTGCGAGGGCCATATCGCCGACCGCCGGGTCGCCGATGTCCTGATGGGGCTCAAGCGGGTCTGCCGCGATGTGCGGTTCCTCGGCTCGTATCCGCGGGCCGACGAGGTGACGGCGACGGTACGGCCGACGATGACGGACTCGGCGTTCACCGAGGCGTCGGACTGGCTGGCGCGCTGTCTCGACGGGCGCGGCTGAGCCGACGGGACGGCGCCGGGCCGGCGGGCTTCGCTGAGCAGCCGGTTTTCCACTGTCCACAAAGTTATCCACAGGGCCGGCTCTCGACCTGTGGGTAAGTCGACATGAACGGCCGCGTGATTCGGACAGAGTCGACAAATTCCCCTACCGATCCCACCCCCTTCCATGGCGCTCCACATCGCTGCACAGCGCCTCAACTCCGGCCTCGTCAGCACAATTCCCGCGAACAATCCTTTAGGGCGAGGCAATCCCACACGAAAGAGCGCGAGAACGGGGTTTGGGCGGAGAATCCATAGCGACACACTCCGAGATCGGAATGATCACCTCCGACTTCCACAGATCTCACGCACAGCCTGTGGATAAAGGCCGCCGAACCCCGCTCCCCTGTGGACAAAGTCAATGCGAGGGAATTACGGAACGCCTTACAGCGCACATTCCGCCCTGTCTTCACAAATAGAAATAAACAGTAACAAACCGGACAATTTGCAACGCGAAGCGATATCACGTCGAACCGTCGGGCGCGGCCCCGGTAGCCTGGTGGGGTGATTGACCTTCGCCTGCTCCGTGAGGACCCCGACCGTGTGCGCGCCTCCCAGCGCGCCCGTGGAGAGGACGTCGCCCTCGTCGACGCGCTTCTCTCCGCCGACGAGCGGCGCAGGTCGTCCGGCGTCCGCTTCGACGAGCTGCGCGCCGAGCAGAAGGCGCTCGGCAAGCTCATCCCCAAGGCCGCCGGGGACGAGAAGGCCGTCCTGCTGAAGAAGGCCGGCGAGCTGGCCGCCGCCGTCAAGGCCGCCGACGCCGCGCAGGACGAGGCCAAGGAAGAGACCCAGCAGCTGCTGCGCAAGCTCGGCAACCTGGTCCACCCGGACGTGCCCGTCGGCGGCGAGGAGGACTTCACGGTCCTCGAGACGCACGGCACCATCCGCGACTTCGCCGCCGAGGGCTTCGAGCCCAAGGACCACCTGGAGATCGGCCAGGCGCTCGGCGCCATCGACGTCGAACGCGCGGCGAAGGTCTCCGGCTCGCGCTTCTACTACCTGACGGGCATCGGCGCGCTGCTGGAGCTCGCCCTCGTCAACGCCGCCATCGCACAGGCCACCGAGGCCGGTTTCATCCCCATGCTGACCCCGGCGCTGGTGCGTCCGGACGCCATGGAGGGCACCGGCTTCCTCGGCCAGGCCGCCGAGAACGTCTACCACCTGGAGAAGGACGACTACTACCTGGTCGGCACCTCCGAGGTCCCGCTCGCCGGCTACCACATGGACGAGATCCTCGACGGAGACCGCCTCCCGCTGCGCTACGCCGGCTTCTCCCCGTGCTTCCGCCGCGAGGCCGGCACATACGGCAAGGACACCCGCGGCATCTTCCGGGTCCACCAGTTCGACAAGGTGGAGATGTTCTCCTACGTCGCCCCGGAGGACGCCCAGGCCGAGCACCAGCGCCTGCTGGACTGGGAAAAGCAGTGGCTGAACGCCCTGGAGCTGCCGTTCCAGGTGATCGACGTCGCCACCGGTGACCTCGGCGCCTCGGCCTCCCGCAAGTTCGACTGCGAGGCGTGGATCCCCACCCAGGGCAAGTACCGCGAGCTGACCTCGGCCTCCAACTGCGACGAGTTCCAGGCGCGGCGGCTGTCGATCCGGCTGCGCGACACCGAGGACGGCAAGTCCAAGGTCCGCCCGCTGGCGACGCTGAACGGCACGCTGTGCGCCGTACCGCGCACCATCGTCGCGCTCTTCGAGAACCACCAGCAGGCGGACGGCTCGGTGCGCGTCCCCGAGATCCTGCGCCCCTACCTGGGCGGCCGCGAGCGCCTCGAGCCCGTCGCCCGGTGAGCGCACCGCCCACGCCCTACCAGCTCATCGCCACGGACCTCGACGGGACGCTGCTGCGCCACGACGAGACCGTCTCCGAGCGCACCCGTGCGGCGCTCGCCGCGGCCACCGCGGCGGGCGCGGCGCATATCGTCGTCACCGGCCGCTCGGTGCCCTGGACCCGGCACATCCTCGACGCCCTGGACTACCGGGGCCTGGCGGTGTGCGGCCAGGGCGCGCAGCTCTACCACGCCGGCGAGCACCGGCTGCTGACCTCCGTCACGCTCGACCGGCAGCTGGCGGGCCTAGCGCTGGCCAAGATCGAGGCGGAGACCGGTCCGCTGTATCTGGCGGCGAGCCGCGACGGCCTGGAGGGCGAGGTGCTGGTCGGCCCCGGCTACCGCGTCCAGGACGGCCCGCTGCCGAGCAGCCTGATCGACGATCCGGCCGAGCTGTGGACCGCCCCGCTCAACAAGCTCTACCTCCAGCACCCGAGCCTGGACGACGACTCGCTGGCCCGGACGGCCCGCGAGGTCGCCGGGGATCTGGTGGGCGTCGTGGTCGCCGGGCCCGGCATCGTCGAACTGCTGCCGCTGGGCCTGACCAAGGCCACCGGTCTGTCGCTGGCCGCCCGCCGTCTCGGCGTCAAGGCCGCCGGCACGATCGCCTTCGGCGATATGCCCAACGACATAGCGATGTTCGGCTGGTCCGCCCACGGGGTGGCGATGGCCAACGCCCATGACGAGCTGAAGGCCGTCGCGGACGAGGTCACCGCCTCCAACGAGGAGGACGGAATCGCGGTCGTGCTGGAGCGGCTCTACCCGTCCTGACGGCGGCTGTCGGGGTCCAGGGCGGCGCGCGGGTCCGGGGCGGCGCGCGCCCCGTCCTGGTCCGCCCCGTCCGCGTCGTCGTCCTCGTCCTCCTCCTCGTCCGGCGCCGCCCGTCCCGCCGGCGTCAGCGGCCATGCCACCAGCCCCAGGACCAGGGAGATGGCATGCCCGAAGTCGGTGAAGGTCGCCCCGGTCAGCAGCGGGACGCCGAAGAAGAGCAGCACGCCGAGGAGCCAGCCGTAGCACCAGGGCGAGCGCAGCCGGTAGGTCAGCACCCCGGCGGCGGCCGCCAGCCCGTAGGAGACCCCGATGTCCACGACATGGGTCATCGACCGGGGCAGCCGGTGGCCCTCGATGGCCAGCAGGACGAGTTCCTGGCTGGCGAGCGTGGCGGCGCAGTGCGCGACGCCGACGATCAGCAGCCAGCGCCAGGTGCCCAGCCAGCGCTCCACATTGGCGTGCAGCAGCTCGAACATCACCACATAGAGCAGGTACGACCCCGGGCGCTCGATCCAGAAACCGCTCATGAGCAGCGCCGGCACCGGATGCTCGTTCAGCTCGTGGATATTGCTGCTGGTGCGGTGCAGGAGGAACTCGCCCAGCCCCTCGGAGGCCGAGGCGACGACCAGGCTGGTGATGCCGATGATCAGCAGCCAGATGTGGGTGCCGGGGGCGCTGCGTACCCAGGCCCGCACCCAGGCCACCGAGCGGCGCACGGCGTCGGCGGGCCGTTGCAGGCACCGGCCGGGGAGTACGGGTTTCATCTGCGGCGCCCGGGGACGACGGGACGGACGGCGGGGCGGGGCGCCGGTCGGGTGGCGGATCCGGGAGCCGGTCGGGTGGGCAGGAACGGTCCGGCGCCCTTGATGTGCCGGATCCGCGGCGCGCTCTCCATCGTCCGTACGCCGGGCAGCGCCGCGACCCGCGTCGTCAGATAGGTGTAGAGCGCCGCGACGTCCTCGGCCACCACGGACGCGAAGACGTTGTTCGGCCCGGTGGTGGCGCCCGCGAAGGCGACCTCCGGATGGGCCGCCAGCGCCGCCCCGGTGGCGGCCAGCGCGGCGGGTTCGACCGACAGCCACAGGGCGACCATCACGCCGTACCCGACGAGCCTCGGGTCGTAGTCCACGTCGTAGTACAGGACGCCGTGCCCGCGCAGCTCGGCCAGCCGACGGCGGACGGTGGTGGGCGACCAGCCGGTGACGGCGGCCAGTTCGGCCAGCGGGGTACGGGCGTCGCGGCCCAGCGCCTCGAACAGCCGGCGGTCGGCGTCGCCCAGCGCGACCGGTGCGGACACCGGATCCGGCGGCGGCGGGCTCAGCAGGGCGATCTGCTCGTCGCTCAGCACCCCCGACTTGCTGACCAGGCCCTGCGGGCCGCCGTAGAACTGGTGCAGCAGACAGTGCGCGGTGACCCCGACGACGCTGGGCGTCCGCGGCAGCTTCTCCAGCAGCAGCTGATCGGAGTGCTCGCCGCTCGCCCCGCGGCAGAGCGCGCCGATCTCCGTACCGCCGGACATCAGGCCCACCCAGCTGGTGTCCGCGCGGCGGGCGATCGCCTCGGCGACGGGCACCGCGGCATCCGGCGTGCACTGCACCCGCACCAGCCAGTCGACCTCGCCCAGCTCCTGTGTACCGGCCAGCCCCACGACGCGCACCGCCCCGCTGCCGCGGTGGCGGGTGTAGCGGCGGGCAACGGTCTGGTCCGAGACGCCGAGCGCGGCGGCGATGCGGCTGAAGGGCGCCCGGCCGTCCAGCTGGAGGGCGTGCAGCAACTGCCGGTCGAGGGCGTCGAACCCGGTGGCGGGGCCGACGGCCTTCGTGTCGGTTTTCACCGTTCGAGGCTAGCGCGCGTCGGATTGCGCCGCCCTGAGAACGGTGGCTGGGAGTCCGCCGATTGGGCGGCGGACGGTGGGCCGGTCCCTGCCGCCGTACTGAGGAAGAAGGAAACGGGACGTGACTGTGCACAAGAAGTGGTGGCCGCTGGCCGCCGTCTCCCTCGGCAATGTCCTGCTGCTGGTCGATGTGACGATCGTGGTCAGCGCGCTGCCCCGGATGGCCGACGGCCTGGGCGCCTCGTTCTCCGCCCTCCAGTGGGTGATGGACGGCTATGCGCTGGCGATGGCCGCGCTGCTGATGGCTGCGGGCTCGGCCGCGGACCGTTTCGGGCGGCGCCGGCTGTACCTGGCGGGGCTGGCCCTTTTCGCGCTCGCCTCGCTGGCCTGCGGGCTGGCCCCGGGCGCCGGGACCCTGATCGCGGCCCGTGCCGCCCAGGGCGTCGGCGCGGCGGCGATGTTGGCCACCAACACCCCGCTGCTGATGGCCGCCTACCGGGGCCGCGACCGCGGCATCGCCTTCGGCATCTGGGGCGGCACCAGCGGCGCCGCCACCGCGATCGGCCCGGTCCTGGGCGGACTGCTCACCGAGCATCTGAACTGGCGGGCGATCTTCCTGGTCAACCTGCCGCTGACCGCCGTCGCCGGATACCTGACGGTCCGCCATCTCCGCGAGTCCCACGGCGACCGGGGGACCCGTATCGATGTGCCGGGTGCCCTGGCCTTCACGCTGTCCGCGAGCGCGCTGACGTACGGGCTGATGCGCGGCGGCGAACGCGGCTGGGCGGAGAACGGCACCCTGACCTGGCTCGCGGTCGCGGCGGTCGCGCTGGTCGTCTTCGTCCTCGTCGAGCGGCGGATGCCACAGCCCCTGCTGGACCTGCGGCTGCTGCGCCGCCCCTCGTTCGCGGCCCTGATGGCGGCGGCCCTACTGCTCCAGGCGGCGGCCTTCCCCTATCTGACGTTCGTGGGGCTGTGGGTGCAGAACGTGCTGGGCCTGACCCCGGTGCAGGCGGGGCTGGCGGCGCTGCCGATGGCCCTGATGTCGCTGCTGGTCGGCGTGCTCGGCGGCCGGGCGCTCCAGCGGCTCGCCCCGCAACTCCCGCTGGGCATCGGCCTGTTGCTGATCGGCGCGGGTGCGCTGCTGGACAGCGCGCTGCTCGGCGCGGACGCGGGCTGGGCCACGATGATCCCGGGGCTCGCGGTGAGCGGAGTCGGCGTCGGCGCGGCCATGCCGGTGCTGGCCCCGGCGGCCCTGGGTGCGGCGCCGCCGCAGCGCGCGGGCATGGCCAGCGGCGCGGTGAACACCTTCCGCCAACTGGGCTTCGCCCTCGGCATCGCGGCCCTCGGCACCCTCTTCACCCACGCCCTGCACGGCCTCACCCCGGGCGCCCCGCTACCGGCCGTCCGCGCCGCCTATGCGACGGGCCTGACGCGCCTCACCCTGACCTCCGGGCTGGTGGCGGTGGCGGCGGGGCTGATGGTGCTGATGGTGGTTCGGGGGACGGGGAGTACGGGTCCGGTCGCCGCGGGCGGCCGCGCTCGTAGCCGCCTTCGTGGCCGCCCTCGCCACCGTCAAGCGCCATCCCCCACGACACACGTACGGGCGAACGGCCCCACGGACCTCCCGTGACCGGCCGCCCGACGGCAGCATCGCGTCAAGTCCCGTCCACAGTTCGTCAATGATGCGTCAGCGGGCGCGGGACGCCGCGTCGAGCGGGAATAGCGTCGGCAGAGCCGAGCCCCGGCGGCCGCGTCACCTTCCGGACCGGGGCCGCCGATGTGCTGTCGAGGAGCGACGCCGTGTCCCACCCCCACCCGCTGTACGCGGAAGACCCCGAACCCTCCGATCGTCTCCCGGCCGGGCCTTTGTTCGTCCCCGTCCGGTCGGGCCCCGCGGGCTGCACCGCCCGCCTGTTCCGCACCCCGCGCGGCGGCCGTATCGCCGTCGCCTTCACCTCGCCCCAACGGCTGGCGGCGGCCCTCGGCAGCGGCCAGCCCTGGGTGCGGCTCGCCGAACCCGCCCTGCGCGCCCTGGCCGAACCGGTCGGCGCGACCGGCCTGGCCGTCGATCCCCGGTTCACCCCGGAGATCCCGCCCCTGCAAGCCGTCTGAGGGGCAGCCGATCATGAGTCACACCCTCGGCCGGACCCGGACCGCTCTCCCGCAGCCCGCCGTCCCCGGTCCCGCCGCGCCCCCACATTCCCCGCCGGCCCTCTGGCCCGGGTCCACCACCCCCCTGCCGGACGACGATCTCGCCGTCGGCGGCGTCCCCCTCACCGAGCTCGCCGACCGCTTCGGCACCCCCGCCTACGTCCTGGACGAGGATGAGGTCCGCCACCGCTGCCGCGCCTATCTGCGGGCCTTCCCCGACACCGACATCTACTACGCGGCCAAGGCGTTCCTGTGCCGCGCCATGGCGCACTGGGTCCAGGAGGAGGGCCTGGGCCTGGACGTCTGCTCGGCCGGCGAGCTCGAACTGGCCGTCACCACCGGCTTCCCGCCCGAGCGGATCGTGCTGCACGGCAACGCCAAGAGCCCGGAGGACCTGCGCAGTGCGCTGCGGCTCGGCGTCGGGCGGATCGTCATCGACAGCACCTCGGAGATAGCCCGGCTGGCCGCCGCGGTCCCCGTCGGCAACCGGCAGAAGGTGCTGATCCGGGTCGTACCGGGGATCGCCGCGGGCGGCCACGCCAAGATCCGTACCGGAACCGAAGGGCAGAAGTTCGGGCTGTCGCTGGCGGACGGTTCCGCCCAGCACGCCATCACCCGCGTACTGGGCCAGCCGCGCCTCCAACTGGTGGGTCTGCACTGTCACTTGGGGTCGCAGATCACCACCGTCAAGCCGTATCTGTCGGCGGTGCGGCGACTGGTCGGGCTGCTGGCCCGCATCCACGACCAGCACGGCCTCGCGCTGCCCGAACTGGACCTCGGCGGCGGCCACGGCATCGCCTACCGCCCCGGGGAACCCGCCCTCGACCCCGTCGGCCTCGGCGTCAAGATCCGCGCCGAGCTGGCCGGCAGTTGTGCGGCGGCCGGACTGCCGGTCCCCCGCCTGGCCATCGAACCGGGCCGCGCCATCGCGGGACCCTCCGGAATCGCCCTCTACCGGGTGCTGGCCGTCAAGCAGACCGGCGGGCACACCTTCGTGGCGGTGGACGGCGGTATGAGCGACAACCCGCGGCCCGCGCTCTACGGGGTGCGCTACGCGCCCCGGCTGGTCGGCCGCCGCTCGCTCGCCGCACCGGCGGCGGTCACGGTCGTCGGCCGCCACTGCGAGGCCGGCGACATCCTCGCCTCCGACGTCCCCCTCCCGAGCGACCTCCGCCCCGGCGACCTCCTGGCCGTACCCGTGGCGGGCGCTTACCACCTCTCCATGGCCTCGGGCTACAACCTGGTCGGCCGCCCTCCGGTCGTCGCGGTCACCGGCGGCCACGCCCGGCTCCTGGTGCGCCGGGAGTCCCTGGCGGACATCCAGGGGCGGGATGTGGGGCTCTAACGGAGGGGGCTCCAACAGAGCGGACGGCGCGACGGGCCCGTCGCAGCGGCCCTGGACGGCACGCGTCCGGGGCCGCGGCCCCGGACGGCGCCCCGCCGGGTCGGCGCACGGCGCGGCCCGGTGGATACCGGGCATCACGGCATCATCCGCTCCCCTCATCGGCGGCACGACAGGGGGGCGGCCCCCGTGACGCGGCCCGCTGGCCTACGGTGCCCCCATGAGCGCTGTTCGACGCACCGTTCGCCGGTCCGGGCCGCGGCTGCCCCGCGGGGGCCGGCTGCTTCTTGTTGCCGTGTTGTGCGTGCTGGTCGTCCTTGCCGTGCTGTTCGTGCCGCGGCTGCTGCGCGGACCGCAGCCCGAGGCGCAGCTGACCGTGCCGGAGGGCCGGCGCGCGGCACAGGTCTACGCCGCCGCGGACAAGGCGCTGCATCTCCCCGAGGGCACCAGCGCGAAGGCCGCCAGGACCGCGCATCTGCACCTGCCGGCCGAGGCGAAGGGCAATCCGGAGGGCTACCTCTTCCCGGCCACCTATCCGATCCGCGAGGACACCACCCCGGCGTCGCTGCTCGCCTACATGGTCGACACCGCCCGCCAGCATCTGGCCGACGACCGCATCGCCGCCTACCGGACGGTGGTGATCGCCAGCATCGTGCAGGCCGAGGCGGACCGGCCGGCCGACATGGGCAAGGTCGCCCGGGTCATCGACAACCGGCTCGCCAGGAACATGCCGCTCCAGATGGACTCGACCATCAACTACGCACTCGGCCGCAGCACCCTCCACACCAGCCACGCCGACACCAGGACTACCAGCCCGTACAACACCTACCGGCACCCGGGCCTGCCGCCCACCCCGATCGACAATCCCGGGGCGGATGCGCTGAAGGCGGCGGGCGCGCCGCCCGAGGGCGACTGGCTGTACTTCGTCACCGTCACACCGGGCGACACCCGCTTCACCGCGGACTATCGCGAGCATCAGCGCAACGTCCGGGACTTCAATGCGCACCAGAAGAACGGCGGTGGCACCGGCCAGGCTCAGGGCGGCTGAGCACGCGGCCTCATATCACTCCGCTCCCATCGCCCCTCTCCGGTCACCCCTCTTCCCTCACTCCTCTCCGGCCAGCGTCAGCGACTTCAGCCGGCGCCCGGCGTACCAGGTGGACCCGACCGTCACGACCGCCAGCAGGCAGAGGGCGAGCGGGAGTTGGACATCGGAGGTGAGCGCGCCCTCCGCGCCGACCTTCTGGCCGACCGCCAGCGCCCACTGCTGGACGCTGAGGGTCCGGGCGCCGGGGACCAGCGTCCCGAAGAACGCCTCCCAGACCAGGGCGTAGACCAGCCCGAAGACCACCGCATGGCGGGTGATCGTGCCGAGCAGGAGGAAGAACGCGCTGTAGGCGACCGAGGCCACGGCCGCCGCCACCGCGTAGGCGACGGCTATCTGCTGGCTGTTGCCGTTCAGCACGAAGCCGGCGAGCAGGACGGGCACGGCGGAGAAGGTGACCGTGACGCCGGTCGCGACCAGGAGTTTGGTGAAGATGATCGTCGACCGCCGCACCGGCTTGGACAGGAGATAGACCACCGAGCCGTCGTCGATCTCGGGGCCGATCGCGCCCGTACCGGCGATCACGCCGATCAGCGGCACCATCGTGCCCAGTGCGAAACCGCCCAGGACCCCGCTCGCGGTGGTGTCGTCGGCACCGGCCAGCGCGCGGATGGCGACGGCGATGATCACCAGGAGTGCGGGCAGCGCGAAGAGAATCAACGCACGGCGCCGGCCCAGCAGGGCGCGGTAGGTGAGCCGCGCGACGGTGGGGTGGAACAGTGCGGCCCGGGGCGCGCCGGCGGGCGCGGGCGGGGCCGCCGGAGTGGTCGTGGACATGGCGACGGTGCTCCTTTCCGGCCTCAGGCCGCTACGAGGTAGGAGAAGACGGATTCCAGCGATTCGTCGGACGGCGAGACCGTCAGCAGCCGGATGCCGTGCTCGCGGGCGACCCGCGGCAGGAGTGCGGTGAACCGGCCGAAGTCGACGGCCTGGATGCGCAACGCGCCCTCGGCGAGGTCCACTTCGATGCCGGACGTGGACGGATCGGCGATCAGCGCACCGGCCAGCGCGCGGTCGTTGTCGGACCGGACGAGATAGCGGTGCGGGCGGTCGGTCATCAGCCGGCGGATCTTGCGGAAGTCACCGGATGCGGCATGCCGTCCGGCCACCACCACCTCGATATGCGAGGCGAGTTGCTCGACCTCTTCGAGGATGTGCGAGGAGAACAGAACCGTGCGCCCCTCGTCACCCATCCGCCGCAGCAGCTCCATCAGCTGCATGCGCTGCCGGGGGTCCATGCCGTTGAACGGCTCGTCCAGCAGCAGTACGGAGGGGTCGTGGACCAGCGCGGACGCCATTTTCACCCGCTGCCGCATGCCCTTGCTGTACGTCGATATCTTGCGGTCCTGGGCGTACTCCATCTGCACCGTGGCCAGGGCCCGGGCCGCCTCGGCCCGGCCCAGCCCGTGCAACTCGGCGTTGGCCAGGACGAATTCGCGTCCGGTGAGGAAGTCGTACATCGCCTCGCGCTCGGGGACGATGCCGATGTGGCGGTAGCTGTCGGCGTTGCGCCAGATCGTGCTGCCGTCGAGGGTGACGGTGCCGTTGGAGGGGGCGAGGAAGCCGCCCATCATGTTGATGAGGGTGGACTTCCCGGCGCCGTTGGGGCCGAGCAGGCCGGTCACTCCGGGCGCGATGGTCATCGAAATGTCGTTGACGGCAACGACGTTTCCGAACCAGCGGGAGACGTGGTCGATGGTGACAGTGCTCATGGGCGCAGCCCATTCCTTGAGGGGTGGTGGTCGGGCGACGGGCGGGCAGTCACAGGCCGGCCTTCCGGTAGCGGAGCGTCAGCAGGGCGTAGGAGCCCGCGATGGCTGTCAGCGTGACGAGGAGATAGACGGCTCCGGCGGCGGTCGACGGCGCCAGGTGGTCGGGGAACGAGCTCGTCCCGCCGAGGAACGTCGCCTGCACTCCGTCGATGAGGGTGATGGGGGAGAAGAGCCCCAGCCAGCCGACGGCGGTCTCGCTGCCCTGGATGGCGGCGATGCCCTGGACGGCGCTGACGGCCCCGTAGGGAATGGTCAGTACGGCGATCACGGCGGCGACGCCGAAGCCGCGGCGGGGCGTGAGCGCCGAGACGACCAGGCCGATTCCGGCGAAGAGGAGGGAGAGCAGCGCGACGGACACCAGGCCCTGCCCCAGCCCCTTGGTCTGGTCGAGGAAGTCCAGCTTGGCCAGCAGCGCACCGGTGTAAAGGACCAGAAGGGGCGCCGCGGTCAGGATGAACAGGGCGCTCGCCATGGCCGCGAATTTCGCCGTCACATAGTCGCCGCGCTCGATGGGGCGGGAGAAATACAGCGGGACGGTCTTGAAACGCAGATCGCGGGACACGGACTGCGGGGCCTGGGCGGCCAGATAGAGACCGATGACGGCCTGGAGATAGATGGCGTAGTGGGTGTAGGAGACCGGCAGGCTGCTCGCCTTGGTGAACACCGCCACCGCGACCATGATCGCCGCGGGCAGGCACATCACCGCGAAGAGCAGCATCGGCAGCACCTTGGTCCTGGCCGAGCGGCCGAGTCCGTAGGCGCCGCGCAGGCTCTGTGAGAAGAGCGACCGGCGGGCGTAGGAACGGCCCAGGCGGGGACCGTCGTAATGGCGGTAGCCGATGTTGTGGATCAAGGCCCCGCCGGCGGTGGCGGAGAAGGCGGCCTGCGGTGCGGGGGCCGCGGGCGCGGGGGGCGAGGAGTCAGTCGGCATCGGAGGCGCCTCCTTCCTGAGGGGCGTACGGGGCATACGGGGCGCCGGGGGCACCGGCGGCGGAGGGCCTGACGACGGCGGAGGTGACGGGCGGTGCGGCGGCAGCCATGGCCGCGCCCGCGGCTCTGTGTGCCTCCCCGTTCGCCTCCGCGTCTGCGTCCGCGTCCGCGTCGCGGAAGACCTCCGCTATCCGGTGCCGGCGCTGTTCCATCCGGATCAGCCCCAGGCCCAGCTCGGCAACCGTGTCCCGTACGAGATCGTGGGTCTCCTCGCCGGACGCCTCGACGTAGAGCACATGGCCCGAGGAGGCCAGGCCCTCGGTCCCGGCGGCGTCGCTGACCACGGCTCCGGCCGCGACCAGTGCCGCGCGCAGCGCCGCGGTGCCGTCCGGGCAGCGGTCGGTGTCCGTGACCTCGACCGCCAGCGAAGCCGTGGCCTGGGTGAACTCCTCCGTGGACGAGGACCGCAGCAGCTTGCCGCCGTCGATGACGACGACATGGTCACAGGTGCGCTCCAGCTCACCGAGCAGGTGGGAGGTCACCAGGACGGAGATCCCGAAGTCGGTGTGGACGCGGCGGATCAGGCCGAGCATCTCATCCCGGCCGACCGGGTCCAGACCGTTGGTCGGCTCGTCGAGGAACACCAGCTGAGGGTCGTGCACCAGCGCCTGAGCCAGCTTCACCCGCTGCTTCATACCGGTCGAGTAGCCGCCCATGGGGCGGTAACGCTCCTCGTAGAGGCCGACATGACGCAGGGTGTCCGCGGTCCGCTCGCGGGCGGCCGTCGGCGGCAGGCCGGACATCCGGGCCATATGCACCACGAACTCGGTGGCCGAGACGTCCGGCGGCAGGCAGTCGTGCTCGGGCATATAGCCGACCCGCTCGCGGATGGCCGCACCGTCCTTGGTCACGTCCAGGCCGAGGACGTGCGCGGTCCCCTCGGTGGCCGGGGCCAGGCCGAGAAGGATCTTGATCAGGGTGGATTTTCCGGCCCCGTTGGCACCCACCAGGCCCGTCACGCCGGGGCCGATGTCAACGGAGAGCCGGTCCAAAGCGGTCACCCGGGGGAACCGCTTGCTCAGGCTTTCGGTCACGATCACAGTCACGCCTTCGACGGTAGAGGCGGGCCGCCCGCCGGTCGTCAACCCAGACGGTGGTCTCTGCCCTCCCCTCACGTACCTCTCCGGTACGAGGAACCCTTAGGGGTCGTCATGCCTGGAGGGGACCCGGCCTCAGGGTCGCGTCACACCACGGGCCGACCGGCCGCGTCCGGGCCCGCCCGTCCCGCCCCCTGACCAGCCCCTGACGCACCTCGTGCCCACGCCCCTGCGCACACCCGTGCTGCACACCTCTTGACGCAGCCGCCAGGCATTGTCACATTCATCAGTGGCAAGTTACGGGCGCGTACCGCGATGAACCGCTTACGGACGGACGGTTGGCGATGGCCTCAGCGACCTCAGCAGGAACCACAGCACGCACCGCCGAACTGAGCGGGTTCAGAGAGGTCCAGCGGCTGGCGTACGACTGCGCGGAGGCGGTCGCCGCGCAGCTCAAGCCCGGGATCACCGAGCGCGCGGCGGCACGGATGCAGCGCGAGTGGCTGCGCGAGCGCGGCGTACGGGACTGGTTCCATTTGCCGTTCGCGTGGTTCGGCGACCGCACCGCCTTCGTCAACTTCCGCATCCCGCTCCAGTTCTTCCCGACCAACCGCGAGCTGGAACCGGGGATGGCCTTCATCCTCGACATGGCCCCCGTGTACAACGGCTTCACCGCCGATATCGGCTACTCCGGCTGCCTCGGCCTCAACCCCGTCCACGACCGGCTGCTCGCCGACCTCGAAGCGCACCGCGAGCTGATCCTGCGCGAGGTGCGCGAGCGGCGCCCGCTGCGCGAGATCTACGAGGACGTGGAGCGGCTGATGGTGCGCCAAGGGCACACCAACCGCCACCGGGCCTACCCCTTCGGCGTCATCGCCCACAAGATCGACCGCGTCCGGCAGCGCCGCTGGTCCCCCACCCTCTTCGGATTCGGCACCCAGTCCCTCAAGGGCCTGGCCTCCGACGCGCTGCACGGCCACCGGGAGGGCTGGTCACCGCTGTGGAGCCCGTATTCCTTCTCCGACCACCCGCCGCAGCCGGGGCTGTGGGCGGTCGAACCCCATCTCGGATTCCGGGGCACGGGCGCCAAGTTCGAGGAAATCCTGGTCGTCACCGACTCCAAGGACCCCCAGGAAAGCGCCTTTTGGCTGGACGACGATCTGCCGCATGTGCGGCGCTGGCAGGAGGAGAAGGCCGCGTGAAGACGGGAAAGGGCCCGGGACAGGGGCCGCACCAGGGTCAGGAGCAGGGGCTCCGGGGGGCGCGGGAGCGCCGGGTGCGCACCGGCGGCGTGGAGCTGTGTGTCGCCGAACTGGGGGATGCCGCGCGGCCCACGGTGATGCTGGTGCACGGCTATCCGGACAGCAAGGAAGTGTGGTCCGAGGTCGCCCAGCGGCTGGCCGAGAGCTTCCATGTGGTGCTGTACGACGTCCGCGGCTGCGGCCGCTCCACGGCCCCGAAGCCACTGCGCGGCGGGTTCACCCTGGAGAAGCTGACCGATGACTTCCTGGCCGTCGCGGACGCCGTCAGCCCCGGCCGGCCGGTCCATCTGGTGGGCCATGACTGGGGCTCCGTCCAGGCATGGGAATTCGCCACGGTCCGCCGCACGGAGGGCCGGATCGCGTCCTTCACCTCGATGTCGGGCCCGTCGCTGGACCACTTCGGCCACTGGATCAAGAAGCGGATGGCGCGGCCCACCCCCCGGCGCGCCGCCCAGCTCCTCAACCAGGGCGCCAAGTCCTGGTACGTCTACATGCTGCACACCCCCAAACTGCCCGAGCTGGCATGGAAAGGCCCGCTCGGCAAGCGCTGGCCCAGGATTCTGGAGCGAGTGGAGAAGGTGCCCGGTGGCGGTTATCCGACGTCGTCGCTGCCCACGGACGCTGCCCATGGCGCCTGGCTCTACCGCGACAACGTCATCCCGCGACTGCGCCGCCCGCGCGCCGATGCCTACGCCCACTGCCCGGTCCAGCTGATCACTCCGACCGGCGATGCGTTTCTCTCGCAGCGGCTCTATGACGACCTGGAGCGGTGGGCACCGCAGCTGGTACGCCGTACCCTCCCGGCCAAGCACTGGGTGCCGCGCACCCGGCCCGACCAGCTGACCTCCTGGATCACCGAGTTCATCACCGCTCAGGAGGAGGGCGATCCGGCCAAGAAGGTGGTGGCCACCGGCCCGTACGCCGACCGGTTCGGCGGACAGCTGGTGCTGGTGACCGGCGCGGCCAGCGGGATCGGGCGGGCCACCGCGTTCGCCTTCGCCGAGGCCGGTGCGCGGATCATCGCCGTCGACCGGGACGCGGAGGGCGCGGCGCGGACCGCCGATATGGCGCGGCTGATCGGCGCGCCGCACGCGTGGGGCGAGACCGTGGACGTCTCGGACGAGGCGGCCATGGAGAAGCTCGCCGACACGGTGGACGCCGCCTACGGCACCGTCGACGTCCTGGTGAACAACGCCGGCATCGGCCTGTCCGGCTCCTTCCTCGACACCACCACCGAGGACTGGCAGAAGGTCCTCGACGTCAACCTGTGGGGGGTCATCCACGGCTGCCGGATCTTCGGCAAGCGGATGGCGGAGCGCGGACAGGGCGGCCATATCGTCAACACCGCCTCGGCCGCCGCGTATCAGCCGTCCAAGATCCTTGCCGCCTACAGCACCTCCAAGGCGGCCGTCTTGATGCTCAGCGAGTGTCTGCGCGCCGAGCTGGCGGGCCAGGGCATCGGCGTCTCGGCCATCTGCCCTGGACTGGTCAACACCGGCATCACCACCACCTCGCGTTTCGCCGGCGTCTCGGCCGACGAGGAGAAGCGTCGCCAGGCCAAGGCCGCCCGGCTGTACGGGATGCGCAACTACCCGCCGGAGAAGGTCGCCGATGCCGTACTGCGCGCGGTGGTGCGCAACCAGGCGGTGGTGCCCGTCACCCCGGAGGCACGCGGCGCCCATCTGATGTCCCGCTTCACCCCGCGCGCCCTGCGTGCCCTCGCCCGCATCGAACCGCCGCTGTAACCGCACTCGCGCCAACCGCACTGTGCGTCACCTCCGTTGCCATCCCGTCGTCGCCGTTTGTTCCTTTTGCTCTTCAGTTCCTTCAGTTCTTCAGTTCCTTCAAGGAGAGTTCTGCGCACATCAGGAGCCGCGCATGAGCACGTCACCTGCACCCCGCACCCCTGACACCCCGCATCCGCGGGACTGCCACCCGATAGCGCCGCGCCGGGTCGCATTCGACTGGCGCACCACACCGCTGCACTGGATACCGGACGAACCCACCGCCACGCATGTCATCAATGTGCTGCATCTGCTGCTGCCGGCGGGCGAGCGGTGGTTCGTCACGGTCTTCAAGGAGGCCCTGCCGCTGGTCCGGGACGAGGAACTCCTCCGGGACGTCAAGGGCTTCATGGGCCAGGAGGCCACCCACAGCGTCCAGCACGCCTACGTTCTCGACCACTTGGCCCACCAGGGCCTCGACACCGGGCGCTACACCCGTCACATCGACTTCCTCTTCGCCTACCTCCTGGGTGCGAAACCTCCCCTCGGCCTACCTCTCCCCCAACAGGAGTGGCTGCGCTTCCGCCTTTCCCTGATAGCCGCCATCGAGCAGTTCACCGCCGTGCTCGGCAACTGGGTGCTGGCCGCCGACGGCCTCGACCGCGCCGCTCCCGATCCGGTCATGCTCGATCTGCTGCGCTGGCACGGTGCCGAAGAGGTCGAGCACCGCGCCGTCGCCTTCGACATGTACCAGCACACCGGCGGCGAGGAACCCGCCCGCTACCTCCGCCGTATCCTCGGGATGTCGGTCACGGCACCCGTCCTCCTCTACCTCTGGGTCTGCGGCGCGGCCTACCTCCTGCGGCACGATCCTCAGCTCGCCCTCCCCTCCCGCTACTCGCTGCGCGAGCACAACCGCGCCGTACGCAGGGGACTGCTGCCCTCCTGGCGTGAGCTGGGCTCGGCGGTACCTCGCTATCTGCGGCGGTCGTACCATCCCTCGCAGGAGGGGTCGCTGCGCACGGCCGTCGCCTACCTGGCGTCCTCCCCGGCCGCCCGGGCCGCGGCGGGTGCGGTGGGCCGCGCGGCCCTTTCGTGACGCGCGGCCGTCGGGCGGCCGTTCATGGAAACCGGACGGCCGCCACAGGACGGGGCGGGCGGCCATCTTGTGAGGAGTACCGCAGTGACCGAGCAACCGCCGACGGCCGGGGCCCGCACGGCCGAATACCGCATCGAGGAGCTGGCGCACCTCAGCGGCGCCACGGTCCGTACGATCCGGGCCTACCAGGACCGCGGACTGCTCCCCCGCCCCGAACGCCGCGGCCGGGCCAATGTCTACGGCGACGTCCATCTGGCCCGGCTGCGCCAGATCGCCGACCTCCTCGACCGCGGCTACACCCTGGCCAGCATCAAGGAACTCCTCGAGGCTTGGAACGCGGGGCTCGACCTGGGCGGGGTGCTCGGTCTGGTCGCCGAGATCGACGGACCGTGGACCGATGAGAAGGCGTCTCGTATCAGCCGCGCCGACCTGGACACCGCCTTCGGCGGCACCTCCGACGACGCGTCGGTGGCCGAGGCCGTCGAGCTCGGCGTGCTGGAACGTATCCCGGGCCATGACGACGAGTACCTCGTCCCCAGTCCCCGCGAACTCGCCGTCGCCGCCGAGCTCCACTCCGCCGGCGTCCCGCTGCCGGCCATCTCCGGCCATCTGCGCGAGGTACGCGGCCAGGTGGAACACATCGCGGCCCGCTTCGTCGACTTCACCACCGAACACCTCTTCCGTCCCTATCTGGACCATCCACCGACCGACACCGAGGCCGCCGAGGCCGCCGCGCTCGTGCGCCGCCTCCGGCCCCTGGCACAGCAGACCATCGACGCCGAACTCGCCCGCGCCATGCGCACCCTGGCCACCCGCTACCTCCGCCGCCACCTCGCCGAGGCGCAGCCGGGGGAGCCCGCAGGGAGCCGCGACGCGAGGAGCGGGGAGCGGGCTGCGGCGACCGCGCCTGCATCCGGCATCCCCCGTGCGGCGCAGTCCGGCACCGCCTCCCGGCCGGTCGCAGACCCCCGTCCCGCGACCGACCGGGAGCCGGTCCTTCTCCCCGCCGACACCGCCCAGGCCGTACGCGACCTGGTCGGCCCGGACAACATGGCCGCCTTCATCGCCGCCGCCGCCGACCGCGAGGTCCGGGCACGCACCATGGACGCCCTGGCGGCCCCGGCCCCGGTCCCGGCCCCGGCCCCACGGGACGCACCCGCCGTCGAACGCTCCCGTTCGCCCCGCCGCTGATCCGCGCCCTCGGCTCTCTAGCCTCAGCGTGCCTCGTCCCTCAACTCACCGGATCGGGCAGCCAGTTGCCGTGGAACCCGTAGGGCACCCGCTGCGGAAGATGCACCGTCGCGACCGGTGCGGCGGATATGTCCTCCGCATCCAGGATCACCAGATCGCTGGTGTCGTCGGCGGCGTCATGGACATAGCTGAGCAGCCATCCCGGCCCGCCCGGGCGGTCGTCCGCCGGTGCGAAGGCCGCCTCGCTCGGGGTGCGGCCGGGACCGAAGTCATGCCGGACCACCGCGCCCGAGTGCAGGTCATAGCGGAGCAGCGCCCCGGGTATCGGGCCCGAACCGGGCACCTCGGCCGATATGGCGTGCCCGAAGCGGGCCGACTGACCGGCGAGGCGGTCGTCTATCCGCGGGAACTCGCAGAACTGGTCGTCGAGCTGCTCCTCGGACACCGTTCCGGAGGCGAGGTCGATGGTCCAGCGCCACAAGTGGGACGGGTTGTCGGCGCCGTAGTCGGGATAGCGGGCGACATGGAGGACGATGCGCTGCGCCCCGTCGTCATGGGCGTTGAGGGCGTGGAAGACATAGCAGGGGTCGATGGACAGCCAGCGGATCTCGCCGTACGGGTCGTCGCGGCGCAGTACGCCCAGCCTGGCGCCGTACTCCGGATCCCAGGCGTAGGGCATCCCGGGGCGGCTGCGGTCGAAAACGACCGGGAGGTCCATGAAGACGACATGGGCGGCGGTGAGATGGAAGTCGTGCATCATCGTCGGCGCCGGGACGTCTATGGGCCGGCTGACCTCCAACTCCCCTGCCGCATTGGCACGGTGGTAGGTGAGATAGGGCGGATGCGGGCCGCCGTATCCAAAGAAGTGCAGCTCGCCCGTCGTGGGGCAGGTCTTGGGGTGGGCGGTCATCGCGGTGGTGAGCCGGCCGCCGAAATCATGGGCGCCGATGGTCTCCAGCTCATGCCCGGGCCGGCAGTCGATCTCGTACGGAAAGGACGACTCGACCAGCGCCAGGGTGCGTCCGGCGTGCCGGACGACATGCGTATTGGCGGCGCTCGCCGTGAGATTGCGGCGGCCGAGCTCGTCGACAGCGGGTGTGCCGTCGGTGAAGCTGGCCGTACGGACCCAGCGGTTGCGGTAGGAGACGGCGCGGCCGCCCTCCAGGCGCAGGCCGTGCACCATGCCGTCGCCGAAGAACCAGTGCCGGGAGGCGGCATCGCGCGGGTTGGGGCCGTTGCGCAGGAACCAGCCGGTCAGCTCCGGCGGGATGGTGCCCGTGACCGGGAGGTCGTAGGCGGTCACCTCGTCCTTCACCGGGGCGAAGTTGCCGGCCATATGAGGCACGGGGGCGGTGGATTCGGTGGCGGTGGTCGGGTTTGCGGTGGTCATGGCGTCATGCCTCCTGAAGGCCGGACCGCGCAGCGCCCTGGTCCCGCAGGAATCGGGCGCGAGCCCGCTCCGGGTACGAGGCGGTGAAGCGGGCCGGAAGGACGAATCCGGCGACTTGGATCGAGATGGAGACGAGCAGGCTCAGGTGCGCGGCGGTGACGACCGCCTGCGCGGCCGCGCTCAGGGTGAAGGACAGCGCCCAGGCGGCGGTGAGCACGACGTTGATGTGCCGGAACAGCGGGGTGTGCCAGACCTCCGGCGGCGCCATCCGGCGCGCGATGGCCATCGTGAAGGGGCGGCGGACGGCTATCGACGCCCAGGCGATCACAGCCAGCCAGCCCATCGAGAGGGTGGATCCGTACTGCTGCAGAGCGCTGCGGGGTTGAGCAAAGGCCAAGGCCGCCAGGGCCACGAAGAACACGATCGTGCCGTACTCCAGCAGCCGGAACTCGAGGGAGAGCCCGGCTGCACGGTCGGCGAGGAGCAGCGCCACGGAGATGACCAGCGCCGCCAGCGCCCCCCACTGCCAGCCGAACGACCCCACCCCTGCGAACACCAGCCACGGAATGAAGCCCCGCAGATAGCCCATGATCCCCCCTCGCCTCCGGACCGAGCGTCGGCCCACATTCCAACTTCGACATGTCGAAGATAGAAGGTCCTTCTTTGACATGTCAATAGTGGAAGGTAATGTGGTGGTCATGAGCCTGAGACACGCCGTGCTGGGCCTGCTGGCGGAGGCCCCCGCCAGCGGCTACGACCTGATGAAGCTGTTCAACGCCTCGCTCGCGAACGTCTGGCCCGCCACGCAGAGCCAGGTCTACGGGGAGCTGACCAAACTCACGGCAGCGGGCATGGCCGAGGTCGCCGCCGAAGGCCCCCGCGGCCGCAAGGAATACGCGATCACCGACGCCGGGCTGGACGAACTGCGGCGCTGGATCATCGAGGTCGAGCCCAGCGGGCCCCCGCGCTCCGACGGACTCCTGCGGGTCTTCTTCCTGGGCGTCCTCACGCCGCTCGAGGCCCGTACATACCTGCTGTCCCGGGCCGAGTCCGCCTCCCGTACGCACAGCGCCCTCGAGCAGCTCGACAAGAACCTTCCCTGGGACGACGACATGATCTCGGTCTACGGGCGTCTCGCGCTGGAGTACGGCCTGCGCCAGTCGGCGATGCAGGCGGACTGGGCCCGCTGGGCCGCCGAGGAGATCGGGCATGCCAGGGCACAGGCGGCGAGTGAGCGGGTCAGGAAAGGACGCGAGGATGCCGAGGAGTCGGAGGAGTCAGGGGCGTCAGGGGCGGATAGCGCCTGACCGAAAACCAGATGTCCCAGAACGCACCGAGCGGCACTCTGGAGGCATGAACCCCCAGCGCTCCGTGCGCATTTCCAAATATCTGGCGAAACATCTGCGGCATGAGCCGGAACGGATCGGCATCACGCTCGACGCCCAGGGCTGGGTGCCGGTACCGGAACTGATCGAGGCGGCCGCGCGGCACGGATTCCGCTTCTCCCGAGCCGAGTTGGACACCGTCGTCGCGGACAACGACAAGCAGCGCTACACCATCGAGGACGGCCGCATCCGCGCCAACCAGGGCCATTCGATCCGTGTCGACCTCGATCTGCCGCCGGCCGAACCGCCCGCGCATCTCTTCCACGGCACGGTCGCCCGCAGCGTTGCCGCGATCCGGCATGAGGGCTTGCGGCCGATGTCCCGGCATGCCGTCCATCTCTCGCCGGACCGCGAAACCGCGACCCGGGTCGGCGCCCGACGCGGCAAGGCCGTGGTCCTGACCGTTGACGCGGGCGCGATGCACAAGGCCGGCCATGTCTTCCAGGTCAGCGCCAACGGGGTCTGGCTCACCGCTCGGGTACCGCCGGAGTTCCTTCGCTTCCCGGACTGAGATGGCGGAACGAAAGCCCAGCTCACAGCCCGGGTGCACCCCATACCGGGAACCACCGCGCCAGGTCCTTCTCGATCGTCAGATCGTCCCCGAGCATCGCCCGCACCTGAAGCTCCAGCGGGTTGTCCCGCTTCTCACCACCGCCGGGCTGCGGTGCGAACGGATAGAACGTGCCACGTTTGTAGAGGTAGACGAGCGCCAGCGAGCGGTCCTTCCCGTCGCGGAATCCGATCAGCGAGCACAGCAACTGGGGGCCGAACCCCGCCTCTTCCAGCGACGTATTGACCGCGTGCAGGTCATTGACCAATCCCGCCACGTCCTGCTCCGGGTGCCGCGCCAGCAGCCAGGTGTAGCCGTACGCGTCCTGGGAGAACTCCACCGAGCCGCCCAGCAGCCCCCGCGCCTCGTCCTGGATCCGGGAGAACGCCCCGCCCTCCACGCTCGCGAAGCACACCGAACCCAGGCCGGTCGGTCGCAAGCCCGCCGCGGCCTCCAGGGTGACGGCGGCGGACGGCAGCGCGAAGAGCTGATCGAGATCGGGGCGTACCGGCTTGCTGCGGCCCAGAAGGGCGTCCAGAAATCCCATGCGTGACCTGCTTTCCTCTCTTCGGTTCCGTTACGGAGCCGCTCAGGGCCGCCCCAACTGCGCCGCGATCCGGCCGAGCTGGTCGAGCCGCTGTTCCAGCGTCGGGTGCGAGGACAGCAGCCGGCTGACGGTCTCCTGGTTGAACGCCGGCGCGAAGAAGAAGGCGTTGAACGGCTCGACCTTGCGCAGGTCCTCGGTCGGGATCCGCGCCATCTGCCCGGTGACCTTGGTCAGCGCCGAGGCCAGCGCCGACGGGCGGCCGGTCAGTATCGCGGCCGCGCGGTCCGCGGACAGCTCGCGGTAGCGGGACAGCAGCCGGGTGAGCAGGAAGCTCACGGCATAGACGACCACGCTGACGGCGGTGACGATCAGTACGGCGATGGCGGCGTTCTGGTCGCGGTTGTTGCGTCCGACGCCGCTCCACAGGGCGGCCCTGGTGATGATCCCCGCCAGCACGCCGAGGAACGACGCAATGGTCATCACCACGACGTCGCGGTGTGCGACATGCGAGAGCTCATGCGCCAGCACGCCCTCCAACTCCTCCGGCTCCAGCCGTCGCAGCAGCCCCGTCGTCGCGCACACCATCGCGTTCTTCTGATTCCGGCCCGTCGCAAAGGCGTTGGGCACATCCGAATTCGCGATGGCGACCCGCGGCTTGGGCATATCGGCCAGCGCACACAGCCGGTCGACGGCACCGTGCAGCTCGGGGGCCTCCTCCGGTGTGACCTCGCGGGCGCCCATGCTGAACGCCGCGATCCGGTCGCTGAACCAGAACTGCGCGACGAACAGACCCCCGGCGATGATCAACACCACCGCCCAGGCGCCCTTGAGCAGCACCACGAGCACGCTGACGACCACGACGTACAGCAATCCGATGAAGAACATCGTTGTGACCATGCGCGAGGTCAGCCCGCGGTCGGGGGCGAATCGGGTCTGTGCCATGGCTCCTCCACATCGCACCGCGCTTCGGGCAGCCGCCGGACCGCTTCGCGCGCCTTCTCACCCACGCGCCGCGCCCTGCGCACTGCGCCGCTGATCCGATTCTCCCTCTTCACCGCTATATGCGGGGTAAAGCCCGGAGCTATGTTTCACGTGAAACACCGCGCACGCACTCAGCGACGGAACCGGAGGACCGATGTCCCCGGCAGGCCGCGGGCCTGCAGCGCCGCCCTCCCGGACCGGAGTCACTCCGAGCCTTCCGGCCCTCCCCGTACGCTTTACGCCATGAGCGCTCCCCTCCGACTGAGCACCGTGATCCTTCCCGTCCGCCGCTGGCACGAGGGCGGCCGCGAGCAGTGGCAGCGCGCGGAAGAGCTCGGATTCCACACCGCCTACACCTACGATCACCTGTCCTGGCGGTCCTTCCGCGAGCAGGCATGGTTCGGCGCGATACCGACCCTGACCGCGGCCGCGGCGGCCACCTCGCGGCTGCGCCTGGGCACGCTGGTGACCTCGCCCAACTTCCGGCACCCGGTCACCCTCGCCAAGGAACTGATCACCCTCGACGACATCTCCGGCGGCCGGATCACCCTCGGTATCGGCGCCGGCGGCAACGGCTTCGATGCCACCGCGCTCGGCCAGGAGCCCTGGACACCGCGCGAACGGGCGGACCGCTTCGGCGAGTTCGTGCCGCTGCTCGACCGACTGCTCACCGAGGGTGCCGTCTCCCACGAAGGCACGCACTACTCGGCCGACGAAGCGCGCAACATCCCCGGCTGTGCGCAGCGCCCCCGTCTCCCCTTCGCCGTCGCCGCCACCGGTCCGCGCGGGCTGCGGCTCGCCGCGCGCCACGGCCAGGCATGGGTGACGACCGGCGACCCCAAGATCTCCGCGACCGGCACTCCCGAGGACTCCGTGGAGGCGCTCCGCGGCCAGCTGGAGAAGCTGGAAAAGGCGTGCTCGGACGTCGGCCGGGACAGCGCGGAGCTGGACAGGATCCTGCTCACCGGCTTCACCCCGGACGGCGGCCGCCCGCTGGAGTCGCTGGACGCGTTCGTGGACTTCGCGGGCCGGCACCGTGCGCTCGGCTTCACCGAGATCGTCATCCACGCACCGATACCGGACTCCGTGTTCGCCGCGGACCAGAAGGTCTTCGAGCGGATCGCCACCGAGGCTCTGTCCCAGCTCGGGTGACCAGGGGCGCAGGGGCGCCGGACCGGCCTCTGCGGCTCGGGGGGGGGACGCCCACCTGCCAGGCTCGGCCGCGGGCCCGCACCGGACGGTCGGACGCGGGCCCGCCCGGCGGCTCGGACGCGCGCCCCAGCGCACACCTGTGCGGCCCGGTAAGCGAAGATGGCCCCGTGACTGACGCCTCCGCCACGCCGCCCGAGCCGGTCGTTCCGTCCCGGCCGACCCGGCTGATCGCCACCGACCTCGACGGCACGCTGCTGCGCGACGACAAGACGGTCTCCGACCGCACCATCGCCGCGCTGGCCGCCGCCGAGGAGGCCGGCATCGAGGTCTTCTTCGTCACCGGCCGCCCGGCCCGCTGGATGGACGTCGTCAGCGACCATGTGCACGGCCACGGCCTGGCGATCTGCGCAAACGGCGCGGCCGTCGTCGACCTGCACCGCGGCCGCCGCATCGTCGAGGTCAGCCCCCTGGAACACACCGTCGCGCTGGACGTCGTCATCGCGCTGCGCGCCGCCGCCCCCGGTACGTCCTTCGCCGTCGAGCGCACCGGCAGCTTCCACCACGAGCCGGGCTACCCGCCCCTCCATCTGGACCCGACCGCCATAGTCGCCCCGGCCGAGAAGCTCCTGGCCGAGGACTTCGCGGCGCCCTCCGCCCCGGAGGACCCCGGCCAGCCGGTGCTCAAACTGCTCGCCCACCACCCCGACCTCGACCCGGACGCCTTCCTGACGCTGGCCCGTGAGGCCGCGGGCGATCTCGCGTCCTTCACCCGCTCCAGCCCCACCGCACTCCTGGAGATCAGCGGCCCCGGCGTCAGCAAGGCCAATACCCTCGCCCGCTGCTGTGCGGAGCGCGGGATCTCCCCCTCGGAGGTCGTCGCGTTCGGCGATATGCCCAACGACATAGAGATGCTCACCTGGGCCGGGACGTCCTACGCCATGGCCAACGCCCACCCCGACGTGCTGGCCGCCACCACCCGTCGTACGGCCTCCAACAACGACGACGGCGTCGCGCTCGTCATCGAGCGCATCCTGCACCTCCGCTGAGCGGGCGCCCGCCCCGCCGGCCGCCCGCGGTGCGCCTCACACCGTGACCCCGTGCTCGCGCAGCCAGGGCACCGGGTCGACGCCCGACCCCAGAGAGGGCGTATGCCGCACCTCGAAGTGCAGATGCGGACCGGTGGAGTTTCCGGTGTCACCGGACAACGCGATCCGTTCCCCGGGGGCGACCCGACGTCCGGGCCCGGCCAGCACCGCCGACAGATGCGCGTACTGGGTGTACAGGCCGTCGCGATGGCGTACGACCATGCTGATCCCGAAGCCGTCGCCGCAGGTCAGGCTCTCGATACGGCCTGCGCCCACGGCGCGTACGGGCGTGCCCACCGGCACCGCGAAATCCTGGCCCGTATGGCCGGAGGCCCAGTGGGCGCCCGAGCCGCCGAAGGGAGAGGACAGCGCGTAGTTCTCCACCGGGCGCGTCCAGGGGTCGCTCGGGGCTGCCACCGGGGCGGCTGCCCTGGCCGCGGTGGTCACCGCGCTCGGCAGCGTGCCGCAGCTGCCGCTCCGGGACACCTGCGAGGCCAGCCGCCGCAGCCTGTCACGGGCCGAATCCAGGCCCCGGTCGGCTCGTGCCCGCGCCTGGCCGAGCCGCTCGCGATCGGCGGCGAACGCGGCCGCACGGGCACTTGCGAGCGCACTGCCGTCCGCCAGCTCGCGCCCCGCACGCCGTAGCGCACCCAACCGGGCCGCCAGCGCCCGCTCCCGCCGCGTCGTCTCCTCGTACACGCTGACCAGCGGTTTGTGGTCCTCGGCGGCCGCCTCGTGCAGGGTGTACGCCACCAGGCTGCCGGTACGGTACTGCGCGTCGGCGATCGCTCCCGCCCGTCGGCGCAGCGTCGCGGCCAGCCGCCGGGCCCGGTCCCGCTCCCGGTGCAGCCGGCCGCTCTCGGCCCGCTCCGCCAGCTCCGCGCGCCGCCTGGCCTCGTACGACCGGCTCGCCCGGCGGGACGCCTCGCCCAGCCGGATCACCTCCAGGCTCACGTCGGCCAGCCGTCGCCCGGGCGGACGGCCCGACATCACACGCGGTCCGCCGGCCACGACGGGATGGTCGCCGACGGGGTGCCACCGGATGACGGCCGCCCTCGCCTTCGGGGCGTACGGCGCGGAGATTCCCACCGCAGCCGACACCACCAGGGCGAATGCGCACAGCATGCGCACCCCTGCCCGTTGAACCCCCCGCTCCTTCCGATACGCCGATGAACGCATAGGCCGAGATTGGTCCGAAATACACCAGAACCGCCGGACCTCAGGCTCCTACGGCCCGTCCAACGCCCCGAACGGGCGAGCGCCGCCCCCCTTGCGGGCGCCTGCCGCTCCCCTACAGCGGCGCCTCCCACGTCACCTTCGTGCCGCTGCCGCCCTCGCCCAGCCCGGGGCCGTACGTACTGGACCCGCCGAGCGATTCCGCACGCCGGGCAAGGTTCTTCAGACCGCTGCGGCGGCCGCCCGGCGGGATGCCGATGCCGTCGTCGGTGACCGTCAGCCGGACCCCTTCGGACCCGTCCGGCAAGGTGATCGTGGCGTCGACGACGACCTCGATCCGGGATGCCTGGGCGTGCCGGAAGGCGTTGGAGAGCGCCTCGCGCAGTGCGGCGATGAGATTCTTGCCGGTCAGCTCGCCCACCCGGGAGTCGACCGGGCCGATGAAGTTCGCCGACGGCTGGAAGCCGAGCGGTACGGCGGCGGTGCCGATCTCCCGCAGCACCCTGGTGCGCAGCCCGGACGGCGCCTCGGCCGGGCTCTGCTGGAGCGCGAAGATCGCGGTCCGGATCTCCTGGATGGTCACATCCAGCTCGTCGACCGCCTTGCCGACGCCCTGTGCCACCTCCGGCACCGTCGACTTGCGGTATGCGCTCTCCAGCATCATTCCGGTCGCGAACAGCCGCTGGATGACCAGATCGTGCAGGTCACGGGCGATCCGGTCGCGGTCTTCGAGGACCGCCAGCCGCTCGCGGTCGCGCTGCGCATCGGCCAGCACCAGCGCCAGTGCGGCCTGCGCCGCGAACTGGGTGGCCAGCGTCCGCTCGGCGGCGGTGTACGGGCGGGCGCCGCGGTTGCGCGGAATGGTGAGCGTGCCCAGTACCCGCCCCCCGCTCTTGAGCGGCAGCATCATGCTCGGGCCGAAGCGCGGCGCGATGGCCGTCACCATCCGCGGATCGGTGGCCGAATCGTCCACGAACACCGGTTCCCCGGCGAGGAGTTGTTCCGCCACCGGGCTGTCGGGCGGGATATGCGTGCCCATGATGCCGGTGGGGTCGTCCGCGGACACCGCGACGATCTCCAGCCCGCCCTCGCCATCGGGCAGCAGCACGATGCCGGCCGCCGACTCCGCCAGCCGCTGCGCCTGTTCGGCGACCACCGCGAGGGCGTCGTCGACATCGCTGCCCGCCAGGAGTTCGGTGGTCACGGCGACCGAACCGTCGATCCAGCGTTCGCGCTGCCGGGTCGCCGCATGCATCCGGGCGTTGCCGATGGCGATCCCGGCCTCGGCGGCGAGCACCCGGACCATGTGCAGGTCCTCCTCGCTGAACTGGCCGCCGCCGCGCTTCTCCGTGAGATAGAGGTTGCCGAAGATCTCGCCCTGCACCTGGATCGGCACCCCCAGGAACGTCCGCATCGGCGGATGCCCCGGCGGGAATCCGGCCGAGCGCGGATCCTGGCCGAGATCGGCCAGGCGCAGCGGCTTGGGGTCGTGGATCAGCGCACCGAGCAGGCCCTTGTGGCCGTCGGGCAGGGCGCCGATCCGCTGGTGCTGCTGAGCGGTCACGCCGTAGGTGACAAAGTCAGACAGCCCCTCGCGGGTCTCGTCGATGATCCCGATCGCGGCGTAGCGGGCGTCGGCGAGTTCGGCGGCCGTCTGCGCGATCCGGTCGAGGGTGACGTGCAGATCAAGCCCGGCGCCGACCGTCCGCATCGCCTCCAGCAGCCGCGGGATCCGGGAGGTCAGCTCGGACGACAGTCCCTGGAGACTGCGGGTGACCTCGGTGGCCGCGTCCATCGGGTCCGGGGGTCCTGCCGTGGCTGCCATGCCATGAGCCTAATAACGAGACATTTACCGGGCCATTTCCACCGGAAGCGCCCCCACCGGAAGCGCCGCATCGGCCGCCCGCTCGCGTTCCAGCATCCTGCGGAACGGGCCGTCGGCCGCCGCCAGCTGTGCATATCCGCCGCGCTGGACGACCCGGCCGCGGTCGAGGACCAGCACCTCGTCGACCGCGTCGAGGCCGGTGAGCCGGTGGGTGATCAGGACCGTCGTACGGCCCTCGGTCGCGGCCAGCAGATCGGCGGTCAGCGCATCGGCGGTGGCCAGGTCGAGATGCTCGGCGGGCTCGTCCAGGACGAGCACCGGGGAGTCCGCGAGCAGCGCGCGGGCCAGGGCCAGCCGCTGCCGCTGGCCGCCGGACAGCCGGGCGCCGTGCTCGCCGACCATGGTGTCCAGGCCGTCGGGCAGGCCGCGCACCCAGTCCGCCAGCCGCGCCCGGCCGAGTGCGTCCCACAGGTCGCGGTCGCCGTCGTCGGCCGCATCGGGGCCGCCCCGTCGCGCGAGTTTGAGGTTCTCCCGAAGCGAGCTGTCGAAGAGGTGCGCGTCCTGGGCGCACAGCCCCACCAGCCGCCGCACCGCATCACCGTCCATGGCCTGGGCGTCCGTCCCGCCCAGGGTGTACGCCCCGGCCTCCCGGTCCAGGAAACGCAGCAGTACCTGCGCCAGCGTGGTCTTGCCGGAGCCGGACGGACCGACCACCGCCACCCGCCGGCCGGCCGCCAGGGTGAAGGAGACGCCGTCCAGCGCGGGGGCGGTCTGCCCGGAGTGGCGCGCGGTCAGCTCGCTCACGACCAGGGGGAACGGCGCCTCGGGAGCGGCCGCGGGCGTGGCCGGTTCGCACACCGGCGCCGGGGCGTCCAGCACCTCGAAGACCCGCTCGGCCGCGCGCCGGGTGCGCTGGCGGTACTGCACGGCGAGCGGCAGCCCGGCCACCGCCTCGAACGCGGCCAGCGGAGTGAGGACGACAACCGCCAGCGCGACCCCGTGCAGCCGGCCCTGGTGCACGGCCTGTACGCCGACCACGGCGGCCGCGGCAACGGTCAGCCCGCACAGCAGCGCCGAGAGCCCGGCGCCGATGCCGGCCGCGGTGGCCGAGCGGGATGCGATCCGGGTCAGGTCCCGGTCCGCGCGCCGGGCCGCGTCCGTACGGGCCGTCAGCGCGCCGGCCACGGTCAACTCGGCCGTTCCGGTGAGCAGATCGACGACGCGGGTGGACAGGACACCCCGGGCGGGTGCCAGCTGACGCTCCGCCCGCCGGGCGAGCGCGGCCGACACCAGCGGCGCCCCCGCCCCTGCGAGCAGCAGCCCGGCGGCGAGTACCGCACCCGCCTCCGGCAGCAGCCAGCCGGTGAAGCCGACGGTGCCCGCACCGACCAGCACCGCGGCGCCGACGGGCAGCAGCCAGCGCAGGAAGTGGTCCTGTACGGCGTCGACATCGGCGACGAGCCGGGAGAGCAGATCGCCGCGGCGGCGCTCCTTGAGACCGGCGGGCGCCAGCCGCTCCAGCCGACGGAAGACCGCTACGCGCACATCGGCGAGCATCCGGAAGACCGCGTCATGGGCGACCAGCCGCTCGGCGTAGCGGAAGACGGCCCGTCCGATGCCGAACGCCCGGGTCGCGGTGACCGCCACCATCAGATACAGCACCGGGGGCTGCTGCGCGGCGCGCGAGATCAGCCAGCCGGACGTCGCCATCAGGCCGACCGCGCTGCCCAGCGCGAGGCTGCCGAGCAGCAGAGCCAGCGCAAAGCGCGACCTGCGGGCCCGGGCCATACGGCGCAGCCGGGTCAGTGCGGGGGCCGAGGCCGGAGTGGCCTCAACGGCCCTGTCAATGGCGGAGGTTGTGGGGGCAGCGGACCGCGGAGCGAGCCCGGCCGGTGTTTCACGTGAAACATTCGGCGCCGAGCCCGAGGGCACGGCCGGATCCGCCAGCCGCACCACCCGGTCCGCCACCGCGAGCAGTGCCGGCCGGTGGACGACCATCAGCACCGTACGGCCGACCGCGAGGCGGCGGACGGCGGCCACGACGGCCTCTTCGGTCTCGCCGTCGAGGTTCGCGGTCGGCTCGTCCAGCAGCAGGATCGGGCGGTCGGCGAGGAAAGCGCGGGCGAGCGCGAGGCGCTGGCGCTGGCCGGCGGAGAGCCCGGCGCCCCCTTCGCCGAGGGGCGTGGCCGTACCGTGCGGAAGGGCGTCGACGAAGTCCAGTGCCCCGGCATCGCGCAGGGCGGCCCGTACGGCCGCATCATCCGCGTCCGGCCGTGCCAGCCGTACGTTCTCGGCGATGGTCCCGGCGAACAGGTGCGGATGCTGCGGCACCCAGGCGATCCGCCGCCGCCAGCTTTCGGGGGAGAGGGAGGCGATGTCCCGGCCGTCGGCCAGGGCGCGGCCCTCGGCCGGTGCGGTGAAGCCGAGGAGGACGCTCAGCAGCGTGGACTTTCCCGCGCCGGAGGGGCCGACCAGGGCGACGGTCTCACCGGGCCGGACCTCGAACGAGGTCGCGGGAAGCGAGTCGGCGCCACGGCCGGGGTGGCGGACGACCAGGTTTTCGACGGCCAGCGCGGTGCCCTCGGGCGCCGGTGCGGTGCCGGACGCCGGCAACGGTGTCTCCAGTACGGCGAAGATCTCCTCGGCGGCGGACAGGCCCTCGGCCGCGGCGTGGTACTGCGCGCCCACCTGCCGCAGCGGCAGATACGCCTCGGGCGCCAGGACCAGCACCATCAGCCCGGTGTAGAGGTCGAGTTCACCGTGCACCAGGCGCATGCCGATACCGACCGCGACCAGGGCGACCGAGATGGTGGCGAGGAGTTCGAGGGCGAAGGAGGAGAGGAAGGCGATCCGCAGGGTGCGCAGCGTCGCGCGGCGGTACTCGCTGGTGATGGCGCGGATGGAGGCGGCCTGGGCCTTGGCCCGGCCGAAGATCTTGAGGGTGGGCAACCCCTCGACGACGTCGAGGAAGTGCCCGGAGAGCCGGGCGAGCAGCCGCCACTGGCGGTCCATCCGTGCCTGTGTGGCCCAGCCGATGAGGGTCATGAACAGCGGGATCAGCGGGAGGGTGACGACGATCGTCGCGGCCGAGATCCAGTCGCCCAGGACGATCCGGGCGAGTACGGCGACGGGGACGACGACCGCCAGGCCCAGCTGCGGCAGATAACGCGCGAAGTAATCGTCGAGGGCGTCGATACCGCGGGTAGCCAGGGTGGCCAGCTCGCCGGTACGCATCTCCAGCGTGCCCGCCACTGCCGTGCCCGGGTCGTCGGCCTCCCGGCCTCCCGCGCCCGTGGCCCACCCGTCGGTCTCCGTGCGGCGAAGCCTGGCGCCGGGCCCCAGCCGCGCCGCCCGTTCGAGCAGCCGCATCCGCAGCTCGGACTTGACCGCGGCGCTTGCACGGTGCGCTGCCAGTTCGGTGAGCCAGGACACCAGCCCGCGGCCGGCCGAGACCGCCGCGAGCAGCGCGATGGGGATGGTCAGGGCGCCGAGACCGCGGTCGTGCTGGAAGGCGCCGACCACGATCTCGGCGATCAGCATCGCCTGGCCGATGACCAGCCCCGCTCCGGCCAGCCCGAGGGCCACCACCGCGACAAGGAACAGCCGGGTGGCGCGGGCGTGGCGAAGCAGGCGCGGGTCGATCGGTTTCACGTGAAACCTCCGTCAGCTGGCGGGCGTCGGAGTGTGGGTGTCGGCGCCGGTGGCGCCGGGGACATGGGCGTCGGCGAGGTGCTGAGTGCCGATCCGCTTGCGGAAGACCCAGTACGTCCACCCCTGGTAGAGCATCACGATGGGTGCGGCGATCCCGGCGCACCAGGTCATGATCTTCAGGGTGTAGGGGCTGGACGAGGCGTTGGTGACCGTAAGGCTCCAGCTCTCGTGCAGCGTCGACGGCATGACGTTGGGGAACAGCGTGAGGAACAGCATGGCGACCGCGGCCGCGATGGTGATCCCGGAGAACGCGAACGCCCATCCCTCGCGGCCGAACCGGTTGGCGACCAGCGCCGCGACGAGCGCGACCACCGCGACGGTCATGGCGATCAGGCTGGTGCCGTCACCCTTGTCGGCCTGGGTCCAGGCCAGGAAGGAGACCGCGACCACGGCTGCGAGCAGCCCGAGGACGGTCGCCATCCTGCGCGCCCGCTCACGGATGTCGCCCACCGTCTTGAGCGAGGCGAACACCGCTCCGTGGAAGGTGAACAGCGTCAGGGTGGTCAGGCCGCCGAGGATCGCGTACGGGTTGAGCAGGTCGAGGACGCCGCCGACGTACTCCTTGTGCGCGTCGATCTTCACGCCGTGCACGATGTTGCCGAACGCGATGCCCCACAGCACGGCGGGCAGCAGCGAGGTCCAGAAGATCGCCGTCTCCCAGTTGCGCTGCCACGACTCCTCGGCCCGCTTGGCGCGGTACTCGAAGGCGACACCGCGCACGATCAGGCAGACCAGGATGAGCAGCAGCGGCAGGTAGAAGCCGGAGAAGAGGGTGGCGTACCAGTCGGGGAAGGCGGCGAAGGTGGCACCGGCCGCGCTGAGCAGCCAGACTTCGTTGCCGTCCCAGACCGGGCCGATGGTGTTGATCAGGACGCGCTTCTCGCTGCGGTCGCGGGCGAGGAGCTTGGTGAGCACGCCGATTCCGAAGTCGAATCCTTCGAGGAAGAAGTACCCGGTCCACAGGAAGGCGATGAGGACGAACCAGATGTCATGGAGTTGCACAGCCGCCTCCTAGTACGAGAAGGCCATCGGCCGGTCGGCGTCCGCGGGGTCGCCGCCGATCCTGGTGGGCGGGTTGAGGTCGGAATCGGTCAGCTCCTGGGGGCCAGCCTTGACGTACTTCACCAGCAGCCTGACCTCGACCACGGCGAGGATCGCGTAGAGCGCGGTGAAGACGGCCATCGAGGTGATCACCTCGCCCTGTGAGACGCCCGGCGAGACGGCGTCGGAGGTGCGCAGGACGCCGTAGACGGCCCAGGGCTGGCGGCCCATCTCGGTGAAGACCCAGCCCCAGGAGTTGGCGATCAGCGGGAAGCCGAGGGTGACGAAGGCGAGCGACCAGTACCACTTGCTCAGGCGCGGGCCCAGTTCCTTGTTCTTGGTGAGTGCGAGCCGGGGTGGTTCCTCGTCCCCGGTACGCAGCCCCGGCGCCAGCCAGAACTTCTTGCGGGTCAGCCAGAGACCGGCCAGCCCGAGGGCGAACGACGACATACCGAAGCCGATCATCCAGCGGAAGCCCCAGTAGGCGACCGGGATGTTGGGCCGGTAGTCGCCGGGGCCGAACTTCTGCTGCTCGGCCTTGTTGACGTCGTTGATGCCGGGGACCGGCGAGCTGAAGTCGCTGTGCGCGAGGAAGGAGAGCAGGCCGGGCACCTCGATGGCGACCGTGTTGTGGCCCTTTTCCACATCGCCGTAGGCGAAGACGGAGAACGGCGCCGGCTCTTCCTTGTCCCACAGCGCCTCGGCGGCGGCCATCTTCATCGGCTGCTGCTTGAACATGACCTTGCCGAGCTCGTCACCGCTGATGGCGGTGAGCAGTCCGGCGATGACCAGGGTGACCAGGCCGAGGCGCAGCGATGTCCGCATCACCTTGATGTGCTTCTTGCGCATCAGGTGGTACGCGGAGATGCCGACCATGAAGGCGGCGCCGGTCAGGAAGGCGGCGGTCAGCGTGTGGAAGGCGACGACAAGGGTGGTGTCCTGGGTGAGCACCTTGAGGAAGTCGGTGAGCTCGGCGCGGCCGGTGTGGGCGTTGTACCGGTAGCCGACCGGGTGCTGCATCCAGGAGTTGGCGGCGAGGATGAAGTACGCGGACAGGATGGTGCCGATCGAGACCATCCATATGCACAGGCAGTGGATCTTCTTGGGGAGCTTGTCCCAGCCGAAGATCCACAGCCCGATGAAGGTGGACTCGAAGAAGAACGCGATCAGCGCCTCGAAGGCGAGCGGGGCACCGAAGATGTCACCGACGAACCGCGAGTAGTCGGACCAGTTCATCCCGAACTGGAACTCCTGGACGATGCCGGTGACGACGCCCATCGCGATGTTGATCAGGAAGAGCTTGCCCCAGAACTTGGTCGCCTTGAGGTACTTCTGCTTCGCCGTCCGCACCCATGCGGTCTCCAGTCCGGCCACCAGAGCGGCGAGAGAGATCGTCAGGGGGACGAACAGGAAGTGGTAGACGGTGGTGATGCCGAATTGCCATCGCGCCAGAGTCTCTGGCGCCAGCGCCAGTTCCACGTCGCTTCCTCCTTACGTCGCCGTGCAGGACGGCATGTCCCTTGTGCGTCTGCGTACCGACACAGCCCGGGTGAGCTTGTGAACGCGTTCACATTCACAAGCATTATTACTCATGGCCCTCCGGCCTTCGATAAGGGGGGTACGTGACCGCCGTCACGCCGGAATCCATGGCATACGAATCCTTATCCCGGCCTTACCGCGACACCCTTCCCTCAAGCTTCAACATATTGTTGAATTCGGCGCCATGAAGATTCGTATCTCCTGGCCGGCGGGGCACACCACCGCAACCCTCGACGACACCCCGACCGCCGCGGCGCTGCTCGCGGCCCTACCGATCGACGGCACCGCCCACACCTGGGGCGAAGAGGTCTACTTCGACACCGGACTCGCCCCCGCGCTGGAGGCCGACGCCCGCCAGGTCGTCGAGCCCGGCACCGTCGCCTTCTGGACCGAGGGCAACGCGCTCGCGCTGCCCTACGGCCCCACGCCGATATCCCGTGGCGGGGAATCCCGGCTCGCCTCGCCGTGCAATGTGCTCGGCCGCCTCGACGGCGACCCGCGCGTCCTGGCCACCGTCCGCAGCGGCGACGCGATTCATGTGCACAGGGCCTGAAGGCCCCCGCCCGAGCGTGAGGGCCGCGGGTCATCCGACCCACGGCCCCAGCGCGCCCTCGGCGCAACTCCTTGCGAAAGCGCCGACAGCGCCCGCAACGCCTTACAGCGCCTTGCGGAACTCCTCCGCCGCCTCCAGGAACAGATCCATCGCCGCGCTCTCGCCGATGGTCACCCGCACTCCCTCACCGGGGAACGGCCGCACCACCACCCCGGCACGCTCACACGCCGCCGCGAAGTCGACGGTACGGTCCCCCAGCCGCAGCCAGACGAAGTTGGCCTGCGTCTCGGCAACCGTCCACCCCTGCCCGGTCAGTCCCTCGACCACCCGCGCCCGCTCGGCCACCAGCGCATCGACCCGCTCCAGCAGCGCCGCCTCACTGCGCAGCGACGCCACCGCCGCCTCCTGCGCCAGCTGGCTCACCCCGAACGGCACCGCCGTCTTGCGCAGGGCCGCGGCCACCGGCTCATGCGCCACCGCGAACCCGACCCGCAGCCCGGCCAGGCCGTACGCCTTCGAGAAGGTCCGCAGCACACACACATTGGGCCGCTCGCGGTAGAGGTCGATACCGTCCGGCACCTGCTCGTCGCGGATGAATTCGCGGTACGCCTCGTCCAGCACCACCAGGACATCGTCCGGCACCCGGTCCAGGAAGGCCTCCAGCTCGGCACGGCGTACGACGGTGCCGGTGGGGTTGTTGGGGTTGCAGACGAAGATCAGCCGGGTCCGGTCGGTGACCGCGGCGAGCATCGCGTCCAGATCGTGCACCTCGCCGGAGGTCAGCGGCACCTGGACGGGAGTGGCCCCGGAGACCTGCGTGACGATCGGGTACGCCTCGAACGAGCGCCATGCGTAGATCACTTCATCGCCGGGCCCAGCCGTCGACTGCACCAGCTGCTGGGCCACGCCCACCGAACCGGTTCCCGTCGCCAGATGCGACAGCGGCACCGAGAAGCGCTCGGCCAGCTCCGCCATCAGGCCCGTACATGCCATGTCCGGGTAGCGGTTGAAGGATCCGGCCGCGGTCACCGCGCTCTCCAGGACGCCCGGCAGCGGCGGATAGGGGTTCTCGTTGGAGGACAGCTTGTAGGCCACGGGACCGTCGGCCGCCGCGGGCCGGCCCGGCTTGTAGGTGGGGATGCCGTCCAGCGCAGCACGCAGCTTCGGGGTCTTCTCACTCACCGCAGGTCCTCCTCGACCGTCCCGCTCGACTCCAATACTGCACACCTTATGAGGATTGCCCCGCCGGGCGGCAGCCCCCGCTTCCTCCGCTCCACCCCGCGCACTGGACATAACGAGCGCTCCCTGCCCGATTGCGCGCCGGTGGTTTGCGCCCTGGCGCGCATCCCTCGTGAAGGTGACTTGAGACCTCTTCGAGACCTGGACCGATGACCAGGCAAGGACGGCCAGAATCCCTGTCTATGATCACAATGACCCTCAACTACCTTGATTTCAAAGGAGATTGATGCTGAGTCGCCATGCAGAAACGTACCTTTTAACAAGCCGCGGAGCGCCCCCGCGAACGGCCCTGCCGAGCCCTACTATCGGCTCGCCATGACAGCAGCAGGGAAGCACCAGGTGAGCCGGTCGACCGGTCGCCGGCTGGGACGGGCGGGCATCCGGGACGTGGCCGCCGCAGCCGGTGTATCCATCACGACTGTCTCCGACGCGCTCAACGGCAAGGGCCGGCTTCCGGATGCCACCCGTAGCCATGTCCGCGAGGTGGCCGAGCGGCTGGGCTATCGCCCCTCCGCCGCCGCCCGCACCCTCCGTACCGGCAAGTCAGGGCTGCTCGGTCTGACCGTGACCACGTACGGGGATGAACCTTTCACCTTCACCGAATTCGCGTACTTCGCCGAGATGGCCCGAGCCGCCACCTCCGCGGCGCTGGCCCGCGGGTATGCGCTGGTCATCCTGCCCGCGACCTCCCGCCACGACGTGTGGTCCAACGTCGCACTGGACGGCACCGTGGTCATCGACCCCGCCGACGGCGACCCCGTCGTCACCGAACTCGTCCGGCACGGCATCCCCGTCGTCTCCGACGGCCGCCCCGGCGGCGCGCTGCCCGTCACCGGATGGGTCGACAACGACCACGAAGCGGCGGTGCTCGGCCTGCTCGACCACCTCGCCGACGCCGGCGCCCGCCGCATCGGCCTGCTGACGGGCAACACCACCGACACCTACACCCGGCTCTCCACCACCGCGTATCTGAGCTGGTGCGAGCGGGTGGGCCAGGATCCGGTCTACGAGTCCTACCCGGCGCACGATCCGTGCGCGGGCGCCGTCGCCGCCGACCGGCTGCTGGCCCGCCCCGACCGGCCCGATGCCGTCTACGGACTCTTCGACCCCAACGGCACCGACCTGCTCGCCGCCGCCCGGCGCTACGGACTGCGCGTTCCCGAGGACCTGCTGCTGGTCTGCTGCAGCGAGTCCACCGTGTACGCCACCACCGAGCCGCCCATCACCACGCTGTCGCTCAAGCCGCGGCGTATCGGCACGGCCGTCGTCCAGATTCTCATCGACGCCATCGAGGGACTCGACGACGCCCGTCCCATCGAACAGGTGATACCGACCGACCTGATTGTGCGGACCTTGTCCCAGCGACGCTCGGCGCGGACCGCCATCAATCCCCCGCGGGGACCGGCCGGTGCGTGAGCCGCCGCCGTCCCATGATGATTCACACGTAACATCGCCGCTCACGCACCTCCTTCGCTGAGGAAAAAACAGGGCGATCCCGGGAGAAATCCGCCGTGAACGCCGGGCTACGGCGGATTGATCACCCCCGGGTGCGTCACAACCTGCGACCGGCATTCCTATGATGGGCGCACGACACCGCGGACCGCCGTCGACCAGGCAAGGTCCGAGAGGTGCACGGCGGCGCGACGGTGGAGGGGTCGATGACTCAGGGGGCCAGTCAGGGACCCATGGTGTGGACCATGGCGGGACAAACTCCGGCGTCTCCTGTGCCGCCCGGGCCGCTCTCCGGCGCGCCCGCGGGACCGCCACCGATGCCGCCGGCCGGCCCGCCGGTGCATCTGCCCGCCGGCCCCCCGACCGCACCGCCGCTGGTGCCGACCCCCGCGGCTCCGGTCGAGCTGCCCGAGGGGTACTCCCCGACCGCCCGCGACCTCCCGGTCATCGGCGCGGGCCGCACGGACACCCTCATCGACCGCCCGGCCGCCGACTTCCTGCCGGCCGCCGAGACCGCGGCCGACCAGGACACACCGGAGGGCATGGGCCCCCTGTACGTCGTCGGCGACGTCCACGGCTATTACGACGAGCTGTGCGAGGCGCTCGCCGCCGAAAGGCTGATCGACGCCGACGGCCACTGGGCGGCCGGCAACGCCCGCCTGTGGTTCCTCGGCGACTTCACCGACCGCGGTCCGGACGGCATCGGCGTCATCGACCTGGTGATGCAGCTCTCCGCCGAGGCCGCGGCGGCCGGCGGCTACTGCAAGGCCCTGATGGGCAACCACGAACTCCTGCTGCTGGGCGCCAAGCGGTTCGGCGACACCCCCGTGCAGTCCGGCGCCGGCACCGCCTCCTTCCAGGCCGCCTGGCTCCTCAACGGCGGCCAGAAGTCCGACATGGACCGTCTGGAGGACCACCACCTGCAGTGGATGGCCCGCCTGGACGCCGTGATGGAGGAGGACGGGCATCTGCTCGTGCACTCCGACACCACCGCCTACCTCGAGTACGGGGACTCCATCGAGGCCGTCAACGACACCGTCCACGATGTCCTGACCCGCAGCGACGCCGACGAAGTCTGGGAACTGTTCCGCAAGTTCACCAAGCGTTTCGCCTTCCGCGACGAGGACGGCTCGCAGGCCGTACGCGAACTGCTGCACGCCTACGGCGGCGAGCGCGTCGTCCACGGCCACAGCCCGATCCCGTATCTGCTGGGCGAGGTCGGCACGGAGGACGGCGAGGGCGAGAGCGCCGCTGTCGACGGGCCGCATGTCTATGCCGACGGGCTCGCGATCGCGATGGACGGCGGCGTCACCATGGCCGGAAAACTGCTGGTCTGCCAACTCCCCCTGGCGGGCTGAGCGTTCCCCGGGGCGACCGTGCACCAGACCGTCGGGCTCCGGGCTGCGGCGGATTCCGGTCGCGGCATTGCTCGAATTCCGCAAACTCACTGTCACCGTGTGCCGGAGGCGCTCTACCATCGGGCTATCCGTAGCAGGCTCTCCTCCGTTTCCGCCCACTGCCCGGCCCAGCCGGCACGTACGGCCCTACGGAGCATCGGGGGATGCACATGAACAGCGCTCCGCACCTGCTGAACGAGGATCGCGAGGAATTCGCGCGGCTCCTCGATGAGGCTCTGCGCGCCGCCGGGCACCGCCCGGACGGTCTCGCCTCCGGCACGGGAAAGCACCTGAGCGCCGAGCAGTTGCGCACCATGGCCCTCAGCGCCACCACCGCCATCGCCGCCTGTGCGACGGCCGAATACCAGCGTTATGTCCAGCTGCGCGCCGCCCTGCGGGCACCGGCGGCGGCCTCGTCCGCGGGCGGAGCGGCGGCCGTGGACGGGGATGCGGCGTCCGAGGGGGCGACAGGTTCGGCCAACGGCACGGGCCCCGTCGCGGTGTCGTGCACCGGCACCGGCGAGGGGACGGCTCTGGACGAGTCCGCGGAGAGTGCCGGCGCCGGGCTGGCCGCCATGAGCGCCGTCCTGGTCCCGGTCCTCGCAGGCATCGCCGCCGTGCTCTTTCTCCTCATCGGCTATGTCCTGCGCTTCGTCGGCCCGGACGCCTCCGTGGCCCGGCCGCTGATCAGCGTCGGCTGGGTATTCGCCGTGCTGACGGCGGCGGGCGCGCTGGTGGCCATGGCCGGTCTCGTCGTCACGGCCCTGCGCAACGGTTCGACGGCGTCCCGCACCTCCAGAGCTGACGAAGCCCTCGCCATGGACCTCGACCGCGCCCACGACGCTTGGCGCCAGGCCCTCCTCGAACGCGGCCTCCTGCCCTTTCTCAGCGAAGCCCTCGTCGACGCCGACCCCGGCGCCGACCCCACCGATTACGTCCCCCGGCCGGTCGCCGCTCCCGAGAATCGCATCCCCACCCTCGGCTACTCCCGCCCCGCCTTCTCCAGCCGGGACAGCGGTTCTTCGGGATCGCGCTCCCGTCCGCGCTATTCCAGCCCGGACTTCACCAGCCCGGAGTACGGGGGATCGGGTGCGGGGCCGGGAGCGAATTCGGCGGGTTCGGGATCGGGCTCCGGTGGAGGGGCGTCGGAGTAGGGCGCGTGCCGCTACGGCCGTCGTCAACGGCCGCTCGGCCGGTACGCGAACGGCGCCGCCCCACGGGCATTTCGCCCCGGAGCGGCGCCGGTGCACGGCGTGGTGCTGGTCTGCGGCGCGGCGCGTGCAGGCCCTCTCCGCGTGTCAGTCCGCCAGCGGCAGATACACCCGGTTCCCGCTGGCCGCGAACTCCTTGGACTTCTCCAGCATTCCGGCCTCGATGTCCTCGGGCGACGTGCCCGCTTCGCCGCCGAACTGCTCGGTGATGCTCCGGCTGATCTTCATCGAGCAGAACTTCGGACCGCACATCGAGCAGAAGTGGGCCGTCTTCGCCGGTTCGGCGGGCAGCGTCTCGTCGTGGAAGGCACGGGCGGTGTCCGGGTCGAGGGCCAGGTTGAACTGGTCCTCCCAGCGGAACTCGAAGCGGGCGTCGGAGAGGGCGTCGTCCCAGTCCTGGGCGCCCGGGTGCCCCTTGGCGAGGTCCGCCGCATGGGCCGCGATCTTGTAGGTGATGACGCCGGTCTTGACGTCGTCGCGGTCCGGCAGGCCCAGGTGCTCCTTGGGAGTGACGTAGCAGAGCATCGCGGTGCCCCACCAAGCGATCATCGCGGCGCCGATGCCGGAGGTGATGTGGTCGTAGGCGGGCGCAATGTCCGTGGTCAGCGGGCCGAGCGTGTAGAACGGCGCCTCTTCGCAGATCTCCTGCTGGAGGTCGATGTTCTCCTTGATCTTGTGCATCGGGACATGGCCCGGGCCCTCGATCATGGTTTGTACGCCGTGCCGCTTGGCGATGGTGTTCAGCTCGCCGAGCGTCCTCAGCTCCGCGAACTGGGCCTCGTCGTTGGCGTCCGCGATGGAGCCGGGGCGCAGGCCGTCGCCGAGCGAGTAGGTGACGTCGTAGGAGGCGAGGATCTCGCAGAGCTCCTCGAAGTGGGTGTAGAGGAACGACTCCTGATGGTGCGCGAGGCACCAGGCGGCCATGATCGAGCCGCCGCGGGAGACGATGCCGGTCTTGCGGCGGGCCGTGAGGGGGACATAGCGGAGCAGCACGCCGGCGTGCACCGTCATGTAGTCGACGCCCTGTTCGGCCTGCTCGATGACCGTGTCCTTGTAGATCTCCCAGGTCAGCTCCTCGGCCTTGCCGTCGACCTTCTCCAGGGCCTGGTAGAGGGGGACGGTGCCGATGGGAACGGGGGAGTTGCGCAGCACCCACTCGCGGGTGGTGTGGATGTTACGGCCGGTGGAGAGGTCCATGACCGTGTCGGCGCCCCAGCGGGTCGCCCAGGTCATCTTCTCGACCTCCTCCTCGATGGAGGAGGTGACCGCGGAGTTGCCGATGTTGGCGTTGACCTTCACCAAGAAGTTCTTGCCGATGATCATCGGCTCGATCTCCGGGTGGTTGACGTTGGCCGGCAGTACGGCGCGGCCCGCCGCGATCTCGTCCCGTACGAACTCCGGGCTGACGTTCTCGCGGAGGGCGACGTACTCCATCTCCGCGGTGATCTCGCCGCGCCGGGCGTAGGCGAGCTGGGTCACCGCGGCACCGCCCCGGCCGCGGCGCGGCTGGCGCGGGCGGCCGGGGAAGACCGCGTCGAGGTTCTTGAGGCCGCCGCGCGGCGAGGTGTGCTTGAGGCCGTCGTCCTCCGGCCGCATGGGGCGGCCCGCGTACTCCTCGGTGTCGCCGCGGGCGATGATCCAGTTCTCCCGCAGCGGCGCCAGGCCACGGCGGACATCGGTATCGATGTTCGGGTCGGTGTACGGCCCGGACGTGTCGTAGAGCGTGACGTCCTTGCCGTTGGTGAGGTGCACCTTCCGGACCGGGACCCGGATATCGGGCCGCGAACCGGACACATAGCCCTTATGCCAGCCGATCTCCGGCCGGCTGCCGTTGGCGGCAGCGTCCCGGCCGCCGGCCTGACCGTTTTCAGGCGTGCGTGCATCCTGCAGAGTCATAAAGACCCAACTCCCTACGCCGGCATTACCCGGTAACAGGTTCGGCGGTCGACGCAGCGGCTTCCGTCCGGCGATGTTTCACGTGAAACATCGCTGGGACGAAGGTCAGCGCCCTCTCAGCCCGGTGCTCCGAGCTCCCGCGATTGCAAAGGTCCCACCACGGTAGCGGCCGATGCGGCGGGGTGAACAGGGGGCCCCGCGAGTTCTTGGGGCCAGGTTCCCAATGGTTGCGAGCAGGCCCCTCGGTTGTCGCAATGATCGGGCCGTGAGCCGTACCGAGCACCACCACAGTGCCTCAGAGCATGCGCACGCCCACGGCCATGGGCCGGCCGCACCCGTCTCCCGCCATCTGCGCAAGGTCATCGCAGCGGTTCTGATCCCGTTCGCCGTCGCGGTGGTAGCGGGTCTGGTGGTGCTGTGGCCCGGCGGCGCACCGCCGCACAAGCCGTCCGGGGTCGGCTTCGACCAGCCCACCGAGCAGGCACGAGTGATCAAGGTGGCGGAGGTGAACTGTGCGGACGTGCATGCCGAGCAGCAGCCACCGGAGCCGGGGTCGCCGGGGCGGTCGCCGTCCACAGGAGCGGCGACGAACAAGAACTGCGAGCAGGCGACCATCAAGGTCACGACGGAAAAACGCCGGACGCACCTTCCGGACGGTGGTGACACCCGACGCCCTACGGCACTACACGACGGGCCAGGGCGTGGTGGTGTCGTATTCCCCCAAGGCGCCGAAGGATCTCCAGTACGCGGTGAGCGATGTCGACCGGACGTTCCCGATGTGGGTGCTGGCCGCAGTCTTCGCGCTGGCGATGGTGATCGTGGGCCGGCTGCGCGGGGTACTGGCGCTGGTCGCGCTGCTGGCGAGCTTCCTGGTGCTGACGCTGTTCATCCTCCCGGCCATCCTCCAGGGGTCGAACCCGCTGGTGGTGGCAGTGGTCGGCGGCAGCGCGACCATGCTGATCGCGCTCTATATGTGCCACGGCCCAACTGCCCGTACGTCGGTGGCGGTGCTCGGCACTCTCACGTCACTGCTGCTGATCGGCCTGCTGGGCTCCGTCTTCACCGGTTGGGCGCTGCTGACCGGCAATACGGACGACACGACCGGGCTGGTGCACAGCCTTTACTCCGACATCGAGATCCGGGGTCTGCTGCTGGCGGGGATCATCATCGGCTCCCTGGGCGCGCTCGACGATGTGACGGTGACTCAGACCTCGGCGGTGTGGGAGCTCAAGGAGGCGTATCCGGCGGCGAGTTGGCGCAAGCTGTACGGCGCGGCGATGCGGATCGGACGGGATCACATCGCGTCCGTCGTGAACACCCTCGTACTGGCCTATGCCGGCGCGGCGCTGCCGCTTCTCCTGCTGTTCTCGATCGCGCAGAGCAGCGTCGGCACGGTCGCCACCAGCGAGGAGGTCGTGCGCACGCTGGTGGGCAGCATCGGGCTGGTCGCATCGGTGCCGCTGACGACGCTGCTGGCGGCTCTGGTGGTCTCGGCGGACCGCCGGGAGCAGGACGTGCCGGTGCCCTCTTCGGACGCCTTGCCGGCCGCCACGGGTGGAAGGTCCGGGCGGCGCGGCTCGCGCGGCAGGCGCCGTAAGCGGTGAATCCGGTGGACGGCGACCGCGGCGTGCGATGAGTGCCGTGCGGTGAGCGCGTGGGCGGTGACGGCGGGGACCGGCGGACGAGCCGAGCCCGGGTCAACCGGCCGGCGCCTCCGTGAGGATCCGGTCCAGTACGGCCTCCAGGGTGTCGTGCACCTCTTCCTCACCGAGCGGCACCAGCCGGTCCGTACGGTCCAGGAAGGCGACCAGCGGCGGCACCCCGGCCCGGAACAGGGCCCGCTCGGCGCCCACTTGGAGGCTGATGAAGACCTCGCCGAGATGCCCCTCGGACGCCGGCTCGATGCGTACATCCCCCTCGCCGGACGGCCCGCTGAGCCCGTCCAGCAGCAACTCGCGGCTGAAGACCCAGGTCACGGGCATATCGCCAGGGAGATCAAAGGTGAAACGGACGGCAAACGGATCGGCGATGTCGAAATCCAGCTGCACCGGGATCCGGAACGCGAGCTCCTCGGAAACGAGGAAACTCATGATCACTTCTGCCTGAACTGTGTCGGTCATCAACCACTGCCCCGCAATTGATCGGAGATGGCCGGGAAACATCCCCACAAGCCCTATTGACGCCATCGTCTGTCAGGTGCAAGCAGATCACAAGGAGTGAGTTTTCAGATACTGATAGAGAACGCGAGTGTCGTTAGTGTCGCCTCCGCCATTGTTCGTAGTTGATCCGTGACGGTACGCAATCGATGCAGTTCATGGATGGGAAGCGATACGGCCAGCGCGGCAGCCGCCGAACCGACCTGTACGGGAATGGCGGCACATACTGTGCCCAGGGCATATTCCTGTTGCTCATAGGCGACATGGCCGCGACGCACTGTGTCCAGACGTTGCAGCAGATCATCTTCGGTCCGCACCGAGAACGGCGTCATGGACTGCACGGGATAGCGCGCGAGATGCTCCTTCCTGGCCTCGTCGTCGAGTTGCGCGAGGAGACACTGGCCTATGGCGTGGGCATGGGCGGTGGCACGGAAATCCACCCACTCCTCGACCGGGGGGCGTTCGGGATCGTCGGTGACGGCCACCACGTCCACCTCACCCTCCCGGTAGACGGCGAAGTAGACGGCGGCCCGCAGCTCGCGGCCCGCCATGGCCAGCGCCTCGGCGATATGGGTGCGCCGTCGGCGCCGCGCCCCGGCCTGCCCGATGGCCTCGGCCGCTTCACCGAAGACGAACAGGCCGTTCTCCCGGCGCAGATAGCCCTCGTGGGTCAGGGTCCGCAGCAGGTGGTACGTCGTCGGGAGCGGCAGACCGGTTTCCCGGGCGAGTTGTTTGGCGGGTGCCCCGTCGGCGTGCACACCGACCGCCTCCAGCAGTCGGAGGGCCCGCTGCACCGATCCGATCAGGGTGGGGTGCGAAGCGGAATCGTCGTTTCCTACTGCCAACGTCAGCCCCCCGGACCCGCTTTCTTCCGGAACGTCATCATCCGGAAGGCGCCTGCGCTGCGCACTCTAGCCGGGGCGGCCCGGCCGGTACGGCGAAAGCCGAGGAGTTAACTCACCTGGCCCACGCGGCAATCGGTGGCGGTCGGCAGGACTCGGCGGCCGGGTTCGACGACGAACGACGCCCCGCTCCAAGGCCGGAGCGGGGCGTCGTCGGACGGAGTGGGCCGGGGACCGGATGGCTGCCGTACGGAGTCGGCCGGGTCAGCGGGTGCTTGCCCTTGGCCGGTCGCCGATGGTCTACCAGTCACCCTTCGACGAGGACGACGAGGATCCGCTGAACCTGCGCACGAGATAGATCACTCCGGCGATCAGCGCCGCCGCTACAAGGATCTTGAACAGCAGGCCGATCAGAAACCCGACCGCCGTGGCGATCATTCCGCCGAACACCACGATCAGGACGACGGGCACCACGACCCAGGTGACCCACCACGGAAGCCCTGCGATTATCCCCTTACCAGCCACTGCACTGCCCTGCCTTCTCTGTCGGTCTCGGTCGGTCTCGCGTCATCGGCTGTCACGTCATCGACCGCCGCTTCATGGCACCGTCCGCACGCCGCGTATCCGCCGCATCGCGTCTCCGGTTCCCCTTCACCATCGATGCTAGGGCGCCGACGGCGGCCGTGGGGGCTCCGCATCCCTGATACATCCCTGATCCGACCCTTACGGGTTCGGGGTCCCGGCCTCAGCTCTCAGGCGGAGAAAAGACCACCATGACCCTCAGGTCCTCGCTGATGTGGTGGAACTTATGGGTCACCCCGGCCGGCACATAGACCACGCTGCCGCGTGCCACGGACTGCGTCTCCGTCCCGACGGTGATCGCCGCCCGGCCGCTGACCACCAGATACACCTCGTCCTGGGCATGCGGCTGCTGCGGATCGACGCTGCCGGCATCCAGCGCGTACAGCCCGACCGACATGTTGCGCTCCCGGAGGAACTGCAGATAGGCGCCGTCGTTCGCCGCCCGCTCCGCTTCCAGCTCATCCAGTCTGAAGGCCTTCATGCCGTTCGCACCCCTCAAGGATTTCGGAGTCGTCTGCGACGATCTCACCATGAAGCATTTTCTGGTCAAGACGATCGCCAACGCCGCGGCGCTTGCCGTGGCCATCTGGCTGCTCAAGGACATCACGCTCACCGGCGAGAACACCGCCCGCAAGATACTCACGCTGGTCCTCGTCGCGCTGATCTTCGGTTTGGTCAACTTCATCGTCAAGCCGGTGGTGAAGCTGCTGTCCCTCCCCCTGTTCATCCTCACGCTCGGCCTGATCACCCTGGTCGTCAACGCACTGATGCTCCTGCTGACATCCTTCGTCGCAGGCAAATTCGGCCTGGCCTTCCACGTGGCCGGCTTCGGGACCGCAGTACTGGGCGGCCTGATCGTCTCCATCGTCTCCTGGGCGATGCACATGGTTCTCCCCGAGGACGACTGACCGGCCCTCCGACCTCCACCGCTCGACGACAACCCGACCGCCCCGACAAGGACTGCCCCGTGAAAGCCCCGTTCCGCATCTGCTTCGTCTGCACCGGCAACATATGCCGCTCGCCGATGGCCGAGTCCGTCTTCCGCTCCCGTATCGCGGACGAAGGGCTCGACGGTCTGGTCGAGATCGACAGTGCGGGCACCGGCGGCTGGCACGAGGGTGACGGAGCCGACCCGCGCACGGTCGCCGTACTGCGCGCGGGCGGCTACGGCACCGCCCACACCGCCCGGCAGTTCCACGCCTCCTGGTTCGCCGACCGCGATCTGGTGATCGCGCTCGACGCCGGCCATCTGCGCGCCCTGCGCCACCTGGCCCCCACCGCCGAGGACGCCGCCAAGGTCCGGCTGCTGCGCTCCTACGCCACCGACGCGGTGTCCTCCGGACAGCCCGGACTCGATGGGCTCGACGTACCGGATCCGTACTACGGCGGATTCGACGGCTTCGAGGAATGCCTGGAGATGATCGAGAAGGCAAGCGACGGCCTCCTGGAAGCGGTACGCGCCGCGGTCTCCGGCGAGCCCGCAGACACCGGCCTCGGCACCGGCCCGAAGGAGCACGCATGACGAGCGACGGCACCCGCGTCGTACGGGCCGGGCTTCCCGAGCCCGCGGCCCACGAGCCGTCCCTCCCCGGGCCGGTCTTCGCGGCCCATTTCCACCTCCCCGGCGATGTCGCCGGTCCCTACACCTACGGCCGCGATGGCAACCCGACCTGGTCCCTCCTGGAAGAGGCCATCGGCGAACTCGAATCGCCGGAACAGCCCGCACACACCGTTGCCTTCGCCTCCGGCATGGCGGCGATCGCTGCCGTCCTCTTCTCCCAGCTGCGCTCCGGCGACGCGGTCGTACTGCCCAGCGACGGCTACCAGCTGCTCCCCGCCGTCCGCGACCGCCTGGAGAGCTACGGCGTCGAGGTCCGTACGGCCCGGACCGCGCACGATGCCCAGCTCGATGTGCTGGACGGTGCCCGGCTGCTGTGGATCGAGACGCCCTCCAACCCCGGCCTCGACGTCTGCGACATCCGGCGGCTGGCCGACGCCGCGCACGCCCGCGGCGCCCTGGTCGCCGTCGACAACACCCTCGCCACCCCGCTCGGCCAGCGCCCCCTGGACCTCGGCGCCGACTTCTCGGTCGCCAGCGGCACCAAGGCGCTGACGGGCCATGGCGACATCCTGCTGGGCTATGCCAGCACCCGCGACGCCACGCTGGCCGATGCCGTCCGCCTGTGGCGCAAGACGGTCGGCGCGATTCCCGGCCCGATGGAGAGCTGGCTCGCGCACCGCTCGCTGGCCACACTCGCGCTCCGCGTCCGCCAGCAGTCGGCCGGCGCACTGGCGCTCGCCGAGGCACTGGCCACCCGCCCCGAGATCACCGGCCTGCGCCACCCCGGTCTGCCCTCCGACCCCGCCCACCGGCTCGCCGTCACACAGATGCGGCCCGGCCGCTTCGGCTCCGTGGTCTCCTTCACCCTGCCCGACAAGGACCATGCGGAGCGGTTCCTGGCCGCACTGACCCTGGTGGACGAGGCGACCAGCTTCGGCGGCGTACGGTCGACCGCCGAGCGGCGCGCCCGGTGGGGCGGCGATGCCGTGCCGGAGGGGTTCGTCCGGTTCTCGGTCGGCATCGAGGAGCCGGAGGATCTGGTCGCGGACGTCATGCGTGCGCTGGATGCGGCGCAGCGGACATAGCCGACGGGACGTCCCGCTCGCCTCCGGCCGCCTGCGATGTTTCACGTGAAACCGAGCCCCGGCGATGTTTCACGTGAAACTACGGCTGCGCCAAGGCCAGTTGAGCGCATTGCGGGGTCCCATGACGCCAAGGGCGGCGGGCCCGTCCCTAGCGCCCGCGGTGTTCCACGGCCGTCCCGTCATCAAGCTCGGGTTTCGGCTGCCCATGTCTGCGGGATCTGTCACCTATGACCGTACGGCCAGTCGTCAAACGCACCGCCCGCGCGATTCTGCTCGATGGAGCGGACCTCGTCCTGATCAAGCGCACCAAGCCGGGCCGCGCTCCGTACTGGATCACCCCGGGCGGCGGTGTGGAGCCCGGGGACGCCACCGTCGTCGACGCCCTCCACCGCGAGCTGGACGAAGAGCTGGGGGCGAAGGTCAAGGACGTAGTGCCGGTTTTCGTCGACACCGTCGAGCACTTCAGCGAGGGCGGGGTGGACGGTGTGAAGGTGCAGCACTTCTTCGTCTGCCGACTGGACTCGATGGATCTCTCCCGCCGGCACGGCCCCGAGGTGGAGGAGCCGTGCGGAGATTACGAAATCGTGCGGGTGCCGTTCACCCGTGTCGGGATCGCCTCCGCCGAGGTCGTACCGCTGTCACTGCGGCACTACCTCGACGGGAACATCGAGGGCGTGCGGGCCATGCACGCTCCGGACCTGGGGTGAAGGTCCCAGGGCACCGGCCCGTGCGCTGCGGCGACCCTGCCGTGGTTCCTCGGCGCCGCTCCGTCAGGCGAACCAGCCGCGGAATTCCGGCTCCTCCTCCACGGGGCGCCGTGGCTGTGCCCGGGCGAGTACCTGCTCGACCCGGTCGAGGAACTCCTCATTGAGCTGCTCGCCAAAGCTGCGCCGCCTGGGTCCGGACGTCCTTGCAGGGGCGTCTCCGCGCCCGTGGCTCGCTTCGCTCCGCTCGTAGCCGCGCACCCCGTCCCGCACGTGGTTCTCGTCCTTGCGCTCCGCACGCCGGAAGGGCGCCCGCTCCGCGGCTTCCGCCGCCGCGCCGAAGAAGTCGCCGCCCTTGCGCTTGAAGTCGTCGGTGCCCCAGGCGCGCGCTCCGCGCTCCCGCGCCGGGATCTTCTGCAGATGCGGAATGTGTTTGGCGCAGTGGATGTACGCCTCCTCGATCTCGACCGCCACCCATAGCTGCGCGCGCCGCCCGGGTACCGGATCGACCGGCAGGTCGGGGTGAGCGGCCCGCATCTCCTCGTCGAGCACCACCCGTGCCCGGCCGTTGATGTGCAGCCCGATGCGGTCCCGGGTGAAGTCGATCATCAAGATGCCCAGCCGCGGGTTCTCCGAGATATTGCCGATGGAGGCCATGACGCCGTTGCCCCGGTATTCCGGGTAGGCCAGCAACCGCTCGTCCAACACCCGGACGAATCCGGGCGGACCGGCGCGAAAGGTGGAGTCGCATTCGCCGTACCGGTCGGCGGTGGCCAGGAAAAACATCTCCTGCCGAGCCACGAATTCCTGCATCCGGGCGTTGAGATGGTCGAGGACCTGCTCCTCGTAGAAGCGGTCGGCGCGCCGGGTCGTACCGAGCCTCTGCTGCACCAAGTGCTCGCCATCGCTCCCGGGGCGCTCCCACTCCGCGTCCCGTTCGTCCCCAGTTCGACCGAATTCACCCTGCGCTGTCACGACCTCAATCTCCTGACGTCAATCTCCTGTCGAGACCAGCTCTTCGATGGAGTCATGCCGGATGCGGCCGGACGGGATGCCGACCCCCACCAGTGCGTCCACACCCCTGCGGATCATTCCGGGCGGCCCCGAAAGGTAAGCGTCGTATTCCGGGAACGGGCCGTACTTGCGTACCGCGTCGGGGAGTTGGCCGGTTACGGTGCTCGCCCCGCCGCGGCCCGTCGGGCCGTTCGCGACGACCGGGCGGACCTGGAGCCAGGGGTGTTCCTGCTCCAGACGCAGCATGGTGTCGATGTCGTAGAGGTCGTGGTCGCTGCGGGCGCCGTAGAAGACATCGACGGGACGCCGGACGCCGTGCTGGGCGACGTCCTCGATCAGCGCCTTGATGGGCGCGATGCCGGTGCCGCCGCCGACGCACAGCATGCCGGTGCGGGTGGTGTGGTCGACGGTCATCGAGCCACCCGGTGCACCGAGGCGGATGACGTCGCCGGGGCGGGCGCGGTGCACCATCGCATTGGAGACCCAGCCCGCCGGTACCGCCTTGACGTGGAACGACAGCAGGCCGTCCGAACGCGGCGCCGAGGCGAAGGAGTAATGCCGCCACACCCGTGGCCACCAGGGGGTTTCCAGGCTGGTGTACTGGCCGGCGAGGAACGGGTACGGCTGGTCGGGACGGACCGTCACCACCGCGATGTCCGGCGTCCGCAGCTCGTGCGAGACCACCTCGGCCTGCCACCAGGCGGGGGCCACCGCCTCGTTCTCGGCGGCAGCATCGATCATGATCTGCGAGATGGCGGTGTACGCGCGCACCCAGGCGTCCTCGGTCTCCTGGCTCCAGCTGGAGGTCGCATAACGCGAGAGCGCGCTGAGCAGGCATTCGCCGACGGCCGGGTAGTGGTCGGGCAGGGTGCCGTACTTCCGGTGGCCACGGCCGAGGTGCGTGAGGTACTCGGTGAGGATGTCGGCGTCGTCGACGTGCTTGGCTGCGGTGAGCAGCGCCTTGAACAGCCGGTCGCGCTGGGTGTCCATCGAAGCGGGGAACAGCGCCCGCAGATCGGGGTACCGGACGAACAGCAGCGCGTAGAAGTACGAGGTGACCTTGTCGGCCACCGGCTCGATCTCGGCCATGGTCTGCCGGATGAGAAGAGCATCGGGTGAGGCCGAGGGGGCGGCGGAGGCGGCCGCTTCCACTGCGCCCAGGGTTGGCTCTTGGGCGACGGGGCGGCGTACGGCGGCCTCACGGTCGGCCTGGGGCTCGGACCGGCGCTCCGCCTGACGCTCGACCTGGTGTTCCGGAGGAGTGAAGAAGGGGCGGGGGGCCGGCTCGGCTGCCGGTGCCGCGGCGGGTGTGGGGCCGCTACCGACTCCTGTGGAGTGAACCGACTCGTGTACCGGCTCGGGCTCCCAGGACGGCCTGGGCTCCCGGTACAGCGGCGACTCCTGGCCCTGCGGGGTCTTGCGCGGTGGCAGGGGCTCCTGCGGTGTCCAGGCTTCCTGAGAAGGCTGGGCTTGCTGGCTCTGCTGAGGCGCCTGGCGCGACTGAGGCTCCTGCCGCGGTTCCGGTACGCGCTCGCGCTCGGCGGCGGTGCCCACCGGTCTGATCGGGTTGACCGGCCGGCTGGGTATCCGCTCCCGGCCCTGCCCCTCCTGACCGTCTGCGGCGCCCCGGTCGCCGGGACCGCCCTGATCATCCGGGCTTTGCTGCTGGTCGCGCTGCGTTTCGGAAGACTTCTTCGACGGCGGAGTGAACCAACCCCAATCGCCACTGCTGCCGCCAGAAGAGCCGTTATCGGCCGATGTGGTGGTCGGAGCGTCCATGGTCTGCCTCGCCTCGAACGTCTTTCGGTTGTCTTCGCACTTCCGTTGATCGGAACTGCCCGGAATTCCCCCGCCCTGCCCCGGAATTCTTAATCCATTCAAGCTATTCCGGCAACACCCTCCAAAGCGGACAAGTCTCGCTTGACCGCGACGATCGACGCGGACACGACTCGGCAGCCTGCCACTCCGACCCAACACATCGGACAAATAGCCGGAAGTTCGGTCGTTGCGGGCCGCCGCGCCGGTACTCTGGTGGGCTTGCCGGCCCCCGGCGCGCCCGCGGAAGCCCTCACCCCCGCCAAGCCGGAGTCGACCATACCGGCACCGGTTGAAACTACAAGCCCTGATCCGGGAGCACTCCGCGCGCCCCCTTCGATAACAGTGAGACTCCCCACAGAGCGCGTTTTCCGTACATATCACAGACGAATGCCGCCGTAGAAAGCTCCGAATTACTGGCCGGTACGCACCAGTTCATAGGCCTCGCGCAGATCACGCCCCACATACGCATATGAGGCGACGTCACGGACATGATGATCCGCATTCACGGCCACCGACGCCCCAACCACCGCGAACAGGTCCGTGTCCGACATCGAATCGCCGTATGCCACGCAGTCGGCGCGGGTCAGCCCGTACTCCACACAGAGTTCATCTGCGATCCGCACCTTCGCGGCCGCGGTGAGGATGCCGTCGGGTTCCACCGGCTGCCGGATCGGCACCGCGGGCCAGCGCGAGCCGTGGGTCGTATCGACGCCCCAGGACAGCAGGCGGGCAACGAAGAAGTCCGGGGAGAGAGAAATCACCGCGCACCGTTCGCCATGCGCGCGGATATCCGCCCATACCTCCTGAATCCCGGCCAGCCAAGGAGCGTTGTCGAAGGCCGCCGCGAGATGAGGTTCGGTCAGCTCGGCGGCCCAGAGGTCGGCCGCCAGCTGTGCGAACCGCTCCGGCGTCAGCTCGCCGGCCAGAAACCCGCGCTCCAGCTCGGCGATCTCCCGCTCCAGTCCGAGCTGCCGGGAGATCTCGACGGCGGCCGCGGACCCGTACAGGAGGGTCCCATCCATGTCGAACAGATGCAGCTTGGTCATGCCGGGGAGGGTACGTCGGCGGTGCCCGGCGCACACCGGCCGGGGCTCAGCGTGCAAGCGGAGCGCACCGTGCAGAGGGGACACACCGCACGAGCCCGTACTCACCGCCGCGTAGACGCGGATACTCCCGCCGTCAGATGTACCGCGCGGCCCGGCCCGGCACCGTGGACGGCATGCCGCACCTCAGCCGCCGCGCCCGCCGGGCCGTCCTCGTCGTCCATGTCGCCGTCTCCGTCGGCTGGCTCGGGCTCACGCTCGGGCTGCTCGCGTTGAGCATCACCGGGTACACCGCGTCCCCCGATACCGCAGCGGCCGCCTATCGGTCGATGAAGATCTTCGGCGACTGGCTGATCCTGCCGATGGCGCTGGGTTCGCTGGTCAGCGGACTGGTGCTGGCTCTCGGTACGGCCTGGGGGCTGGCCCGCCACCACTGGGTCTACGTCAAGTTCTGGCTCACCCTCATCACCGTGCTGCTGTCGGTCTTCGCGCTGCGGCCGGGCATCAACCGTCTTGCCGCACAGGCCGCAGCGGGCACCCCGACGCCTGACGTCGGCCTTCTCATCGCACCGGCCGTCGCCACGGCCACGTACTTCTTCCTCACGGCCATCTCCGTGCTCAAGCCCTGGGGGCCGACCCGACGCGGCCGCCGGCTGCGCCACCGGCGGTGGTCGCAGTCGGCCTAGGCACGTGGTCGGGCTCGCGGAAACACCCGCCGTCAGACGAGCTCCGCTTCCGCGAGCGCCGCGGTGGCGATCCGGTGGTCCTGCTCGGGGGTGCCGCCGCCGACTCCTATCGCGCCGATCAGGCGGCCGTCCCGATGAAGCGGCACTCCGCCCGCGATGAACAGAAGCGGCCGGTCCAGCGCGGTGGGCAGCGTGTGGAAGAGCCCGTCGGGCCGTACGAGATCGACGAGATCGACGGTCGGCGCATCCAACTGGAGCGCGGTGTACGCCTTGCGGGTGCTGGTCTCCCCGGAAATCAGCACGGCCTGGTCGTCGCGCCGGAAGCCGAGGAGATGACCGCCGGCGTCCAGCACGGTGACGCTGCCCCGTATGCCGAGGTCGTCGGCGGCCCGTGCGGCGGCTCGGACGAGCACATCGGCGTCATGGGTGGTGAGGAGGCGGACGGTGAGCGGGGAGGGGGTGGTCGGGGCGGTGGTGCTCATGAGACGTGTTCCTTGAACGATGGTGGTTATCGGGGTAGTTCGGATGATTGCGGTTGCTTCGGTGGTTAAGGCAGCTTTCGCCGATTGAGCGGCCTAGTGGGCGACCGGCTGCTCGGTCATCGGCGATATCGGCTGCTCGGCGACCGCGGAGGATCCGCCGGTCACCACGCGGCCACGTCGCGCCGTACGCCGTTCCAGGGTGGAGGCGAAGACCGCCACACCAAGCGCCGCGACGGTCATCAGCGCGCCGACCCAGTTGGTCGCGGTGTAGCCGAGGCCAGCCGAGATGACGAGTCCACCGAGCCAAGCCGCCAGCGCATTGCCGAAGTTGAAGGCGGCGATATTGCCCGCCGAGGCAAGGGTGGGGGCGGCAGCGGCCTGGTCCATCACCCGCTTCTGCAACGGCGGTACGGTCGCGAAGCCGAAGAAGCCGATCAGGGCGATGGTGACGGTGGCGGCGGCCTTGTTGTGCGCGGTGAAGACGAACGCGCCCAGCACCAGCGCCAGACCGGTCAGCGCCACGTAGAGCATCGGCATCATGGCGCGGTCGGTGAAGCGGCCGGAGACCAGGTTTCCGCCCACCATGCCGAGGCCGAAGACGGCCGTCAGCCAGATCACCGAGGACGGGGCGAAGCCGGTGACCTCGGTCATCATCGAGGCGAGGTACGTGACGGCCGCGAAGACACCGCCGAAGCCGAGGATCGTCATCAGCATCGCGAGGCCGACCTGTGGGTTACGGAAGACCGCGAGCTCGCTGCCGAGGCGCGCGGCCGCTTTCGCCCGCTGTGCGGGGAGGAGCAGGACGACGCCCAGCAGGGCGAGCACACCGAGCCCGGCGATGGCGTAGAACGTGACCCGCCAGCCGAACTGCTGGGCGAGCAGGGTGCCCGCCGGGACACCAACGACATTGGCGACGGTCAGGCCGCTGAACATCAGCGAAAGCGCGGTGGCGCGCTTGTCGGGCGCGACGAGGTCGGCGGCCACCAGGGCACCGATACCGAAGAACGCGCCATGGGTGAAGGCGGCGACGATCCGCCCCACCAGCATCAGGCCGAAGCCCGGCGCGAGGCCCGTGAGCAGGTTGCCCACGATGAACAGGCCCATCAGCAGCGTCAGCATCTGCTTGCGCGTGAAGCGCGTGCCGAGCGCGGTCATCAGCGGTGCACCGGCCACCACGCCCATGGCGTAGAGGGTGGTCGCATAGCCGGCGAGCGGGATGGAGACACCAAAGCTCTCCGCCATGTCGGGCAGCAGGCCCATGACCGCGAACTCGGTCGTTCCGATCCCGAAGGCACCGATGGCGAGGGCCAGGAGTGCGAGAGGCATGACGGATCCCTCCGAAAGATTGCGTCCGTCGCTTACAAGCGTCCACAATAATTGCAGACGCTCTTTAATTGCAAGCGCGGGATATTTCGGTGGTGTCCTATCCTGGTTCGTACGACCCATGAGGAGGTCTCCGATGACGCAGCAGACGCACGCGACGCCGCAGGCAGTGGCCGAGGGAGCGCCCGGCAGTGGGCTCGCCCAGGGCTGGTGCGCCCTCTCCGCGCTCCACGGCCGCATCGAGTCGCACATCGAGCGGGCACTCCAGGCCCAGCATGACCTCAGCGTCCGCGAGTTCTCGGTCATCAACGTGCTCAGCGAGCAGCACAGCGGGCCAGGCGGCCATCTGCGGATGCACCAGGTGGCGGACGCCGTGGTCCTCAGCCAGAGCGCCACCACCCGGCTGGTCACCCGCCTCGAGGATCGCGGGCTGCTGGAGCGCTATCTGTGCCCGGACGACCGGCGCGGCATCTACACCAACGTCACGCCGGACGGCCTCACCCTCCTGGCAGAGGCCCGGCCGACACATGACACCGCACTGCGCGAGGCCCTCCAGGACGCCGCCCAGCGCCCCGAGCTGGCGCCCTTGGTCACGGCCGTGGAGACGCTCGCGCCCTCGGAGTAGCGCGGATAGGGGCCCCACCGCCCCGGGCGCCACATAGAGTCCGGCTCATGAGCGATATCGAGATACGCCGCGCGACCGAGGCCGATCTGCCCGACATCGTCGCGATGCTGGCCGACGACCCGCTGGGCGCCACCCGCGAGTCTCCGGATGATCTGGCCCCGTACCGCTCCGCGTACCAGGCGATCGCGGCCGATCCGCAGCAGTACCTGGCCGTCGCGGTCCGTGCCGGCCGTACGGTCGGCACGCTCCAGCTCACCGTCCTCCCCGGGCTCTCCCGCCGCGGCGCCGCCCGTTCGCTGATCGAGGCCGTACGGATCCACGCCGACGCGCGGGGCAGCGGCCTGGGCACTCAGCTCATCGAATGGGCGATCGAGGAATCCCGGGCGCGTGGCTGCGTGCTGGTGCAGCTGACGTCCGACGCCAGCCGCATCGAGGCCCACCGCTTCTACGAGCGCCTCGGCTTCGAGGCCTCCCACCTGGGCTTCAAGCGTCTCCTGTAGCTCGGGCGGGCCCGTCAGGAGCCTTGTCCGTCGGCCGTCGTGCACCGTTGTCGCGTCGGGTCCGCTCCCGTGCCCGGTGTGCCTTCTGTCGGCAGGCGGCACGGCAGTAGCGCGGCGGCCGGCCGGTTCGGGCCGCCGTCACCGGCCCGGCGCACACCTCGCACCGTGTTTCGTTATGTCCGGCCGCCACCGTTGGTAGTTTCGTTACGCTGCGGTCGGCTCGCAGCCCGTCACACATCAGCGCCGTCATCCGACCCGGCACCGACGTCGTCGCCCCGTCACCGGACCGCTGCCGCTCCATCGACATACACCCGACCATCACCGCACGGACATCGTCGAGGTCGATGTCCGGTCGTACGGCGCCTGCCTGTTGGGCGCGCACCAGGAGCACCCCGAGGGCCGTCGCGAAGTCCCGCTCCGGCTCCGGCGACATCTCCGCATCCACCTGGCCCGATGCCTCCAGTGCATCGCACAGCGCTTTGTTCCGGGCGGCGAGCCGGACGACCGACGACAGAAAGCGAAAGAACACCCCGCCCGGGTCCTCTGCATCGGCCAAGTCCCTTGCCGTATCCGTGAAAAGTACTATCCGGTCCACGATCGAGGCCCTGAACAAGGCTTCTTTGGAAGGGAAATGGCGATACACGGTCCCGGCTCCCACGCCGGCCCGCCGTGCGATCTCACCGAGCGGCACCCCCAACCCCTGCTCCTCGAAGGCGGATCGGGCCGCCTGGAGCACCAGCGCACGGTTGCGGCGGGCATCCGCGCGTGAAGGTGCCGATCCGCCGCTCGCCATCCGTAAGCCTCCCGAGACCGCCCGGCCCCCTAGGAATCTGCCCGGAAAACAACCGGGCCGTTCGTTCCGATTCTAGGAGAAGGCCGGAAGGGGGGCCTGGAGAGCCGCCCCGAGCCGGGGCGAACGCGTCCGCACGCAAAAAGGTGGGTCATGTTTCACGTGAAACCTGACCCACCCCATGGCCTCAGCCGGTTCGCACAGATACCGGCGCCCGTCGACGCCCTCAGCGACCGGCAACGACCTCGTCCCACGCCGCTGCCGCCGCCCCGACGGCAGCGGCCTCGTCCACCTCCGTGCTCAGCGTCCGCAGGCCACCGGCCAGCGCCGCCAGCGAAGCCAGCGCCACACCGCGGTCCGCGGCCCGGCCGTAGTGGTTCACCCGGATCATCTCCTTGGCCAGCGCGCCCGCGGCGGCCTGCACCGGCACCGACCCATCGGCGGCGAGCGCGGCGGACACCACCTCGCGGGCATCCACGCCCTGCGGTGCGCGCAGCGTGGTCGCGGCGGGCGCCGCGTCCTCGTCCCGGATCACATACGGCACCAGTCCGCCCAGCACCCGCGCGCCTGCCCGAACCGCCGCGGCCGCCGCCCGATGCCTCGTCATGACGGCATCCAGTCCCTCGGCGTCGATATGGTCCACCGCCTGCTCCAAAGCGAGCATCTCCAGCTGCGCCGGCGCATGCGGCAGAGCCGCGCGGCCGCCGTCGATCCAACTCTCCTTCCAGTCCCGCAGCGAGAGGTACGAGCGTCGCGGGGCCTGCTCATTGGCCGTGATCCGCTCCCAGGCCCGGGCGCTGACCGACGCCACGGACACCCCGGCCGGCCCGGCCAGCGCCTTCTGCCCGCCGATCACACACAGGTCCACGCCCCACTCATCGGTACGCAGCGGCTCGGCGCCGACCGAGGCGACCGCATCGAGCATCAGCAGCGCCCCGTGCTCGCGCACCACGGCACCGATCTCGGCGACCGGGTTGGTGTTGCCCGTCGCGGCCTCGGCGTGCACCAGGCTGACAAAGTCGATCTCGGGGTGCTCGCGCAGCGCGTCCGCCACCTGACGGGGGCTCACCGCACCCGTGAACGGCGCGGTGAGGGTGATGACTTCGGCGCCGCACGAGCGCAGCCAGCCGCCGAAGGTCTCGCCGTAAGGACCGGTGATGATGTTGAGCGCGGTGCTGCCGGGCCGTACGGCCGAGCGGATGCAGGCCTCCAGCGGCAGCAGCGCCTCCCCCTGCATCGCCACCACATCGCAGCGGGTACCCATCAACGCGGCGACCTTGTCCTCGATCCGCGCGAAGTGCGCTGCGGTGAGCGGCGGCAGGTCGAGCAGATCCGGGGCGGCGGGGTTCGCGGTCGAGTCAGACACGGCAGTCATAGGGCCTTCCAGCGGTAGCGAGCCGCGCGCTCCGGTGCGGCTTCTTGACATCTCGACCGACTGTACGTCCGCTCCCGACACCCCCGCCGTACGGGCCCGGGGCCTCCCTTCGGGCCCGGGCCACGCCGTTCAGACCCGCCAGCCCTCCGCATCGACGCCGCCCGGCACCGGCCCGGTGGGCTCGTACGGACCGCGGGTGAAGACGAACGTTCCGAGGTCCAGATGGCTGACCGAGCCGTCCTCCTCGTGCACCACCCGCAGCGTCTCGCCCGCGTAGTAGCCGTCCAGGCCCGTCCAGCTGCCGTCCGTCTCCGGCCGGAAGCGCGAACCGCGTCCGGCGCCCGACAGAGGTGTCAGCTCCAGGCCGCGCTCCTCGGTCAGCCGCAACACGAACGGCCGGGCGCCCCAGTACCACGGTCCGGTCAGCGCCAGCAGGTCCTCGTCGAGGGGGCCGGCCAGCGGACGCCAGGGCTCGGGGATGCGCGGTTCACGGTCGGCCACGATCTCCAGAAGGTCGGCCGCGATGGCGCCGACCGCGGGCCCCGAGGTGCAGTTGGCCAGCGCAATCCCTGCGACGTCCGCCTCGGTGTCCATCCACAGGGCGGCCAGGAAACCCGGCATGGAGCCGGTGTGCCCGGCCAGTCGGCGCCCGCCCGAGGCGTCCTCGCCGTTGGCCGCCCTACGGGGTGGCGTCCGTACGAGCTGGAGCCCCAGGCCGTAGCCCGCCTCCCATTCCGGCCCCTCGGGCGGCACCGCCGGGGCCCGCATCTCGGCCAGGGTGGCAGCGCTGAGCACGCGTTCGTCGCCGCGCAGGAGGAACGCCGCCCACCGGCACAGGTCTTCCAGCGTGGACCACAGCTGGCCGGCCGGTCCCATCAGCCCCGTGTCCTCGGCCGGTTCGGGCAGCAGTGCATCGGCCCACGGGTGCACCGCCCAGCCGCCCGCATGCGGCATCTGCGGGTGCAGCGTCGTACGCGCCATCCCCAGCGGTTCCAGTACCTCGCGCCGTAGCAGCTCGCCCCAGGGCTCACCGTCCCGGAGCCGTTCCACGAGCGCGCCGAGCAGCGCGTAGCCGGGATTGGAGTAGTGATGCCGCCGTCCTACCGGAAGGCACTGCGGCCGGTCGCCGAAGAGATCGGCCGGCTCGGGGCGCAGCTCGCCCGCGGTCCGTTCCCACCACGGACCGCGTGGCTCCGCGGCAAGCCCCGAGCTGTGTGCCAGCAGTTGAGCGACCGTGGCATGGGGCACCGGCGTTCCCTCCAGATGCGTGCCGATCCGGTCCTCCAGTTCCAGCAGGCCCTCGTCGCGCAGCCGCAGCACCATCACCGCGACGAAGGTCTTGGTGAGCGAACCGATCCGGTACTGCACCTCGCCGTGCGGCACCTCGCCCGGCACCGATGTCCGGGCTCCCGTCCATACGGTCCGTCCGCCGCGGACCACCGCGCCCATCATCGAGGGCGCTCGTCCCTCGGCCTGTCCGACCGCCAGCCGACGCAGCAGCGCCCGCCGGGTTTCCGGCAGCAGCTCGGTATAGGCCTCGCCGGTGTCGACCGTCCCCGCCGCTCCGGCCACCGGTCCCGGCTCGCCGGCTCGCGGTTCGGGCAGGGCCTCGGTCTCTTGTGCCGCAGAGCCCTGGGCAGCTGGGCCCTGGGCCACAGTGTCGTGGACCTTCGGCTCCTCCGCCGGGGACTGGGCGGACGCGGCGGTGGTCATGGCGCTCCTCAATGACGGCCGATGCGGCTGACTTCGCTGATGTGGCCGGCCCTGTTGATGTGGCCGGCGCTATTGGTGGGACTGCTCGAGGGCGGGCAGCCGCCCATCGTGGCTCACCCTCTCGCGAACCTCGGCCGTCACGCGAGGGCTTCGGAGCCCGGACCGGCACATCGTCACCCCAGGGCGGCCGCCCCAAGCAGCGCCCCGAGCGCCGTTTGTTCGTCCTGGGGCAGCCTGCGCGCGGCATGCAGCATGTGCAGCGCGGTGCGCAGCCGCAGCCGATCCTCGTCCGTCCCCAGATATCCGAGAAAGGCCGGCAGCGTCAGCCCCAGCGCCATGAGATCGCCCCGCGCGCACCACCGCGACTGCAGCTCACGGATGCCGGTATCGACCACCGGCGCAAGAGGCGCCGCGGTGCCTGCCACGGTCCCGCCCGCCGGGGCCTCCGCCGCCGTGTCCCGTAGCCCTTCCGCAATGGCGAACCGGTTCCAGTCGCCGTACTGCCCGTCGGGCAGCTCACTCACCCGCTCGGCGGCTCGTACGAAGTGCTGGTGCGCCAGCGCCGGTTGGCCCATGTTCAGGTATGCCCGGCCCATGTTCAGGTACAGCGACGGGTAGAACGCCTGCACCCGCTCGTCCGCCACCCGGTCGGCCCGGTCCAGACACTCCTGGTTCCAGCGGAGCGTCTCCTCCGGCGAGGATTGGTGGCGTGCCAGGTAGTGCGCGGCGATGCATGCCTCGTAGTCGTCCCCGGCCGCGTTCCATGCCTGCCGAAAGAACTCGTACGCTGCGTGGGCACTCCCGTCCGCCTCGGCCTGCATTCCCGCCACGCACAGCCGTACGACCGGCAGTTCGGGGTCCATTCCTCTTCCCCTCGTGTCAGTCATCGGTGCGATCCGCATGCGCAGAGCCACCGGTCCGCTCGCTCACCGGCATCACCAGCGTCGTGAAACTCCCCTGATCGGCGGAGCGGACCACCACCGGCCGGTCCGCTGCGGAGATTTCCAGCAGCACATCGGGCCCCACACCGGCCTCCAGCGCCGGTAGCAGCACCGCCGGAGCGAAGGCGATCCGCGGTACCGCCCCATGTTTCACGTGAAACATGGCCCGATGTTTCACGTGAAACACGGCTCGCAGCCGAATGGGGAGCCGCTCCCCGCCCGTCACCTCAAGTTGCGGTTCGCCGCTGTCCCCCGCGTCCATGGCGAGGAACACCACCTCACCTCGTCCGGCGGCCGCGTCCCGCAGCCCGACCCGGTCCACGATGATCCGGTACCGTCCAGCCTCCAGCCCCTCCAGCATCGACCGATAGTCCGGAAATGCCGCGGCGTCCTGGTCCTGCCTCTGGAGCGGTGCCTGCGGCCACTCCCAGCACTCCCCGTCCGCATCGCCCCGAAGCCGCAACACCGCCGCATCGAAGGCCGATGCCGCATCCGGCACGGACGCCGCCGGCACCCCGCATTCCACCTCGACCGTCATCTGCCGCAGGGCCCACTCCGCCAGTCCCTGTGCCTGCTCCGCACCGATCAGCGCCCTACCCGCGCCGCCCTCGAAGTCCGCGGCCCGCAGCACCCGCACGGCGAGCCGATACCGGTCCGTCGCCACCAACTGCACCTCGCCGTCGACGAGTTCGAGCAGCACACACCCCAGCACCGGAAACGCATCGCGCGCCTCCCCCGATGCAACCGCGGGTGCCACCTGCCGTACTGCGGCGGCGAGTTCGGCTCCATCGACCCGTGCTCGTGCCCAGCAGGTCGCAGCATCGCCCGTCGCCTCCCGCAGAAATTCCTCGACCACTGCCCGGGCCTCGTCCGCGGTACGCCGCGTCCGCTCCAGATGTGCCCGCAGCACTCCTTGCGCCGCTTCCCGTGGTCCGTCGAGCACCACCGCGACATCCAGCAGCGGAAGCCCCGCCGCTCGCAGCCTCCGCAGCCGCACACCCCGGCCGGCCTGATCCGCCCCGTAGTACCGGTAGCCCGTCGCCTCATCCACCCGGGCCGGCCGCAGCACACCGCAGTCGTCGTAGAACCGCAACGCGCTCGGCGCCAACCCCACCCGCCGCGCAAATGCGCCGATGCCCAACAGCTCGTCCTCGTCCATGAGCCGGATTGTCAGGCTTCAAGCCACATGAAGGTCAAAGCCTTCGCGGCGGACGATACGGAAGGTCCTGTGGGGCGCCCGCCTACAACCCGGTCGCCCCGGTCCCGACCAGCCCCGTCTCATACGCCAGGATCACCGCCTGGGTGCGGTTCTGCGCGCCGAGCTTGGCCAGCACATTGCCGACATGGGTCTTCACGGTCTCCAGGCTCACGGTCAGCTCGACGGAGATCTCCTGGTTCGTCAGGCCCTTCGCCATCCACCGCAGAATGTGCGTTTCGCGCCGGGTGAGCACGGCCAGCTTGCGAGCGGCGTCTCGGCGCACCGGCCGACCCGACGCCAGCCTGCGCACGGCCTCGGGAAAGAGTACGGAATCGCTGGTGGCGACCAGCCGGATGGCCTGTGCGATCTGCTGGGCCGGAGCGCGCTTGAGGACGAATCCGCTGGCTCCGGCCTGTAGCGCGTCGTAGACGTACTCGTCGTTCTCGAAGGTGGTGATCACGACGATCTTGGGTGGCTCGGCGAGCTCCGACCGCAACCGCCGGGTGGCCTCGATGCCGTCCAGCCGGGGCATCCGAACATCCATCAGCACGACGTCCGGGCGCAGCCGTACAGCCAGCGGGAGCACCGCCGCGCCATCTGCGGCCTCGCCGACGACATCGAGGTCGGGTTTGGAGGCGAGCAGTACCCGCAGCCCGGTACGGGTGAGTTCCTCGTCGTCGGCGATGAGCACGCTCACCTGCGCGTCCGGGGCCCTGGTCGGCGTGTCCTGGCCGGCGTTTGCGGGAGGAGCGGTGCTCATGGCGCCGACCGTAGCGGAATGCGCGCCGCGAGACGCCACCGTGTAGCGCCCTGCCCTGCCCCGTCGCCACCATGGCCCTCCGTCGTCCCGGCGGACACCTCACCGCGCAGCAGCCGCACCCGCTCCTCGATACCGGCCAGCCCCTGCCCCTCGCCCCGCCGCTTGCGCGACCGGAATCCGGCGTCCTCCACGGCTACGGGGTTGACGAGTTCCAGCGTCAGCCAGTCGTCCTGAGCCGTGACGTGCAAGGCGATGCCCGCCTTCGTTCCGTACCGCAGCGCATTGGTCAGCCCCTCCTGGACGATCCGGTACGCCTCCCGGGAGGCGGTGGCCGGTATCCGCTCCAGTGCGCCGCAGGTGGTGACACTCACCTCGGCTCCGGCCCGCCGCACCCGCTCCACCAGGGGGTCGAGATCGCCGAGGGTGAGCTGCGGCGTGCGGGGCGACCGTTCCTCACGCAAGACGCCGAGCACATGGTCGAGGTCGTCCATCGCGACCCGGGAGGTCTCTTCGATGCTGCGGAGGGCCCTGCGTGCTGCGTCCGGGTCACGCTCCATCAACTCGCCTGCCACGGCCGCCTGGATGGTGGATGCCGTCAGGGTGTGGCCGATCGAGTCGTGCAGCTCCTGGGCCAGCCGATTGCGCTGGGCCAGACGGCGCATCTGCTCCTCGGCGGCGGCCAGCCGCTCCGCCTGGCGATGGTCGAGGAAGACCGGTGCGAGCAGTCGGAGTGCGGCGGCCGCACCGGCGCAGACGGCCACCGTCGCCATCAGACAGCCGACGGCCACGGCCCCCGCCCACAGGCCCGGCAGCCCGGAATGCACCCTGAGGGTCAGCCCAAAACTGTCGACCACGCCCCCGCCGCCGAGCCACACCGCCAGGAACATCAGGGCGCTGAACAGCAACAGCACCGTCAGCCCGGTCACCAGCCCGCCCAGTGCCATATGCGGCACCAGCCATGCCGCCGTACGAAGCCGGTTCACCCAAGGGCCCGGCGAGCGTTCCCCCGACACCGGCTCCAGCGGAACGGGCAGATCGGTGCCCAGCAGACGGTTCGTCAGCCGCACGCTTCTCCGGCGTGCTGCGCGAGGGAAGGCCATGGCCAGGATCACCGCCGCACACACGAGCGTGAAGCCCGCAATCCGCAGCGCCATCGGCCAAACCGGGGACGTGAACAACAGCCCCGCCACCACCGGAACCACACCGAGCATCGCGCCGAGGAGCGCATGCCCCCAGGCCGTCACACCTCGTTTCACTGCCCTGCCGACGGGCGGGCGATCCATGCTGCGCACGAGTCCGATCATGGCAGTCCGCCGTACGGCAAACCTCACCCGAAAGAGCCAGAACGTCCCATCGCGTCACGGGCGTTGGGGAGGCCCACATCATGGCGATGTGTGCGGTGATGGATCTGACGGACCGTATGACAGTTCCCATAAATCTCATGGCCCCTCACTTTGAGCATCATTAAGGGGACTCCATACCCGCAAGAAGCCGACGAATAGCAAGGCGCTTCCTCTGCCGTCGGGGATCGGAATTGTGACTACCAATCACTTATCTCAACCCCGCATTATCGGCGGTCGGACGGGCACCCGATCCACCCCAAGCAGCGCCCTCTATCAGGCCCCGTACCGGGCCCGTGACACCCCGGCCCTGCCGCTGAACAGCCCACACGCGCCTCGAGTTCCCGAACCTACGGCGGCGCCCCTACGGGCTCACGTAAACCCGGACGGGAATTCAGCTGGAACGGATATTCCGGCAGCGCCTTTATGCCGACCGCACTGTCGTTCCGTTTCCAGGAGGCCATTCTCACCCAGCTGTATCCGCGCAACGGCAGCGTTGAAACCGCCGCCTTGCCACACTCCGCAAACACCACGGCGATTCTCTGTTCCTCCGTCAACCTCTGGGCCCAGGTGGCGGTATGAGGGTCCATGACCCTGCTGCTGCCCACACTCGCCCTCGCCAGGGCGCTGCGGGATGCCCCTCCCGGAGAGCGGCTCGATGCGCGACTTGCCACGGGCGGACCAGCGGGGGAACCCGTATGCCAGCGCCGATGAGCGAAGTGAAGATTTTCGTATTAGCTTCCCGGTAACCGCACAAAGTGGATCTATCGCAGATCGCATCCGTTCAACTCATGGAGGAAAAAATGCACAACCTTCGCAAGGCCGCCGTCGTGGTCGCCGTTCTCGGCAGTGTCAGCTTCCTCGGTGCCGGCACCGCCAATGCTGCCCGCGGCGGCGGGGGCATGTGCCGGTCGCACGACCTGAACGTCGCCGTTCTCGACCAGATCGGGATCCTCAACGGTCTGCTCGGCAACGCGCTCAACGGCGAGGGTTCCGCGGGTGGCCAGGCCATGGGCGTGGGCTCGAGCATGGGCTGCAACGGCGGTTGGTGAGCACCGGCAGTCGCGTAGGTATAGGTAACGGAAGGGCCCCGGTGTCCGAGCCACAGGCTCGGCACCGTGGCCCTTCCGTCCTTTTGCGGGAACCGGGCGTGAGCCCAGCAGGTACACACGTATCCGGACTCGGACGGCACGTGCACAGGGGTCACAACGCACGGAGAAAGCTCCGCACCGCGGCCGCGAACCCGGCCGGATCCGTCTCATGAACGGTGTGTCCGGTTGCCAGTTCCACAATCCGGGTGCGCGGGCGCCGCTCTGCCATGGCCCTGGCGCACGAAGAGCTGAGGCGGTCACTCCGCGTTCCGTGGATCAGGAGTGCGGGACAGTCACTGGACAGCCACTCGCCCCAGTGGTCACCGTTGAGCTGTTGCTGTGAGGCGACCATGTCCTTCGGGCGGACGGCGAGGCCCCAGCCGTCGGGGTACTCGCGGATGGCGTGCATGAGGTAGCGGGCCGATCCCGCCAGTCCTGTGACCAGCGCTTCTCGGGTGGGCGCCCGTTCCGGCCAGGAGAGGCAAGAGGACAGATCGCCATCGACCTCGGCGCCGATGTCCTCAATGACGAGAGCTCTGACGAGACGGGGATGCCACGCCGCGAGTTGGTAGGCGTTGACGCCTCCGAGCGAGTGGCCCAGGACCACGACGTCCGCGAGGCCGAGGTGATCGAGGAGCGCCGCGGCGTCTCCCACGTAGCCGTCCCGCGAGTAGTCCGTCGCCCGCTCCGAAGACCCGTGTCCTCGCTGATCGAGACCGATCACCCGCCACTCGGGGAGAGCGTGCGCCAACCCGGCGAAAGTCCGCCCGTCCCCGAAGTGCCCGTGCAGCGCGAGCAGCGGCCGGCCACGCCCGCCGTAGTCGAGGAAGGACAGGCGACGACCGTCGATGCTCATACAGTGCCGGGTCGGTTGCTCCATGCCGACCACTCTGTATGCCTCACGCTGCGTCAGACACCTTCTTTTTTCCGCTTGGTGACAAGCCCTCAAGGGATCACGAAGTGCCTGACGGATCCTCATCCCTGGTCTCCGTCGCCGACTGCGTGGGGAAGCAGGGGAAACAGTCGGGTGATGAGGGCCACCGGCAGTGCGCCGTCGGGCCGGGCCAGAGGACGATGTTCGCGGTCCTGGTAGGGCGCGAGCGCCCGTCGGATCACGTCCGCGACCGCGCTCATCTCTTCAGGCGTCAGGTAGGCGACACCGCTGAAGGCTTCCTCGTGACGCCATTCGGACGGCGCTTCACCTCGCTGGGTCAGCCAGCGCTGCCAACTTTCGTCCTCCAGCCCACGGGCCAAGTCGCCGAACCGTTCCGCCACGTGTCCGTCGGCAGCGGTGGTGTCCTGCTTCAGACGCCAGGGGCGTACGCGGCCTCCGCTGTGGGGGGCCTCTTCGATGTATCCGTGACGTGCGAGCTGCCGCAGATGAAATGAGCAGAGGCCCGAGCTGTAGCCCAGCCAGGAAGCTGCTTGGGTCGCTGTGACGGTGCCGACTTTGGCAAGCAGGTCCAGCAAGGCTGTACGGACTTCATGCTCGCGCAATTTTTCGTCGGTGCCGGCCGTCCGGTCATCGTCCTGCGCGTCGAGGTCATCTGCAGTCACTTTGCAAAGAGTGCTACTTTGCAAAGCTCTTGGCAAGCAGTGATGCCAACTGAAACATCAGCCGCGGTGACCTCCGCGGCATCTGTGGCGTGCGCAAAAGGGGAGACAGCTGTGTCTGTTCGTCACGAGCGGTCCCGTCCCGTCGACCGGCGAGTCCGTGCACAGGGCCGCCCCGTCGACTCGTATCCGGCTCTGCCACCGGAGGCGGAACGGGGGTCGGTTCGCAGGGTCACGGTGGTGGGTGAGGAGGTGCTGAGCCGTCCGTGCCGGGAGGTGACCGGATTCGGAACTCCGGAGTTGTCGGCGTTGATCGACGACATGTTCCTGACCATGTATGTGGCCGACGGTGCGGGCCTGGCTGCCAATCAGGTCGGCGTTGACCTGCGGCTGTTCGTCCATGACTGCCCGGACGACGAGGGAATCCGGCATATCGGACACATCATCAACCCCGTTCTGGACCTGCCCGATCCAGGCAGCCGGCGACTCGTCGACGACATCGAGGGCTGCCTGTCCGTCCCCGGTGCCGCCATGGCGGTCCCCCGCACCGATCGCGCCGTCGTCCGCGGGTACGACAGGGACGGCGACCCTCTCGTCATCGAGGGGACGGGCTACTTCGCCCGGTGTCTTCAGCACGAGACCGATCACCTCGTCGGCCACACCTATCTCGACCGGCTCTCCAAGCGGGACCGCAAGGACGCATTGCGGCAGATGGACGACCGCCGTGAGGACGTTTTCGCGCAACGGGCGGTCAAGGCTGCCGGTTTGGGCCGGTAGGACGCCGTGGTTCCGCTTACGTCTGCGCCATGTCCACAAACCGCGAATAGTGCCCCTGGAACGCCACGGTGATCGTCGCCGTGGGACCGTTACGGTGCTTCGCCACGATCAGGTCGGCCTCGCCCGCGCGGGGGGACTCCTTCTCGTAGGCGTCCTCGCGGTGCAGCAGGATGACCATGTCGGCGTCCTGCTCGATCGACCCGGATTCGCGCAGGTCGGAGACCATCGGCTTCTTGTCCGTACGCTGCTCGGGGCCACGGTTGAGCTGGGAGAGCGCGATGACCGGGAGCTCCAGCTCCTTAGCCAGCAGCTTGAGGTTTCGCGACATGTCCGAGACCTCCTGCTGACGGCTCTCGGCCCGTTTGGAGCCGCCGGACTGCATCAGCTGGAGATAGTCGATGACGACCAGCTTCAGATCGTTGCGCTGTTTGAGCCGGCGGCACTTGGCGCGGATCTCCATCATCGAGAGGTTCGGTGAGTCGTCGATGTACAACGGCGCGGCCGACACATCCGGCATCCTGCGCGCCAGCCTCGTCCAGTCCTCGTCCGTCATGCTCCCGGACCGCATGTGATGCAGCGCCACTCGCGCCTCGGCGGACAGCAGTCGCATCGCGATCTCGTTGCGTCCCATTTCCAGCGAGAAGATCACGCTGGGCAGGTTGCTCTTGATCGAGGCGGCGCGGGCGAAGTCGAGGGCGAGGGTCGAGTTGTGGGTGGGGACCATCGACCTGGTGGCCAGGTACAGGTGATCCGGGTTGTCCACCTGGACGCAGCGGACCGGGACGCTCGCGATCTCCCGGACGGCGGTGATGAGGCGGCGCGTGGGGCTCTTGGGACGGTCGTCCTCTGTGTGCCCGCGCCGTTTCCGCTCCGGTCCGATGACGTCGTCGGGCGGTGTGAAGGTGAGGACGTAGGCGGTGGTGGACGGCTTGTCAGCGCGCCCGTTGGCCGGGTTGCCGACCGCCTCGGTACGCAGTCCACAGCGTCGGCCGAGGCTCACCACCAGCTCATGAATTCCTTCGGCCAGAGCCTCGTTGGGGGCCGTGAACTGCACCGATCCGCTCGCAGTGACCGTTCCGCCGGCGTCCAGCAGACCCGTGAGGAGGTCCGTCCGCTGGGCGAGGGAGCCGCGCAGATACGCCTGGGGGATGTGCTTGTTCCCCAGGAGGCCCAGCGGCTCCACGTCCGCCGGGGCGAGCCCCGGCGCCTCGCCGTGATCCCCAGCCGCGGTGCGCCCCACAGTCTCACCGTGGCCGTCGGCGCCGAGCCATACGCCGAGTGCATACGGCGCCACCGGCAGCTCCCGATGCGGGAGTTCGAGGGCGGCGGCGTTCTCCACGCTGTGGTTCGGGCGGTCGTCTGCCGTGGGGCAGTGCAGCGTCGCGGCGATTTCCTTGGTCGTCCTGACCGAGGCGAGGGCGCGCGGGCTGGGGCCGTCGCCCGCTGCGGCCCCGGCCACCGGACGAGAGGACCGGGTGTCGGTGAGCCACTGGTGATCCGCGTCGGCGATGACGGTAGTGCCGTCGTCGAACGTCATCTCGTAGCAGGGCCGCCCCGTCATCACCTCGGTGGCGGCCACCACACGCGTCGGCCTCCCCGCGGCATCGAGCAGAGAGTCACCGGGCCGCACCTCGCCCATGGTGGTCCAGCCCGTAGGGGTGGGCAGCGGGGTGTCGAGGGCGAGGGCCTTACCCATGGCGGGACGCGCCGCGATCACGATCATCTGGCCCGGGTGCAGGCCGTTGGTGAGGGAATCGAGGTCGGTGAAGCCGGTGGGCACGCCCGTCATCTGGCCCTGTCGCGAGCCGATCGCCTCGATCTCGTCGAGGGCGCCCTCCATGATGTCGCCGAGCGGCAGATAGTCCTCGCTGGTCCGCTGCTCGGTGACGGCGTAGATCTCCGCCTGGGCGCTGTTGACGATCTCGTCGACGTCGCCGTCCGCCGCGTATCCCATCTGCGTGATGCGGGTGCCGGCCTCGACGAGCCGGCGCAGCACGGCGCGCTCGTGGACGATCTCGGCGTAGTACTCGGCGTTGGCGGCCGTCGGGACGGACTGGACGAGGGTGTGCAGATACGAGGCGCCGCCGACCCTGCCGATCTCGCCGCGCTTGGTCAGCTCCGCGGCGATGGTGATCGGGTCGGCCGGCTCGCCTTTGGCGTAGAGGTCGAGAATCGCCTGGAAGACCAGCTCATGGGCGGGGCGGTAGAAGTCCTCGCCCTTGAGGACCTCGACGACATCGGCGATGGCGTCCTTGGACAGCAGCATGCCGCCGAGCACCGACTGCTCCGCGTCCAGATCCTGCGGGGGGACCCGCTCGAAGCCGCCCGACCAGGAGCCGGCGTCGTCGTCGCGAGCGGGGCGGTCGCCTCGGCCACGGCCCTTGCCCTCGCCTTGGCGGGAGCGGGGCGCCGGCAGCCGGTCGCCGGGACCGGAGTCCGCCCAGGGGTCGTCCATGGGCTCGGGCATGCTCACCCCGGCACCTCCTCCCGTCCGCGACGCGGACCTTGCTGTGCGCTTCCTTCTTACGGCACAGCTCTGACAATCGAGACGCCCGACTCCTGGTTACGGCGCGTCGAGTTCGGACGTTGTCTCAGGCCGGAAACGGGCGGCGGGCGCCGGACCACGGTAGGCCCGCGGGCACCGTCCGCCAATCTGGTTATCCACAGGCTGTGTGGATGACGGGGCTCCAGCTGTGGAGAAGTCCCGGGATCCTGTGCACGAGCCGGGGGAAACCACTGTGGACAAGCACACAATCAGGCCGCCCATAAGCCCCTGACCTGCAACTTTCTCATCCATAGGCTGTGGGGGAGAAAAACTTCGGCGACCTGTTCAAGATCATGGCAAACCTTGCGGCGGCGAGGGCTCCACACAGCGGAAAGTAAGGACCACGCAACGTTTGCATCTCTTACCTGTGGAAGATTAGATTGCCCGCATGACATTGGCTCCCGCGACGCCACGGCGCGCCCTCCGCCGCCATGACCGCGAGATCGTCGCGCTGGCCCTGCCCGCCTTCGGCTCACTCGTCGCGGAACCGCTCTTCGTCATGGTCGACAGCGCCGTCGTCGGCCACCTCGGCACCCCCCAGCTGGCGGGCCTCGGTGTCGCCGCCGCGCTGCTGACCACCGCGGTCTCCGTCTTCGTCTTCCTCGCCTATGCCACCACCGCAGCGGTGGCCCGCCGGGTCGGCGCCGGGGATCTCTCCGGCGCCATCCGCCAGGGCATGGACGGTATCTGGCTCGCCCTCCTCCTCGGCGCCGCGGTGATCGCGGCCGTACTGCCCGGCGCCCCGTGGCTCGTCGATGCGTTCGGCGCCTCCGGCACCGCCGCCCCGTACGCCACCACCTACCTTCGCATCAGCGCGCTCGGCATCCCCGCGATGCTCGTCGTCCTGGCCGCCACCGGCGTACTGCGCGGCCTCCAGGACACCCGGACCCCGCTGTACGTCGCCATCGGCGGCTTCTCCGCCAACGCCGCGCTCAACGCCGGCCTGGTCTACGGCGCCGGCCTCGGCATCGCCGGCTCCGCCTGGGGCACCGTCATCGCCCAGTGCGCCATGGCCGCCGCCTACCTCTCCGTCGTCATCCGCGGCGCCCGGCGCAACGGCGCCTCCCTGCGCCCCGACGCTGCGGGGATACGCGCCTGTGCACAGGCAGGCGTGCCGCTGCTGGTACGTACGCTCTCGCTGCGCGCGGTGCTGATGATCGCCACCGCGGTCGCCGCCCGGCTCGGCGACGCCGAGATAGCCGCGCACCAGATCGTGCTCACGCTCTGGCAGCTGCTGGCCTTCGCCCTGGACGCGATAGCCATAGCCGGCCAGGCCATCATCGGACGCTATCTCGGCGCGGGCGACCGCGACGGCGCCCGGGCCGCCTGCCGCCGCATGGTCCAGTGGGGCCTGGTCTCCGGACTGGTCGTCGGGGTGCTGGTCGCGCTCGCCCGTCCGCTGTTCACCCCCCTGTTCACCGCCGACCCCTCGGTGCACCGCCCCTTGATGGCCACTCTCCTGGTCATCGCGGTCACCCAGCCGATCTCCGGCATCGTCTTCATCCTCGACGGCGTCCTGATGGGCGCGGGCGACGGCCGCTATCTCGCCGGGGCGATGGTGGTGACCCTCGCTCTGTTCGCGCCGGTGGCACTGGCCGTCCCCGCTCTCCATGGCGGTCTGGTCGCGCTGTGGTGGGCGATGGCCCTGATGATGACCGTGCGTATGCTGACACTCTGGCTGCGCAGCCGCTCGGGCCGGTGGATTGTGACGGGGGCCTCCCGCTGAACTGTCCCGTAACCGCGAGTGGCTGTCGATAATGGCCCTGTGCGCGCGCTCGCCAGGAAATCTGTCCTGCCTCTGACGTTCATCGTCCTCGTGGCAGCCGCTGTGGTGGGTTACGCCACGGAAGAAGCCGATACCCGTACCCCTCCGGCCGGCCGCAGCAGTTTCGGCAAGTCCGGTGAGCCGGGGGAGGATCCCCGGGACCAGGACCCCGCCGCGACGGCGCCGGCCGATGACGGCAATGCCTACACCCCGCGCAGAACCGAGCAGAACGCCCGGGTCGGCGCGGTCTTCGAAAAGAACGACCGCGGCGCCCACTTCTGCACGGCGAGCGTCGTCCAGAGCCCGGGCCGGAACATGCTGATCACCGCGGCACACTGCGCCTACGACGCCGACGCCGGCACCACGGTCAACGACCTGGTCTTCGCCCCCGACTACCGCGACGGCGACGGGCCCACCGGCCTGTGGAAGGTCAAGAAGGTGGTCGTCGATGACCGTTGGGCCAAGTCGCAGGACGAGGACCTCGACGTCGCCTTCCTGATCCTCGACAAGAAACAGGGCAAGCAGATTCAGGACGTGCTGGGCGGCAACACCCTGGGCATCGACCGCGGCTACGACAACGAGGTCAAGATCACGGGGTATCCGACCAGCCGCGAGACCCCCATCTCCTGCCAGAACCGCACCACGAAGTTCAGTGACACCCAAATGCGCATCCAGTGCACCGACTTCGAGGGCGGCACCAGCGGCAGCCCCTGGCTGGCCGACTACGACCCCACCAGCCACACCGGCACGGTCATCGGCGTCCTGGGCGGCCATGAGGGCGGCGGTGACGAGGACGATGTCTCCTACGCCGCATACTTCGACGACGATATCGCCGACCTGTACAAGCACGCGCAGGACGTGGACTGACCGCGCTCGACGTGGACGGATACGCGGACATGCACGGAGTTCGGGCCCTCATGGGAGGTCCGGCATCTGCCGGGCTCCGCATATCGGCCGGGCGCCGTCCGAGGCGCTCCGGAAAGCACTGAGGGCCGTACCCCCTGCGAGGGGGTACGGCCCTTCAGCGTGGTGCTGCGATTACGCGGCAACGACCTCGACGCCGAGCTTCGCAACGACGTCGGCGTGCAGACGCACGGACACCTGGTGCGCGCCCAGGGTCTTGATCGGCGAACCGAGCTCGACACGACGCTTGTCGACGTCCGGACCACCGGCAGCCTTGATCGCCGAGGCGACGTCGGCCGGGGTGACGGAACCGAACAGGCGGCCCGCGTCGCCGGCGCGGACGGCCAGCTTCACGTTGACGCCCTCGAGCTGGCCCTTGACCTCGTTGGCCTGCTCGATCGTGGCGATCTCGCGGATCTTGCGACCGCGGCGGATCTGCTCGACGTCCTTCTCGCCACCCTTGGTCCAGCGGATCGCGAAACCACGCGGGACCAGGTAGTTACGGGCGTACCCGTCCTTGACGTCAACAACGTCGCCGGCGGTGCCGAGGCCGGAGACCTCGTGGGTGAGGATGATCTTCATCTGTCGGTCACCCTTCCCTTATCGCGCGGTGGACGTGTAGGGCAGCAGCGCCATCTCACGGCTGTTCTTCACGGCCGTGGCGACGTCGCGCTGGTGCTGGGTGCAGTTGCCGGTGACTCGGCGGGCACGGATCTTGCCGCGGTCGGAGATGAACTTCCGCAGCAGGTTCGTGTCCTTGTAGTCGACGTAGGAGATCTTCTCCTTGCAGAACACGCAAACCTTCTTCTTAGGCTTGCGAGCAGGCGGCTTCGCCATTGTCTCTCTCCAGTGAGTTCAAGAAGTGTGTGCTGACGCCCTCAAGGCCCCCGGCCGCTCCCAGCGATGTTTCACGTGAAACATCGTGTTTCACGTGAAACGTGGCGGACGAACCGGCTGCATGGACCTAGAAGGGCGGCTCGTCCGAGTAGCCGCCGCCGGAGCCGCCGCCCCAGCCACCACCGCCGCCACCCTGCTGGCCGCCGCCGGCAGGAGCACCCGTGGCCCACGGGTCGTCGGCGGGAGCACCGCCGCCGCCCTGCTGACCGCCGCCGGGGCCGCCGCCCCAGCCGCCGCCACCCTGGCCACCGCCCTGCTGGCCGCCGCCGAAGCCGCCGCCCTGGCCACCGCGACCACCGGTCTTGGTGATCTTGGCCGTGGCGTTCTTCAGGCTCGCGCCCACTTCCTCGACGTCGAGCTCGTAGACCGTGCGCTTCACGCCCTCGCGGTCCTCGTAGGACCGCTGCTTGAGGCGGCCCTGCACGACCACGCGGGTACCCCGCGTCAGGGACTCGGCGACGTTCTCCGCCGCCTGGCGCCACACCGAGCAGGTCAGGAACAGGCTCTCGCCGTCCTTCCACTCATTGGTCTGGCGGTCGAAGGTACGGGGGGTGGACGCGACGCGGAACTTCGCGACCGCCGCACCGGACGGGGTGAAGCGCAGCTCGGGGTCGTCGACAAGATTGCCGACAACCGTGATGACGGTCTCGCCTGCCATTAGGGGAACCTCTCGGCGGGTGTGCTGCTGGCTGCTGGTGTTGCTGCTACTCGAACCCGGATACCGCTGGACGCTTGCGCGCTCAGTGGGTCTCGGGACGGAGGACCTTGGTCCGGAGGACCGACTCGTTCAGGTTCATCTGACGGTCGAGCTCCTTGACGACCGCAGGCTCGGCCTGCAGGTCGATGACCGAGTAGATGCCCTCGGGCTTCTTGTTGATCTCGTACGAGAGACGACGACGGCCCCAGGTGTCGACCTTCTCGACCTTTCCGTTGCCCTCACGGACGACGGAGAGGAAGTTCTCGATCAGCGGGGAGACAGCGCGCTCCTCGAGATCGGGGTCGAGGATGACCATCACCTCGTAGTGACGCATGTAGAACCCACCTCCTTTGGACTCAGCGGCCACGGTCGTTCCGTGGCAGGAGGGTCATGATGCGTTCCGCACCTGGTCCGGCCGGAGTATCCGGACAGACATGGGCGCAGACTGTACAGAGTACCTGCCTCCGGCCTTCCGGTTGAAATCCGAGCGGCACACCCCTCAACCTGGAACACAACGGGTGTGAGCGGCGTTACAGTGCGCCGCCCTGTCATCGGAGGTGCCGCATGGCACAGGCAGTAAGGACCCAGCGCAGCCTGATCTCGCTGCTCAACAGCGACGGTGAGGCGCATCCCGTCGAGAACACTCTCGCCATCGTGACCCTCGTCCTCGGCGCGATCGCCGCCCTCACCACCTTTTCCCCAGGCCTGCACCTGGTCAGCTCCTGGGTGGGCCTGGTGGGAATCGGCACCGGACTGTGGGGCCAGTTCATCTCGTCGACGACGGGTGAACGCTTCCTGTTGATCATCGGGCTCGGGGCGGCGGCCTTCGGCTTCTACCTCGGCCTGGCCCATGGCGGCCTCTGGGGCGGCGTCATCGGTTAGCCCAGCTCAGTAACTGGATCAGGCCGTACGGCGCCCGTGGCCGTACGGCCCAGTCGGGGTGCTCCCCGGTCACAGTAGGCTTCGGCGCGAGAGCCGGAGCCCCGACAATGGGGACACACCAGCCGAGGAGCGCCCCGCATGAGCCTGACCCTGAGGACCATCAGCCGAGAGCAGCATCTGGCATACATCCAGAGCCTGCCCGCGGCCAGCCACATGCAGGTTCCTGCCTGGGCGGATGTCAAGGCCGAATGGCGTGCGGAGAGCCTGGGCTGGTTCGACGCGACCGGTGAGCTGGTCGGCGCCGGCCTCGTCCTCTACCGCCAGGTGCCCCGGGTCAAGCGCTACCTCGCCTACCTCCCCGAGGGCCCGGTCATCAACTGGTTCGCGCCGAATCTTCAGGACTGGCTGCAGCCGATGCTCGCGCACCTCAAGCAGCAGGGTGCCTTCACCGTGAAGATGGGCCCGCCGGTGATCATCCGGCGCTGGGACGCAGCGGCGATCAAGTCGGGCATCCAGAACCAGGACGTCAAGCGTCTGCGGGAGGTCGAGGCCACGCACATCGAGCCGCGCGCCTTCGAGGTCGCCGACCAGCTGCGCCGGATGGGCTGGCAGCAGGGTGAGGACGGCGGTGCCGGCTTCGCCGATGTCCAGCCCCGCTATGTCTTCCAGGTACCACTGGCCGAACGCAGCCTGGAGGAGGTCCACAAGGGCTTCAACCAGCTGTGGCGCCGCAACATCAAGAAGGCCGAGAAGGCCGGCGTCGAGGTCGTCGAGGGCGGCTACGACGACCTTGCCGAATGGCAGCGGCTTTATGAGATCACCGCGGAGCGCGACCACTTCCGGCCGCGGCCGCTCGGCTACTTCCAGCGCATGTGGACGGCCCTCAACACCGAGGACCCCAACCGCATGCGCCTGTACTTCGCGCGGCACAACGGCGTGAACCTCTCCGCCGCCACCATGCTGGTCGTCGGCGGTCACGTCTGGTACTCCTACGGTGCCTCCGACAACATCGGCCGTGAGGTCCGTCCCTCCAACGCGATGCAGTGGCGGATGTTGCAGGACGCCTACAAGCTCGGCGCCTCGGTCTACGACCTTCGCGGCATCAGCGACTCCCTGGACGAGAACGACCATCTCTTCGGCCTGATCCAGTTCAAGGTAGGCACTGGTGGGCAGGCGGCGGAGTACCTCGGTGAGTGGGACTTCCCGCTCAACAAGCTGATGCAGAAGGCGTTCGACTTCTATATGACGCACCGCGGATAGCCTGCGCACGGCCGACAGCTCCACCGCACCGTTCGTACCCTGATTCACCCAGCTACGAGAAAGGTCCCGGGCCCGGCATGGCGCTCACTCTCTACGTCGACACCGCGCGCTGGCGGGCACACCAGCAGAGCGTGCTCCAGCAGTTCCCCGGGCTCGTCCCGGTCTGCAAAGGCAACGGTTACGGCTTCGGTCATGAGCGTCTGGCGGAGGAGGCCACCCGCCTCGGGTCCGACATCCTCGCGGTCGGTACGACCTATGAAGCGGCCCGCATCAAGGACTTCTTCAGCGGCGATCTGCTCGTCCTGACCCCGTTCCGGCACGGCGAGGAGCCGGTGCCGCTGCCGGACCGGGCGATCCGCTCGGTCTCCTCGGTCGAGGGGGTGGGCGGCCTGGTCGGTGCCCGGGTCGTCATCGAGGTCATGAGCAGCATGAAGCGGCACGGCGTCAAGGCGGAGGACCTGCCGAAGCTGGCCGCGGCCATCGAGGACGTCCGGCTCGAAGGATTTGCGATCCACCTGCCGCTGGACCGCACCGACGGGTCCGACGCGGTCGAGGAGGTCATCGGCTGGATGGACCGGCTGCGCGCCGCCCGCCTCCCGCTGCACACCATGTTCGTGAGCCACCTCAAGGCCCAGGAACTCGCCCGGCTCCAGCAGCAGTTCCCGCAGACCCGCTTCCGTGCCCGGATCGGCACGCGGCTGTGGCTCGGCGACCACGAGGCCACGGAGTACCGCGGCGCGGTACTCGACGTGACCCGGATCGCCAAGGGGGAGCGCTTTGGATACAGGCAGCAGAAGGCTACCTCCGACGGCTACTTGGTCGTGGTCGCAGGCGGCACCTCGCACGGCGTCGGTCTGGAGTCCCCCAAGGCGCTGCACGGTGTGATGCCCCGGGCCAAGGGCGTGGCACGGGCGGGCCTGGCCACCGTCAACCGCAATCTGTCGCCGTATGTATGGGGCGGTAAGCAGCGCTGGTTTGCCGAACCGCCGCATATGCAGGTGTCCATCCTCTTCGTGCCGGGGGACGCCCCCGAGCCCCAGGTCGGCGAAGAGCTGGTGGCTCACCTGCGGCACACCACCACCCAGTACGACCGCGTCGTGGACCGCTGAGCCCGCCTCTGTAACGCCAAGGGCCCGGTGCCGCAGACCTCCTCTGCGGCACCGGGCCCTTGGCGTTACATCCGTCCGCTCACTTCCGTACGGCACCCCAGCGCACCGTCGGCACCCCTTCGAAGTGCGCCGCATGCCGTGGCGCAGGGGCGGCCTGGCCGAGCACGAACACATCGGCTGCCCGGTCCAGGACACCGCCCGAGGGATCATCGTCCCCGCCCCTGCGCACCACATCGCGCTCCGGCATCAGGATGTCCCGTACGACCACCGCGCACAGGTAGAGCGTGCCGAGCAGGTGCAGCACGATGGCGAGCTGATAGCCCTCGGGCGGCAGACCCTGATGCTTCTCACCATCGCTGGTGTAGGAGAGATACATCCAGATCCCCAGGTAGTACATGACCTCGCAGCCCTGCCAGATCAGGAAGTCCCGCCAGCGCGGACGAGCCAGTGCGGCGAGCGGGATCAGCCACAGGACGTACTGCGGTGAGTAGACCTTGTTGGTGAGGATGAACAGCGCCACGACGAGAAAGGCGAGCTGCGCGAAGCGCGGCCGGCGTGGCGCGTAGAGGGTCAGCAGCCCGATGACGCCACAGCCGACGATCATCAGCAGCGTGGCGTAGACGTTCGCGTTCTCCAGAGGATTCCCGGTGCGCTGCGAGATCAGCAGCCACAGCGAACCGAAGTCGACCGGCCGTTCCTGGCTGAAGGTGTAGAACTTCGCCCAGCCCTCCCGGATATGGAATCCGGTCGCATCGTGCGCGATCATGACCGGCAGGTTCACCACAAGCCAGGCCGCCACGGCACCGCTCAGGGCCCTGCCGTACGCCCGCCAGGCTCCGGCGCGCCAGCAGAGCACCAGGAGTGGCCCCAGCAACAGCACGGGGTACAGCTTTGCCGCGGTCGCCAGGCCGATCAGGACTCCGGCCGTCAGCGGGCGGCTGCGCGACCACATCAGCATCCCTGCGGCCGTCAGGGCGACCGCGAGCAGATCCCAGTTGATGGTGGCGGTGAGCGCGAAGGCCGGTGCCAGGGCAACCAGCAGACCGTCCCAGGGACGGCGGCGATGGGTACGCGCCACGCAGACCGCCATGACGGCGGCGCACGCCATCAGCATCCCGGCGTTCACCAGCCAGTAGATCTGCTCACTGGAAACGCGGTCCTGGATCGTCTCCGGGTGCGGCGTCATCCACGAGGCGACCTCCATGAAGAGCCCGGTCAGTACGGGGTACTCGAGATACTCCATGTCGCCGGGCAGCCGCTGGAAATACGGGATGAGTCCATCGGCGAAGCCCCGTCCCACGTAGAGATGGGGGATGTCGGAGTAACAAGCGTGGGCGTACTGAGCCGTGGCCCCGAAGAACCATCCGCCGTTGTAGCAGGGCAGTTTCTGCACCATGCCGAGCGCGAACATCCCGATGGCGACCAACGCGATGAGGCGAACCGGCGTCAGCCAGCTCGTTCCGAGCAGCGCCCGTCGGCCGATCGGGCCTCCGATCAGCTCGCTGCCGGCGGCCGCCACCTCATCCCACTTCGTCGGCCGTACAGGCTCATCCCGTCCCACGCTCGTCATGGCCCCATCCTGCCGTACGCCCCTTGGCCGAATAGGGCGAAGCCCCCGCCCGGTCGTCCCGGGTCGGGGGCTTCGCGACTCCATGTTTCACGTGAAACATGGACCGTGTTTCACGTGAAACATTGGGCGATCATTTCTTTCGTCCCCCACCGGGACCGCCGAAGAGGCCGCCACCGCCGCTGGGGTCGGGCGTCGGACTACCTGTATCGCCTCCGGTGGCGCCGCCAGGTCCGCCGGGTCCGCCGGTGCTGCCGCCGGTACCCGTACCACCGGTGCTGCACCCGATGTCCCACTTGGAGCAGGTGTCGCTCGGGCTCGGGCTGGGCGAGCCGCTGGGGGAAGCCGAATCACTGGGCGTCGCGGACGGGGAATCCGACGGCTGCTGCGACGGCGTGGGAGTCGGCGTCGGGGAGGGCATTCCCGGCTCGTCCACTTCGGTGCCGACGGGCACAGGAGTCGGGAACGCCTCGGGCGTGACCCCGTTCATGGCCTGCAACATGTACTGGGTCCATACCTCGGTGGGCAGCGCACCACCGTGGATCGAGTCGAATCCGCCCACACCGTTCATGGACAGCTGACGCGGATTCTGCGCGTCCTCGCGGAACATCGTGATGGCCGTGGACAACTGCTTGGTGTAGCCGACGAACCATGCCGACTTGTTCTGGTCAGTGGTACCGGTCTTACCCGCGGCCGGCATCTGCAGACGGCTGGCTCCCTTGCCCGTACCGTTCTTGACCACGTTCTGCAGCACGCTGGTCACGTTGTCGGCGATCGCAGGGGACATCGCCAGCTGCGGCTTCGGCTTCTCGAAACCCGACACGTCCGAGCCCTTGAAGGTCAGCGCGGACACCGAGTACGGCTCGAACTGCGTCCCCGAGTTGGCGAAGGTCGCATAGGCGTCCGCCATCCGGATCGCGCTCGGCGTGGAGGTTCCCAGCGCGAAGGACGGGTTGAGGTGCTTGTCGAAGCTCTCCTCCGAGATACCCGCCCGGTGCGCCATGTCCTTGACCTTGTCCATGCCGACATCCATGGCGAGTTGGACGAACGGGGTGTTGACGGACTGCTCCATCGCCTTGGTCAACGAGATATAGCCCCAGCGGTGAGCACTCTCGTTCTCCTGATAGAACGGCGAATTATCCCGCTTCAGGACGAACGACCCATCCGCCTTCTTCACCTTGAGGTGGTCGTCTCCGTCGTAGCGGCTATCTTGCGAGATCGGCTGATAGTTGCTGTGAACGGTGCCGCCCTTCATCGCTGCGGCCAGCACAAACGGCTTCCACGTCGAGCCAACCGGCACGCCGTAGGTGTCGGCGTTGTTGCTGAAGTGCCCCTTGTCGTAACCCTCGCCGCCATACAGCGCAACGATCTTGCCGTCTCCCGGCACCACGGAAGCACCACCGAACTGGACGTACTTGTCCTTGCTCCGCTTCTTCGGATCGATGTACCGCTTGTCGACCTTCTTCACCGCGGCCGTGAGCTCGGCCGTCTTCTTCTTGTCGAAGGTCGTATGGATGGTGTAGCCACCCTTGTCGAACCGTGCCTCGCTCATATCGGTCGCGGCATGCCTCAGCACGTACTTCTTCGCCGTGTCCATCAAGTAGCCGATCTGTCCGCTCTTACTGGCAACCGGCTTCGGCGGATTGGGCATCGGGAACCCTTGCTTCAGGTACTTGGCCTCATCCGCCTTGGACATGTGGTGGTTGGCGACCATGCGGCCGAGGATCCAGGCCCACCGCGCCTTGGCACGCTGGGTGTTCTCCTGCCGGGTGGCGTTCGGGCCCACTCCGCCTGCCGGGTCGTACAGGTTGGCGCCCTTGAGCACGGCGGCCAGGAAGGCGCTCTGGTTCGGTTGGAGCTTGGCTGCGTCCTTGCCGTAGTACGCCTGGGCCGCCGCCTGGATGCCGTAGGCGCCACGACCGTAGTAGCTGGTGTTCAGATACCCCTGAAGGATCGTGTCCTTGTCCATCTGCCAGCCGACCTTGATCGAGATGAACAGCTCCTTGAACTTTCGATCAATGGTCTGCTCCTGGCTCAGCATGGCGTTCTTGACGTACTGCTGAGTGATGGTCGACCCGCCCTGGGTCTCACCGCCCCTGGCCATGTTGAACAGGGCACGGGCGATTCCCATGGGGTCGACACCCGAGTCGGTACGGAATGACGCGTTCTCCGCGGAGATCACCGCATCCTGCATGGACTTGGGGATCTCATTTATGGTGATGTTCTGGCGGTTTGTCTCACCGTCGCGCGCCATAACCGAGCCATCGGACCACAGGTAAACGTTGTTCTGAGCCTTGGCCGCATCATTTTCGTCGGGAACGGATACCACTGCCAGCGCGACGCCGGCCGCCCCGACGATCAGGCCGGTGAAACCGACGCAGATGCTCGCCACCTGCTTCCAGGACGGCACGAAGCGGCGCCATCCGCTGCGGTTGGCACGCGGGTAGTCGAGCCAGCGCTTCTTGCCGGGCCTTCCGTTGTCCCGGCCGCGCCCACGACCTCCCTCCGGGCCGTTTCCGCCGCCACCACCACGACGGCCTCCGCCGCCACGGCCGCCGGGGCCACCGCCGACCTCCATCTCCGCGGGGTCGGCCGACCGTCGTCGGCCGCCGCGCTGTGCGGCACGTCGGGCCTCGGCGCGTCCGCCGTACGGCCGCTCCTGACCATGCGGATTCGAGGTGGGCGGAGGACCGGCAGCCGAGTCTCGTGAGGGCGCGGCACGACGCCCTGATGACTGCTGCGCGGCACGTCGGGCCGCGGCACGTCCGCCACCCTGCGGCTGTGGCGGTTTGCGACGGTGCTCGCTCATGGAACGATTACTCCTCGGGCAGGCGCACTTTCTCGTCGCCTGAAGGCGGCATTTGTCTTCAGGTCCCCCCGATGCACGGCCCGCTCCTGCGGTGCGGGCCGCATTACACCGAGGACGGGGACGCCAGATATCGGCCCACGGTTCCCGGCAGTCTGCATGCCGCACAGACTACGCATGGCCAAAACCTGCCCAGTGTTGAAATTCACTCCAAATCAGTCAGGTTGGCTAGAGCGATTTGGTGATGTGATGCCGTTCACCGTGCCCCCGCTTGTTCCACACGGGGCACCGTTCTATCGTCTGGATGTATCGAGTCGATACATCAGCACGAGATAAAGAACGCGCCAGGCCAAGGAGGCGGAGGGTGAGCAGACGTTCCGGCGTCCTCGAGTTCGCCGTCCTCGGTCTGCTTCGTGAGTCTCCGATGCACGGCTATGAGCTGCGAAAACGGCTCAACACCTCGCTCGGGGTGTTCCGCGCGTTCAGCTACGGCACCCTCTACCCCTGCCTCAAGGCGCTGGTCGCGAACGGCTGGCTCGTCGAGGAGACGGGCGATGCCCCGGAGGGCGCGCCCGCCGCGGCACTGACGGGGCGCCGGGCGAAAATCGTCTACCGATTGACCGCAGCGGGCAAAGAGCACTTCGAAGAACTGCTCGCCCACTCCGGACCGGATGCCTGGGAGGACGAGCACTTCGGCGTTCGCTTCGCATTCTTCGGTCAGACGTCGCGGGACGTTCGGATGCGCGTGCTGGAAGGCCGCCGCAGCCGGCTGGAGGAACGCCTCGAGAAGATGCGCACCTCCCTGGCCAGGACCCGTGAGCGGCTGGACGACTACACCCTCGAACTGCAGCGTCACGGCATGGAATCCGTGGAACGCGAGGTTCGTTGGTTGAACGAGCTCATCGAGAGTGAGCGCACCGGGCGCGATCAGCGCGCACCGGATCCCGCAGCGCAGGACAAGAAGTCAGAAGATGCGGACGGCCTGCCCCGGCACCGGGGTGGATCCCGGCCGGATCCGTCCGATGACACCACCACATGAGGCCCTGCGGTGCCAGGTCCTCATCGAGAACACAGGGAGCAACCGGAATGGGTTCGGTTCGCGTAGCCATCGTCGGCGTGGGCAACTGCGCCGCCTCGCTGGTACAGGGCGTCGAGTACTACAAGGACGCCGACCCGAAGAGCCGCGTGCCCGGCCTCATGCACGTGCAGTTCGGGGACTACCACGTGCGTGACATCGAGTTCGTGGCGGCCTTCGATGTCGACGCCAAGAAGGTCGGCCTCGACCTCTCGGACGCCATCGGCGCCAGCGAGAACAACACCATCAAGATCTGCGATGTGCCGCACGCCGGCGTGACGGTCCAGCGCGGTCACACCCTCGACGGTCTGGGCAAGTACTACCGCCAGACCATCGAGGAGTCCGCCGAGGCCCCGGTCGACATCGTCCAGGTCCTCAAGGACAAGCAGGTCGACGTTCTGGTCTGCTACCTCCCTGTCGGCTCCGAGGACGCCGCCAAGTACTACGCCCAGTGCGCCATCGACGCCAAGGTCGCCTTCGTCAACGCCCTCCCGGTCTTCATCGCCGGTACCAAGGAGTGGGCGGACAAGTTCACCGAGGCCGGCGTCCCGATCGTCGGTGACGACATCAAGTCGCAGGTCGGCGCCACCATCACGCACCGTGTGATGGCCAAGCTCTTCGAGGACCGGGGTGTCATCCTGGACCGCACGATGCAGCTGAACGTCGGCGGCAACATGGACTTCAAGAACATGCTCGAGCGTGACCGCCTGGAGTCCAAGAAGATCTCCAAGACGCAGGCCGTCACCTCCCAGATCAAGGACCGCGAGCTGGGCGAGGACAACGTCCACATCGGTCCGTCGGACTATGTGGCCTGGCTGGACGACCGCAAGTGGGCCTACGTCCGCCTCGAGGGCCGCGCCTTCGGTGACGTTCCGCTGAACCTGGAGTACAAGCTCGAGGTCTGGGACTCCCCGAACTCGGCCGGAGTCATCATCGACGCCCTGCGCGCCGCGAAGATCGCGAAGGACCGGGGCGTCGGTGGTCCGATCCTCTCCGCGTCCTCGTACTTCATGAAGTCGCCGCCGGTGCAGTACTTCGACGACGAGGCTCGCGACAACGTCGAGAAGTTCATCCAGGGCGAGGTCGAGCGCTAAGACGTTCGCCGCACCCTTCTTCGCAGGCCCCTGGGAATTCCCCCCGGGGGCCTGCGGGCTGTGTGAGGCTGTGCGCCATGCATGCAGTGCGCGATCTCCGCGTGTTACTCCGGCTCCGCGACTTTCGGTCCCTCCTTGCCGTGCGGCTGCTGTCCCAAGCCGCCGACGGCGCCTTCCAGGTCGCACTCGCCACCTATGTCGTCTTCTCCCCCGAGAAGCAGACGTCGCCCGAGGCCATCGCGTCTGCCATGGCCGTCTTGTTGCTGCCCTACTCCCTGCTCGGGCCGTTCACCGGAGTACTGCTCGACCGCTGGCGTCGCCGCCAGGTCCTGCTGTACGGAAATCTGCTGCGCACCCTGCTCGCCGCAGCGACCGCCGCGCTCATCGTCGCCCATGTACCCGACTGGCTCTTCTACGTCTCGGCGCTCTCCGTGACGGCCGTGAACCGCTTTGTCCTGGCCGGCATTTCGGCCTCCTTGCCTCGTGTGGTCGACGGTGAACAGCAGTTGGTGATGGCCAACTCCATTGCCCCCACCGCCGGAACACTGGCCGCAACGGCCGGCGGGGGGCTCGCATTCGCCGTCCGGCTCGCCGGCTCGCATGTGGATGCGTTCGTGGTGCTACTCGCCTCGGCCCTCTATTTCTGGTCCGCGCTCACCGCCCTGCGGATGACACCCGAACTGCTCGGGCCCGATCCTTCCCGGCTTCAACCTCACCTGCGGGAAGCCTTGTTGAGCACCGTGCGCGGACTGGTGGAGGGGCTGCGTCATCTCCGGGAGCGGCGCACACCGGCACACGCCCTGGCGGCAATGACCTTGATCCGCTTCTGCTACGGCGCTCTGACGGTCACGGTGCTGATGCTGTGCCGCTATTCCTGGGCCACCACCGAATCCCATGGCCTGGCTCTGCTCGGGATCACCCTCGTGGTGTCCGGAGTGGGCTTTTTCGCAGCCGCTCTCGTCACACCATGGATGGTGGAGCGGCTCAGCCCGTTCGGATGGATCGCCTGCTGCGCCGCCATGGGAGCCGTGCTCGTACCAAGCCTCGGCCTGTTCTTCGCTCCCAAGCCGATGCTGACTGCCGCCTTCCTGCTCGGCCTCACCACACAGGGGACCAAGATCTCCACGGACACCGTGGTGCAGTCCTCGGTGGATGACGCCTTTCGCGGCCGGGTCTTCGCCATCTACGACGTGCTGTTCAACGTTGCTTTCGTCGGCGCGGCTGCGGTCGCGGCGCTCATGCTGCCCCCCAGCGGACGGTCCGTGGTGCTGCTTGTCGTGGTGACCGTTCTCTATGCACTCGTCGCCGCGGCACTGGCACGCTCCGGGTGGCGATCGGCGCTGCGCCGCCTCCGATAAAGGGCCCACGCCGCTTGCTCCGCGTCGGCGGCACACCTCCCGGTGACGCATGGGGCGATGTTTCACGTGAAACATCGCCCCATGTTTCACGTGAAACATTGGCGTCTCCGCTGATGTTTCACGTGAAACATCAGCTCTGAGCGGCCCACCACTCCTTCAGAGCGGCAACCGCCGCCTCACGGTCCATGGGTCCGCGCTCCAGCCTCAGCTCCAGCATCTGCTTGTAGGCCTTGCCGACCTCCGGCCCGGGAGCGATCCCCAGGATCTGCATGATCTCGTTGCCGTCCAGGTCCGGACGGATCGCCTCCAACTCTTCCTGCTCCTGGAGCCGCGCGATGCGCTCCTCCAGTCCGTCGTACGCCCGCGACAGGGCGTTGGCCTTGCGCTTGTTACGAGTGGTGCAGTCCGACCGCGTCAGCTTGTGCAGCCGCTTCAGCTGCGGACCGGCGTCCCGTACGTAGCGGCGCACAGCCGAGTCCGTCCACTCGCCCGTCCCGTATCCGTGGAAGCGCAGATGCAGCTCCACCAGACGCGAAACGTCCTTGATCATGTCGTTGGAATACTTCAGCGCCGTCATGCGCTTCTTGGTCATCTTTGCCCCCACCACCTCGTGGTGGTGGAAAGAGACCCGGCCGTCCGACTCGAAACGCCGTGTCTTGGGCTTGCCGATGTCGTGCAGCAGGGCCGCCAGCCGCAGCACCAGATCCGGGCCGTCTTCCTCAAGGTCGATGGCCTGCTCCAGGACGGTCAGCGAGTGCTCATAGACGTCCTTGTGACGGTGATGCTCGTCACTCTCCAGCTGCAGCGCGGGCAGCTCGGGCAGCACCCGGTCCGCCAGCCCCGAATCGACGAGCAGCCGCAGCCCCTTGCGCGGGTACGCGCCAAGGATCAGCTTGTTCAGCTCGTCCCGTACGCGCTCCGCGGAGACAATGTCGATCCGCTCCGACATCGCCTTCATGGCGGCCACCACCTCGGGGGCGACCTCGAAGTCCAGCTGAGCGGCGAAGCGCGCCGCGCGCATCATCCGCAGGGGATCGTCGGAGAACGACTCCTCCGGCGTCCCCGGCGTCCTCAGCACACGTGCCGCCAGGTCCCCCAGCCCGTTGTGCGGGTCGACGAACTCCTTCTCCGGCAGGAGCACTGCCATGGCGTTCACCGTGAAATCGCGGCGGACCAGGTCATCCTCGATCGACTCGCCGTAGGACACCTCGGGCTTGCGCGAGGTGCGGTCGTACGCCTCAGAGCGGTAGGTGGTGATCTCGATGTCGAACGAGCTCTTCTTGCAGCCCACCGTGCCGAAGGCGATCCCGACCTCCCACAGCGCGTCCGCCCACGGCCGGACGATCTTCAAGACGTCCTCGGGGCGGGCATCGGTGGTGAAGTCCAGATCGTTACCGAGCCTGCCGAGCAGCGCATCCCGCACCGAACCGCCCACCAGGGCGAGGGTGAACCCGGCCTCCTGGAATCGGCGGGCCAGGTCGTCCGCAACGGGGGAGACCCGCAGCAGCTCGCTCACGGCACGGCGCTGGACGTGGTTCAGCGCGTTCGTCGACTGCGGCGTCTGCTCGGCCGGCGGGGCGGGGAAGTCATTGTTGGCGTTCGGCACAACAGAACAGGGTACGTGGCTGCGCTGGAGGAAGCGTCACCTTAATAAGGGGACGCGATGTCAGGCCGTTACCCCGGCGATCATGTGGAGCACTCCCCGGCACTACGACACAGCGGGCCTCGTTACCATTCGTGGACGCACATTCCGACGACCACTGACGACGACGAGGGACGGGCGAGCGCGTGGCCGAGGCGGCAGGGTTCCAGGGGACTGAACGGCCGCGCGGCCGATGGCTGCGCAGGACCGTGGCACTGGTCACCGGAACACCCCTGCTCGCGGGGCTGCTCCTGGCGCCTCAGGCCCCCTCCGCCCAAGCCGATCCGTCGGGCTCCCGTGCGGTCGACGTCACCATCGAGTCGATGACGCCGTCCGCTCCCACAAAGACGGACACCGTCACGGTCTCCGGAACGCTGACCAACGACGGCAGCAGCACGGTCACCGAGGCGCATGTCGGTCTGCACCGTGGCTCATCTCTCAGCGGCCGCAGCTCCCTCGACGCCGCGTCCCAGCGCGGCGGATATGTGCCGGGGGTCGACGGACCGGAGGTCAAGGGCCACAAGGAGAAGGTCGACAGGCTGGATCCCGGGGCCAGCCGTCCCTTCTCGCTCAGTGTGCCGGTGAAGGACCTCGACCTGGGCGATGACGGTGTGTATCAGATCGGTGTCTCGGTGTCAGGGCGCACCCAGGCCGCGCCGTACGACCGGGTCCTGGGCATCGACCGCACCTTCCTGCCGTGGCAGGACGGAGACGCCAGCAAGAAAACGCAGCTCACCTACCTGTGGCCGCTGATCTCGTCCACCCAGCTCACCGCCGAGACGGACGCCGCGCAGACACCGGTCTTCCGCAATGACCGCCTCGCCGCGGAACTCGCGCCCGGCGGCCGGCTGCAGCAGATGGTGGCGCTCGCCAAGAACCTGCCGGTGACTTTCGTCATCGATCCCGACCTGCTCGCCAGCGTCGACGCAATGACCAGGACGTACAAGGTCGGCGGCCCGGACGGCCCCTCGGGCGAGAACCAGGCCGTCGCCAAGCAGTGGCTGAACGATCTGCAAAAGGCGGCGAGCACCCATGAGGTCGTCGCGCTGCCGTTCGCCGACCCCGACCTCGCCTCTCTCGCCCACCACGGCAAGAGCGTCCCCAGCGCACTGAGCCACCTCGGTCCGGCCACCGACCTCGCCGCCAAGACCGTGGACACGGTGCTGGGCGTCACCCCGCGTACGGACTTCGCCTGGCCCGTCGACGGTGCCATCGACTCCTCCATCGTCGATGTCGCCACCTCGGCCGGGGCGCACAACGTCATCACCCGCAGCGACAGCCTGCGCGAGACCGGAGGGCTGCCCTACACCCCGACGGCGGCCCGGCCCATCGGCGGCGGCAACACCGCTGTCGTCGCGGACGCACGGCTCTCCCGGGCGTTCGAAGGCGATATGTCGAAGGCGGACAACGCCTCCCGGGCGGTCCAGCAGTTTCTCGCCCAGACCCAGATGATCAACCTCCAGGCCCCGGACCGGCAGCGCAGCATCGTCGTCGCCCCGCAGCGCACGCCCTCGGCAGCCCAGGCGCACGCCATGGCCACCGCGCTCCGGGATCTGGAGGACTCGGGACGCTGGACGCAGCCGCTGGACCTCGGCGACGCCGCCGACGCCAAGCCCGACCCCGCGGCAACCCGCGTCGTACCGAGCACCGGCGCCTACCCCGGCTCGCTGCGCAGGGAAGAACTCCCCACCGAAGCCTTCCGCAAAGTGCAGGAAACCCAGGCCGCGCTCGACGACTACCAGGTGATCCTGGCCCAGCCGGAGCGTGTGGTGCCCGCCTTCAGCACCGCGCTGATGCGGGAGACGTCGACCGAGTGGCGGGGCGACGCCACCGGCGCCAGGGCCTTCAGCAACTCCGTCCGCAGCTATCTCGACAGCCTGACCAAGAAGGTCCATCTGATCCAGAAGTCGGATGCGACACTTTCCGGGCGCAGCGCGACGATCCCGGTGACGGTGCAGAACAACCTGATCCAGGGCGTCGAGGGCATGACGCTCAGGCTCACTTCGTCCCAGCCCAACCGGCTGGACGTGGGGGCGTCACAGCAGATCAAGGTGGATGGTGGGCACAGCCAGTCGTTCAAGTTCGACACCACGGCGAATGCCAATGGTCGTGCCTGGGTGACCGCCCAGCTCTACACGGCGGACGGAAAGCCCTACGGTGAGCCGATGACGTTCCAAGTGAACGTCACCGAGATCACCGCGACGGTGATGCTCGTCATCGCCGGCGGTGTGCTGCTGCTGGTCCTCGCAGGCGTGCGGATCTACCTTCAGCGCAAGCGGATGGCCGGGGCGCCCGCCGAGGAGGGGCCCGACGGCGAGGGTCCGGACGGCGAGGAAGGCACGGACGGCGACACCGGCGGTACGGACGGCAACGAGCCCGAGCAGCCGAGTGACCCCGCGCCGGACACCGGTTCGGGAAACACCGACCAGTCCGGCTCAGGTGAGAAAGTGGACCGTTGATAGATGGCGGGGCCGGATGGCCCGCGACGGATGAGATGGGGCAGCGATGAACGCGCCGTACGACGGTGACCGCAGCCGGGACGCCCATGGCGACCCCGCTGGGCCGGTCCCTGCGCCGCCCCAGGTGCCCGCGGCTCCCGGCCCCTACGCCCAGGACCCTCATGTCCGGGACGTCTATGGCAACGACCGGCCCCACACGCAGCGCCCGACGGCGCCTGGTCCGGCCGCGGAGGCGCCGTACGACCGCGCCGTGTACCCCCCGCCGCCTCCGGGCGACGCCACGCAACCGCTCTACCCTCAGCAGCCCGGCACCCAGCACACCCCCGATCCGCAGTTCTGGGCCTCGCCTCCGCCGTCCGCGCAGGAGGCCCGCACCGGCGAGCTGCCGTACGACGACACCGCTACGGCGCAGTTCGTGGGCGTCGACGATCTGATCACCCAGGCCTCCGACGAGCGTCCGGAGTCCGATGCCTTTGCGCATCTCTTCCGGGACCAGCAGCCGTACGAGCACCAGCGCCCCACAGCGGCTCCGGCCGCGCCCGCCGCGGTCGGGGGGGTGCCAGCACCGGGTCCGGAGCCCGTACCGCAGCAGCCCGCGACGGCGCCGGAGCCCGCCCCTGAGGCGGCCGGCAAGCAGTCCGGCGGCAAGGCCTCGGGACTGCTGAAGTCCAGCGCCGTGATGGCCGCAGGCACGATGGTCTCCCGGCTCACCGGATTCATCCGCTCGGCACTGATCGTCGCGGCGCTCGGCGGCGCTGTCCTCGGCGACTCCTGGCAGGTGGCCTACCAGCTGCCCACGATGATCTACATCCTCACCATCGGTGGCGGCCTGAACTCCGTCTTCGTCCCGCAGCTGGTCCGCTCGATGAAGGAGGACGACGACGGCGGCGAGGCGTACGCCAACCGCCTCCTCACGCTCGTGATGGTCCTGCTCGGGGCGCTGACCGTGCTGGCCGTGGTCGCCGCGCCGCTGCTGGTGAAGCTGGTCTCCCTCGACATCTCCCGGGATCCGGCCGCCAACGAGGTGGCGGTCGCCTTCACCCGCTACTGCCTGCCGACGATCTTCTTCATGGGTCTGCACGTCGTCATGGGGCAGATCCTCAACGCCCGCGGCCGCTTCGGCGCGATGATGTGGACGCCGGTCCTCAACAACATCGTCATGATCGCCACCTTCGGCCTGTTCATCTGGGTCTACGGTTCGGCCAAGACGTCCCACATCGGCGTGACGACCATCCCCTCCGAAGGCATCCGGCTGCTGGGTATCGGCACCCTTCTCGGGCTCGTCGTCCAGGCCCTGGCGATGATCCCGTATCTGCGTGACGCCGACTTCAAGCTCCGGCTGCGCTTCGACTGGCGCGGCCACGGTCTGGGCAAGGCCGCCAAGCTGGCCAAGTGGACGGTGCTGTTCGTCCTCGCCAATCAGGCGGGGGTCCTCGTCGTCACCCAGCTCTCCACCTGGGCCGGCAACACCGCCGCCCAGCAGGGCCACCCCGGCAACGGCTTCATCTCCTACGCCAGCGCCCAGCTGATCTGGAACATGCCGCAGGCGATCATCACCGTCTCCGTCATGGCAGCGCTGCTGCCGCGCCTGGCCCGCTCCGCACATGACGGTGACACCGCCGCCGTCCGCGACGACATGTCCCAGGGCCTGCGTACCTCCGCCGTCGCCATTGTCCCGATCGCGTTCGGCTTCCTCTCCCTCGGCGTCCCGCTGTGCACGCTGGTCTACGGTTCGTCCGGAGCCGGGATTCCGATGGGCTACATGCTGATGGCCTTCGGTGTCGGCCTGATCCCGTTCTCGGTGCAGTACGTCGTCCTGCGCGCCTTCTACGCGTACGAGGACACCCGCACCCCCTTCTACAACACGGTGATCGTCGCCGCGGTCAACGCCGTCGCCTCCGCCCTCTGCTTCCTGATCCTCCCCGCGCGCTGGGCGGTGATCGGCATGGCGGCCTCCTACGGCCTGGCGTACATCATCGGCGTCGGTGTGGCCTGGCGCCGCCTGAGCAAGCGGATGGGCGGCGACCTCGACACCGCCCATGTCGTGCGCACCTACGCGCGGCTGGCCGGTGCCAGCGTCCCGGCGACGGTGGTCTCCGGGGCCATGGTCTACGGCATCATGCAGGCATTGGGCAGCGGGGTCACCGGCTCGCTCGCCGCCCTTGTCGGCGGCAGCGCCGCACTTCTGGCGGTCTTCTACGCGGCCGCCCGCAAGATGCGGATCCAGGAGCTGAATGCCCTGGTCGGAATGGTCCGCGCCAAGCTCGGGCGCTGACCGGGCACAACCATCGACCGCCACCGTGTGTCGTGCATAGTGGCGGACTGTGGGCACAATTGTCGTGGCTCATTGAGCCTGCAACGGATGGGGAGGCAGGAACGACGGTGGCGGAACGGAGCACGGCTGCCGTCGACGTGGCCGACACGAGCGGCGAGGAGCCGCTGACCGGCAAGGCGGGTCAGGCCACGGACGACGGAGCGGAGGCCGAAAAGGTATCCGGCGGGGAAAAGGACACCACCCGCACCGACGAGATCGGTGTCGCGGCTGCCGAGGCCCAGCCACCGGAGCTGCACAGTGGCCACAAGCTCGCCAGACGTTACCGCCTCGAGGAGTGCGTCACCCGTCTGGACGGATTCAGCAGCTGGCGTGCGGTCGACGAAAAACTGCGCAGAGCGGTCGGTGTGCACATCCTGCCCGCCGACCATCCCCGGGCCCGTCCGGTGCTGTCCGCGGCCCGCTCCTCTGCGCTCCTCGGCGACCCCCGGTTCGTCCAGGTCCTCGATGCCGTGGAAGAGAACGACGTCGTCTACGTCGTCCACGAATGGCTGCCGGACGCCACCGAGCTCACGACCGTCCTCGCGAACGGCCCGCTCGAAGCGCACGACGCCTACCAGCTCGTCAGCCAGGTCTCCCAGGCCATGGCCGCCGCGCACCGCGAAGGTCTGGCACATCTGCGGATCACTCCCGGTTCGGTGCTGCGTACGGAGTCCGGCCAGTACCGCATCCGCGGCCTGGCCGTCATGGCCGCACTGCGCGGCATCACCTGCGACCACCCCCAGCGCACGGACACGGAGGCAATCGGCGCACTGCTGTATGCCGCCCTGACCCAGCGGTGGCCCTACGAGAACGACGCCTACGGCCTCACCGGCCTTCCCAAGGGCGTCGGGCTGATCCCGCCCGATCAGGTGCGTGCGGGCGTCCATCGCGGCCTGTCCGAGCTCGCCATGCGCGCGCTCGTCAACGACGGCGCCACGGCTTCCCGCCAGGAACAGCCCTGCACCACGCCGGAGGAGCTGGCCAAGGCCGTTGCGGCAATGCCTCGCATCCGACCGCCGGAGACGGCCTTCAACACGCCTCCGCCCTACCAGCGCACGGGATACCAGCAGGGTACCTACCGTCAGTCACCGGCCCACAACGGTCAGTCCGGACGCCCGACGCAGGCCATTCCCGCCCCGCCGCCCCCACTGCAGAGCCGTACCGGCAAGGCGCTGAAGTGGTCCGTCTCCGCACTGCTCATCGCGGCACTGGGACTGGGCAGCTGGCAGCTGGCGGACACCCTCCTCAAGCTGGAGGGCGACAAGGAGGAGCCGGGCAGCTCGCAGACGACCGGCAGCAAGGACAAAAAGCCGGTCAGCAAACCGATCAAGATCCAAGACGCCGGAGAGTACTACCCGGACGGCAAACCGCAGCACGTCGACCAGGTCCCGGCTACTCACGACGGAGACCCCAACACCTACTGGCGCAGCAAGAGCTTCAAGGACGGCCCGGATCTGAATCCGGCCTTCAAGCCGGGCGTCGGACTCGTCTACGACCTCGGCTCGAAGCAAGGCATAAGCAGCGCGTCGATCGGTCTGCACTACGGTGGCCCTCACACCACCGTGACGTTGTACGCGGCCAACTCGCTGTCGCCGTCGGAGCCTCTGAGCTCCATGCAGAAGCTCGGCACGACACAGACGTCGCAGACGACGGCGGAGATCAAGCTCAAGAAGCCGGCGAAAGCGCGCTATGTCCTGGTGTGGATCACGGCGATGCCGTACTCGCCTCGGGACGAGTACAGCGATCCGGGCTACAAGCAGGCCGTGACGGAGGTTTCCTTCACGAGCTGAGCAGCCGGCATGCCTATCGGCTGTCCAAAAACTGCGCGGGGTCCCGGCCGGATGGAACGGCCGGGACCCCGAATTCATCGGCATTTACTTTCCTGACCTGGCGGGCTTCAATGGGGTCCGAGATCAGGCAGCTACGGCCGGGGGGCCCGTGTCCACCGACAGCGACGAGGCTTCGACACCAACCGACGCCGATCTCCTCGCCCTGCATGTGAAGGGCGACCCCGACGCGTTCACGGAGATCGTCCGACGGCACCGCGACCGGCTCTGGGCCGTGGCATTGCGCACTCTCGGCGATCGCGAAGAGGCCGCCGACGCCGTCCAGGACGCCCTGGTCTCCGCATATCGCGCGGCCCACACCTTCCGGGGACAGTCCGCCGTCACGACATGGCTGCACCGCATCACGGTGAACGCCTGCCTGGACCGGGCCCGCAAGGCCGCCTCCCGGCGCACCTCGCCTGTGGCCGAGACCGAGCGACTGGAACAGCTCCTCGAACCCCAGGAATCCGCTGCCGTCCCCGCCGAGCGGCAGGATCTGTACCGGCAGTTGCTCGGCGCGCTGCGCACGCTTCCCGCTGAACAACGCGCCGCACTTGTTCTCGTCGATATGCAGGGCTATCCGGTCGCCGAAGCAGCCGCGATCCTCGGGATCCCGACGGGGACGGTGAAGAGCCGCTGCGCACGGGGCCGGGCTCGGCTTCTCCCCTTGGTCACCCATCTGCGCGGCGATGACGGGGATAGCCGACCCGCGAGCGGGGGAAGGAACCGGGCGCAGGGGACATCCGTCCCACCGACGACAGGACCGAACGACACAGGTGCGGTGAAGGGCGGAGGTGGGCGGGCGTGACCTCGACGACCGGCTCTGGTGAGCACCCAGAGGTCTCCGAGATCTCCGACCTCACGGACGGACTTCTGTCCCCGTCCCGCACCACGGAACTCCGCGACCATCTCGTCGGCTGTCCACTGTGCGCAGACGTCCATGCGTCCCTGGAGGAGATCCGCGGGCTGCTCGGCACGCTCCCCGGTCCAGCGAGGATGCCCGCCGATGTCGCCGGCCGCATCGATGCCGCCCTCGCAGCCGAAGCGCTGCTGGACTCCACCACGCCCGCCACGGGGACTCTTGTTTCACGTGAAACATCCGTCGATGTTTCACGTGAAACATCGACCGCCGCCGCCTCGGTTTCACCTGAAACCGATGTGGAATCGCCCACACGCGGCCCGCTCTCGGACCGACCGGCGGGACGCCCCCGGCACCCCTCCGGACCCGGCCGGCAGACGCCGGGCAGCCGGCCCTCGCGGGCACGGCGCTGGCCCCGGATCCTGCTTGGCACGGCGGCCGCGGCAGCCCTCGGCATGGGCGGTCTCCTCCTTCAGAACGCCGCCACAGACGGCACTCCGAACACCTTGCGGGAGCACGCGAGCTCGTCCCCCGAGCAGGGTTCCGGCGGCGCGGCCCTGACCTCCGCATCCCTCGGAGCGCATGTCCGCAGCCTGCTTGCGGCACGGCACCCGCACAAATCCCCGGAGGTCGGCACCCGCAGCTCTCCCGAGACACCGCTACGCGGGAATGCCAACACCGTCCCCTCGTGTGTGCGCAAAGGCATCGGCCGTACGGACATGCCGCTCGCCTCCAGCCACAACACCTACAACGGCAAGGACGCCTATCTTGTGGTGCTGCCGCATCCGTCCGACCCGTCACGCGTCTCCGCCTATGTGGTGTCGTCCTCGTGTGCCTCGGCCACCCCGCCGGTCCCCGGCAAGGTCCTGCTGACCCACTCGTACCAGCGAGACTGAACAACGGAACGTGCTCTGCGACACCCCGGGAATGCACGCCCCGTAGGATCCGTTGGGTGGGATGAGAGTCCCAGCCCCAGCAAGCAGTCGGCAGAGACAAGGAAGACACCCGTGAGCGACGTCCGCAACGTGATCATCATCGGCTCCGGGCCCGCGGGCTACACCGCAGCGCTCTACACCGCCCGCGCGTCCCTGAAGCCGCTGATCTTCGAAGGTGCCGTCACCGCCGGCGGCGCGCTGATGAACACCACCGACGTGGAGAACTTCCCCGGTTTCCGCGAGGGCATCATGGGGCCGGACCTCATGGACAACATGCGCGCCCAGGCCGAGCGTTTCGGTGCCGAGCTCGTGCCGGACGACATCGTCGCTGTCGACCTCTCCGAGGAGATCAAGACCGTCACCGACACCGCCGGGAACGTGCACCGGGCGAAGGCCGTCATCGTCGCCACCGGCTCCCAGCACCGCAAGCTCGGGCTGCCCCGTGAGGACGAGCTGTCCGGCCGTGGCGTCTCGTGGTGCGCGACCTGCGACGGGTTCTTCTTCAAGGGCCAGGACATCGCCGTCATCGGCGGCGGCGACACCGCGATGGAAGAGGCCACCTTCCTCTCCCGCTTCGCCAACTCCGTCACCGTCGTCCACCGCCGCGACGTCCTGCGCGCCAGCAAGGCGATGCAGGATCGTGCCTTCGCCGACCCGAAGATCAAGTTTGTGTGGGACAGCGAGGTCGCCGAGGTCCACGGTGAGAACAAGCTCACCGGCCTGACGCTGCGCAACGTGAAGTCCGGCGAGACCTCCGAGCTTCCGGTGACCGGTCTGTTCATCGCGATCGGCCACGACCCGCGGACCGAGCTCTTCAAGGGCCAGCTGAACCTGGACGACGAGGGCTACCTCAAGGTCGAGGCGCCCAGCACCCGGACGAACCTGGCGGGCGTCTTCGCCGCCGGTGACGTCGTCGACCACACCTACCGCCAGGCGATCACCGCGGCCGGCACGGGGTGTGCTGCCGCCCTCGACGCCGAGCGGTTCCTCGCGGCACTGACGGACGGAGAGGCCACGGCCGAGCCGGACAAGACCGCCTCCGCCTGACCCTCACCACCCCCAGCTTTTCACCACCCACCCAATAAGGAGATTGCCATGGCCGGCGCCACGGTGACCGTGACGGACGACAACTTCGAAGAGGTCGTCCTCAAGAGCGACAAGCCCGTACTCGTGGACTTCTGGGCCACCTGGTGCGGCCCGTGCCGCCAGATCGCTCCGTCCTTGGAGGCCATTGCCGCCGAGCACGACGAGATCGTCATCGCCAAGCTGAACACCGATGAGAACCCGGCGACCACCGCCAAGTACGGCGTCATGTCCATCCCGACCATGAACGTCTACCAGAACGGCGAGGTCGTGAAGACCATCGTCGGCGCCAAGCCGAAGGCCGGGATCGAGAAGGATCTGGCGGACTTCCTCGTCGCCAAGTAATCACGTCAACGTTTCACGTGAAACATTGGGCCCGCCCCCTCCGGGGGACGGGCCCAATGTCTTTTCCGCCGCGTACTACAACGGCCTCAACGCAGGTTCCTTCTGTACGGCTCCCAGCAAACGGTCGAGGGCAAGCTCTACGTCTTCCTTCCACGAGATGGTGGCCCGCAGCTCAAGACGCAGCCGCGGATAACGCGGATGGGGGCGCACGGTCTTGAAGCCCACCGCGAGGAGATGGTCGGCGGGCAGCACACAGGCCGGCTCGGTCCAGTGGGCATCACCGAAGGCTTCGATGGCCTTGAACCCACGCTGGATGAGGTCCTTGGCGACCGTCTGCACCATCACCCGGCCCAGCCCCTGCCCTTGATAACCGGGCGTCAGCCATGCCGTGAGCAACTGCACCGCATCCGCCGACACCGGACTGGTGGGAAAGGCCATGGACCGGGGCACATAGGCCGGCGGGGCGTACATCACGAAGCCGACAGGGACGTCGTCGACATAGACCACCCGCCCGCAGGACCCCCACTCCAGAAGAACCGCCGAGATCCAGGCTTCCTTCTCCAGCTCGGGACGGCCCGCCTTTACTGCGGCTTCGCCGCTGACGGGGTCGAGCTCCCAGAAGACACAGGAGCGGCAGCGCTTGGGGAGATCCGGAAGGTTGTCGAGCGTGAGCGGTACGAGCCGACGGCCCATGAAGCCAGGTCCTCACTTCCCTCGCCTGCCGCACCGCGCAGTGCCGTCAGCGCCGCCTGCTCCCTGAGCAGACCGCCGACGAACCCTCCGACGGCAGCAAGGCCGAACCCCGCCGCCAACAGTCCGGTGCGGCTCACTGATCGCATGGCCTCTCCTCGTTGTGAGGTCTCTCCATGTGGATGCGTGCCATACCCGATCGCATCGTATCCACCCTTTACGGGCACGGGTACCGACGGAGCGCAAAGGGCGGGCCGTGTTCCGGTATGGACTCCGGAACACGGCCCGCCCGGGAGCCGAAACCCGTCAGCTCATTCCTCGTCGTCGTTCTCCTCTGCGAGCGACGTGCCCAGCACCGGTCCCTCATCGGGAGCCAGCGTGCCGAGAATGCGCTCCAGATCGTCTATCGAGGCGAACTCGACGACGATCTTTCCCTTCTTCTGGCCGAGGTCGACCTTCACCCGCGTTTCGAATCGGTCGGACAGCCGGGTGGCAAGACCGGTGAGCGCAGGAGACACACGGGTACCCGCACGCGGCTTCTTGGTCTTGGCCGCGCTCTTCGGGTCCGCCGCCAGCAGCTTCACGATCTCCTCGAGGCTGCGCACCGACAGCCCCTCTCGCACCGTGCGGCTGGCGAGATGCTCCTGCTCCTCGTGGTCCTCCACGGTGAGCAGGGCGCGTGCATGCCCCGCGGAGAGGACGCCCGCCGCAAGCCGGCTCTGAACCGCCGGCGCCAGCTTCAGCAGCCGCAGGGTGTTGGTGACCTGCGACCGCGACCGGCCGATCCGATCCGCCAGCTCGTCATGGGTGCAGGAGAAGTCCTTGAGCAGCTGGTCGTAGGCGGCCGCCTCCTCCAGCGGATTGAGCTGCGCCCGATGCAGATTCTCCAGAAGCGCATCGAGCAGCATCTTGCCGTCTTCCGTGGCGCGGACGATGGCAGGAACCTTCTCCAGCCCCACCTCGCGGCACGCCCGCCAGCGGCGCTCACCCATGATGAGCTCATAGCGCTCCGGCTCGGTCTGCCGGACCACCACCGGCTGAAGCAGACCCACCTCCTTGATGGAGATGACCAGCTCGGCGAGCTCCTCGTCGTTGAACACCTTTCGCGGCTGGCGCGGGTTCGGCGTGATCGCATCCAGCGGCACCTCGGCGAAGTACGCGCCCGCGACCTCCGATACGCCCTGAGGCACCGTCTCCGGCTCGGCCGGTGCCTGTGTTTCACGTGAAACATTGTTCGTCGGAAGCGCGGCAACCTTGGCGGCCGCCACTCCCCGATCCGGCGTCAGTACCGGTACGGCCGACGGTGACGTCGCCCCCCGTCCCACCACAGGCGCGGCGTTGTCCGTGCTCTGCGGTGCCGCGGGGATCAGCGCACCGAGCCCACGGCCCAGCCCTCTACGTCGTTCGCTCACTGAGTCCCCTCCGACATACTGTGCTGACCTTCATAGTTGACCGCGAGGCCCTGACCATCGGCCTGAGAAACCCCGCGCAAGGCGATCTCTCTGGCCGCTTCGAGATACGAGAGTGAACCGCTGGACCCCGGGTCATAGGTGAGCACCGTCTGCCCATAGCTGGGCGCCTCGGAGATACGCACCGAGCGGGGGATGCTCGTACGGAGCACCTCACTGCCGAAGTGGCTGCGCACCTCATCGGCGACCTGAGACGCCAGCCGGGTACGCCCGTCGTACATGGTGAGCAGAATCGTCGAGACATGGAGCTTGGGATTGAGGTGTCCCCGCACCAGATCGACATTCCGCAGCAGCTGTCCCAGGCCCTCCAGCGCGTAGTACTCACACTGAATCGGGATCAGCACCTCGGCACCGGCGACCAGAGCATTCACGGTCAGCAGCCCCAGCGACGGCGGGCAGTCGATAAGGATGTAGTCCAGCGGCTGCTCATATGCCTTGATGGCTCGGTCCAGCCGGCTCTCCCGCGCTACGAGAGAGACCAGCTCGATCTCCGCACCGGCCAGGTCGATCGTGGCAGGCGCACAGAACAAGCCCTCCACATCCATCACCGGCTGCACCACGTCGGACAGCGGCTTGCTGTCCACCAGCACGTCATAGATCGACGGCACCTCGGCGTGATGGTCGATCCCCAGCGCCGTCGAGGCATTGCCCTGGGGATCGAGGTCGATCACCAGAACCCGTGCCCCGTGGAGGGCCAGGGAAGCCGCCAGATTCACCGTGGTCGTGGTCTTGCCGACCCCGCCCTTCTGGTTGGCGACCACCATGACCCGCGTCTGCTCGGGCCGTGGCAGCCCTCCAGCGCGGCCGATTGCCTCCACCGCAAGCTGAGCTGCACGACCGATCGGGGTGTCGTCCATCGGGGGCGGTGTTTCACGTGAAACATCGTCCCCGAACGACTCGTTACGGGGACCGGGGACCGGATCGGTCATCGGTCCCGCGATGTTGGCGTCGGACCGCAAGGATTCACTCTCCTCGACATCAGGCTCGCAATGAGCAGAGCCTGCCATGCTTTCGGCGTCGTGAACCAGTGAGGTCCGTTCTCCTGTGGACAAACCCACGTCTGTGGATACTTCCGTACCCCTTGTGGGTTTACGGCCACGCGGCGCGGCGGCCGCACGGCCACGGTCGATGATCCCTTGCAGCAGAGAACGATGTTTCACGTGAAACACGATGCCAGCGCCGCGCCCGATTAAGCCGCGACACTCCGTCTTATGCTCTTTTGATGGCGTTTATGGAATTCTCCGCAATTGATGACTGATGGAGGAAACTCCCGTAGCGGCGATGCCGGCCTGGGAATCTCCCGCCGCGGGCATCAGCGGCGACGGCTCCTCGAGGCACGGGCGGCCTTCGCCCGCTTGGCCGCAAAGCGCACCCCGCCGGGGCTCTCGCCCACCTCGACCCGCACCACCGTCGACGGCGGATCCACAATGCCCTGACCCACATGGACCACCGACGTCTCCACCACGCCGAGCTTGCTCAGCGCGGCCCTGGCGCCCTTGAGCTCCTCCTCCGCCGCATCGCCCTTGAGCGCCAGCATCTCGCCGTAGGGCCTCAGCAGCGGTACGCCCCACCCCGCCAGCCGGTCGAGCGGTGCCACGGCCCGTGCCGTCACCACATGCACCTGCGGGATCTTGCCCATGACCTCTTCGGCCCGACCCCGCACCACCGTCACATGATCCAGTCCGAGCAGCTCGACGACCTCCTCAAGGAACGTCGTACGGCGCAGCAGCGGCTCCAGCAGCGTGATCTTCAGATCCGGGCGCACCAGCGCCAGCGGGATCCCGGGCAGCCCGGCGCCCGAACCCACATCGCAGACCGAGACACCCTCCGGAACCACCTCGGAGAGCACCGCACAGTTCAGCAGATGCCGCTCCCACAGCCGCGGTACCTCGCGCGGGCCGATGAGCCCTCGCGTCACCCCAGCGTCGGCGAGCAGTTCGCCGTACCGCACGGCCTCCGGAAAGCGCTCACCGAATACCTCCTGCGCCGCCTTCGGCGCAGGAGGAAGCTCCGCTGCTGCCTCCGTCACGGGAACCGCCCTTCCTCTGGACTGCTTGTTCTGCCGGACCCCGGGATATGTCCCAGGGCCCGGAATAGCACAGATCGCTGACAACATTTGGCCCCGTCTGCGAGCAGACGGGGCCAAACACAAACGAAGCGCTGAAAGGTCAGGCCGGGAGGACGACCACTCGGCGCTGCGGCTCCTCGCCCTCGGACTCGCTGCGCAGCCCGGCCGCGGCCACCGCGTCGTGCACGACCTTGCGCTCGAACGGCGTCATGGGGTCGAGCTTGACCGGCTTCCCGGTGCCCTTGGCCTCCTCCGCCGCCTTCGCACCGATCTGCGTGAGCTGCTCGCGCTTGCGCGCACGGAAGCCGGCGATGTCCAGCATCAGACGGCTGCGGTCACCGGTCTCGCGGTGCACGGCCAGCCGGGTCAGCTCCTGCAGCGCCTCCAGCACCTCACCATCACGGCCCACCAGCTTCTGCAGATCGCGGCTTGTCGCATCGCTGATGATCGACACCGCGGCACGGTCGGCCTCGACGTCCATGTCGATGTCGCCGTCGAGGTCGGCGATGTCCAGCAGACCCTCGAGGTAGTCGGCCGCGATCTCGCCTTCCTGCTCGAGGCGGGTCAGGGTGTCGGTGCCCTTGGTGCCAGGGGTCGTGTCCGTCACGAAAGGACTCCTTCTTACTTCTTGGACGGGTGCTTGGGGCGCTGCTGGCCCTTGCGCTGTCCGGACTTGGTGTTACGGGACCCGGCGGCGGAGGAGCCCTTCGCGGACGCGCCGCCCTGCTCCGTGTCCTCCTGCGCGGCCTTCTTCTCCAGCGACGGCTTCTTCGCGGCACCCTGGCCAGCCGAGGCACCGCCCGCCGACCCCGCCCGCGTGCGGTTCTGCGAGGTTCCGCCGGCGGCGGGCGCGGAGTGCTGACGCTTGGCCTTGGGCTGACGCTTGGGCTGCTGGCGGTTCTGGCGCGCCTCCTCGGCAGCCTGCTTCGCAGCGACCTCGGCGGGGTCCTCGACCAGCTTGCCCTTGGCCCGCAGCCGCTCCTGGCGCTCGTTGAAGGCCCGGCTGCCCGGAGTGGGGTTCCGGCGGATGACGAACATCTGCTGGCCCATGGTCCACACGTTGGTGGTCAGCCAGTAGACGAGAACACCCACGGGGAAGTTGATACCGAAGACGGCGAACATGATCGGGAAGACGTACATCAGCATCTTCTGCTGCTGCATGAACGGCGTCTTCACCGTGAGGTCGACGTTCTTCGTCATCAGCTGGCGCTGCGTGTAGAACTGCGACGCCGACATCAGGATGATCATGATGACCGTGACGACGCGGACGTTGGTGACCGAAGCGCCCAGGCTCTCGATCTTCGCCGCGGTGTCCATGAACTTCGCTGCCAGAGGCGCACCGAAGATGTGCGCCTTCTGCGCGCTCTGCAGCAGCGTCTGGTCGATGACACCGACCGTCTTGCCGTTCGCGATGTGGCTGAGGACCTGGTACAGCGAGATGAAGAACGGCGACTGCGCCAGAATCGGGAGACAGCTCGAGAGCGGGTTGGTGCCCGTCTCCTTGTAGAGCTTCATCATCTCTTCGGACTGGCGCTGCTTGTCGCTCTTGTAGCGCTCCTGGATCGCCTTCATCTTCGGCTGCAGCGCCTGCATGTTCCGCGTCGCCTTGATCTGCTTCACGAAGAGCGGGATCAGGCAGATACGGATCAGCACCACCAGCGAGACGATGGACAGACCCCACGCCGCGCCACTGTTCGGGTTAAAGATCAGGCTGAAGAACGAGTGGAACTGGACGATGATCCAGGAAACGGCGTAATAGAGAGGATTCAGGATCGTGTCCACGAATCAGGCTCCTTGGGCGTTGGGCTGAGTCTCGGGCTGGGCGGCGGGTTCATGGACGGCAGTCCCGCCCAGACGACTCCTCAGCCGCTGGTGCCAGACCGGACGCTTCCGGGGAGGGACGTGGTCGACGCCACCGAGCGACCACGGGTTGCAGCGCAGGATGCGCCAGGCGGTCAGCGCAGTCCCTTTTACCGCGCCATGCCGGTCGATGGCCGTGTAGCCATAGTGCGAGCACGACGGGTAGTACTTGCAGACCGGGCCCAGCAGGGGGCTGATGGTCCACTGGTAGATCTTGATCAAAAGCAGCAGCGGGTACTTCACTGTGCGCTCCCTCCCGGGTCCCGTCCGGGGTTCCGGGGGCCCGCGGCGTAGCCGCCGCCGGTCGTGGCCCCGGTGGGATTGCAGCCTTTCGGCACCCCTCCCAGCAGCCGCTCGAGAGCGGCGTCCAGGTCGCGGGCCAGCTGATCGTGCTCCGCCGCGCCCGCGCCGGGCAGGGCCCGTACGACAACCAGGCTACCGGCGGGCAGCCGGTCGAGCCGATCACGCATGAGGTGACGAAGCCTCCGCTTGACCTTGTTGCGTACGACGGCGACACCAACGGCCTTGCTCACGACGAAACCCGCACGCGTCGGGGAAACACGTTCCCCCGACGCGTGCGGGTCCGTTGCACCGCTACGAAAATGCACGACAAGGAGCGGGCGCCCGGCCCTGCGTCCCCGGCGTACCGCGGTCGCAAAGTCCTCGCGCCGCCTCAGCCGATGCTCGGTAGGCAGCACGTCATGGACCTAGGTCAGGCTGCTCAGGCCGACAGGCGGGCGCGACCCTTGCCACGGCGGGACGCGAGAATCGCGCGGCCGGCACGGGTCCGCATGCGCAGACGGAAGCCGTGGGTCTTCGCACGACGGCGGTTGTTCGGCTGGAAGGTGCGCTTGCTCACTCGGGGACTCCAGGAATGCTTGTTGTCTCAGGGCGAGACAGGATGTGGGGCGTCCATGGCTGTCACCGTGCGCCCACGAGTGACTCGCAACGCCCAAGTGCACCGCTTCAAGATCGCCCAGTGCGCGATCTTTGCCCATCGGAGGCAGGCGGCAGCAGCCATCGACAACTCGACCTGGTCACGGTACGCGCGGCTACGCCATCCGGTCAAACCGGCTCCGGGCCCCCTTACGCGGGCCCTTGTCAGGACACACTATGCACAGCCTGTGGACAACAACTTGAATCCGCAGGCCCGGCCTGACTACCGTTGCTGAACTCCGATTCCTTCCCGCCCGTCCTGAGAATCACACATTCGTGGGACTGTGAGAGAGCGTGCCTTGTGGCTGAAGTCCCTGCCGATCTTGCCGCAGTGTGGCCGCGCGTACTCGACCACCTCCTGCGTGCCGAGGCCGACGGCCTCAAGCCCAAGGACCAGGACTGGCTCAAGCGCACCCAGCCGCTGGCGCTGGTCGCCGACACCGCACTGCTGGCCGTCCCCAATGAATTCGCCAAGGGCGTGCTCGAAGGACGGCTCGGACCGCTGATCGGGAAGGCGCTCACGCACGAGTGCGGACGGCAGATCCGGATCGCGATCACCGTTGACAACTCCTCCGAGGAGCCGCCGGCCCCGTCCGCGCCCCCCTCGTCCCCGGCGCCGCAGCAGCCGTACGCCCAACAGCACCCGCAGCCCCCGCACCAGCCGTCACATCAGGCGCAACCGCAGCATGACGCCTACGACGGCTACGACAACCGGCACGAGGCGCGGCACGAAACCCGGCAGGGCTACGGGCACCAGGGCGACGATCTGCCCACCGTCCGGCCCGCCTACCCCGACTACCAGCAGCCCAGGCACGAGCCCGGTGCCTGGCCGCAGCACCCCACCACGATGGGCGGCGGCCCCGGCCCCCGCGACGACTACGGCTGGCAGCAGCAGCCGCTCGGCGGCTTCCCCGACCGCGACTCGTCCCCGGAGCCCTGGCGCGAGCCGTACGCCTCCGGGCCGCCCTCCCGCCAGCAGAACGACTACCGCTCGCCGCGCCACGACCCGGCCGAGCACCAGCCGCCCGGCCGGTCCGGCGGCCCCACGCTGCCCGCGCCCAGCGGTGCCCCCGGCCCGCTCGCCGCGCAGCCCGCGCCGGCGACCGGCCCCGGTGAGCCCACCGCGCGGCTGAACCCGAAGTACCTCTTCGACACCTTCGTCATCGGGGCCTCCAACCGCTTTGCGCACGCCGCCGCGGTCGCGGTCGCCGAGGCGCCGGCCAAGGCGTACAACCCGCTGTTCATCTACGGCGAATCCGGCCTGGGCAAGACCCATCTGCTGCACGCCATCGGGCACTACGCGCGCAGCCTTTATCCGGGCACCCGGGTGCGGTACGTGAGCTCGGAGGAGTTCACCAACGAGTTCATCAACTCCATCCGCGACGGCAAGGCGGACGCGTTCCGCAAGCGCTACCGCGACATGGACATCCTGCTGGTCGACGACATCCAGTTCCTGGCGAGCAAGGAGTCGACGCAGGAGGAGTTCTTCCACACCTTCAACACGCTGCACAACGCCAACAAGCAGATCGTGCTGTCCTCGGACCGGCCGCCCAAGCAGCTGGTCACCCTGGAGGACCGGCTGCGCAATCGCTTCGAGTGGGGCCTGATCACCGACGTCCAGCCGCCCGAGCTGGAGACCCGGATCGCGATCCTCCGTAAGAAAGCGGTGCAGGAGCAGCTGAACGCGCCGCCGGAGGTTCTGGAGTTCATCGCCTCGCGGATCTCGCGCAACATCCGCGAGCTGGAGGGCGCGCTGATCCGCGTCACGGCGTTCGCCTCGCTCAACCGCCAGCCGGTGGACCTGGGGCTGACCGAGATCGTCCTCAAGGATCTGATCCCCGGGGGCGAGGACGCGGCGCCGGAGATCACCGCCACCGCGATCATGGCATCCACCGCCGACTACTTCGGGCTGACCGTCGACGACCTGTGCGGTTCCTCGCGCAGCCGGGTACTGGTCACCGCCCGCCAGATCGCCATGTATCTGTGCCGTGAGCTGACCGATCTGTCGCTTCCGAAGATCGGCGCGCAGTTCGGCGGGCGGGACCATACGACCGTCATGCACGCCGACCGCAAGATCCGCGCGCTGATGGCCGAGCGGCGCTCCATCTACAACCAGGTCACCGAGCTGACCAACCGCATCAAGAACGGCTGATCGCCGGCCGCGACCGACCGCGGCCGACCGCCTCAGGCGCTTCGAGGGCGCTCCGGAGATCTCCTTCCGGGGCGCCCTTCGTCGTATGGGGGCTTGCCTCGCCCGGGGTCCTTCGTCGTACGGGGAGGTCGCGGTACGGCCCGCCGGATCAGCGCCCGCGGGGCGGTCCTGTGGCGACGACGAGCCGCGTGCGGGCCCGTCCGAAGCCGCTCCGGTACGCCGCTCCCGCACGTTCGCCGTCATCCCAAACCTGTGGAGCGCACCGACAGTGTTCGATTCCGTACCAGGTCACGGCCTCTCTCCACAGATTGGGCGAGAATCTTCCCTCCACACCCTGGGGAGAGGAAAGTTATCCCTGGGGAATCCACAGGGCGGTGACCTGACGAGACATCGGGGGAGGTCAGACGGGTGTGGATTTGTGGTCAACCGCAATCCACAGACTGTGGACAGAGATTTCGTCCACAACGAGGCGCGCGACTTGTCCACCGACTGCCCACAGGAGAAGCCGTGTTGTCCCCAGTGATCCCCAGCTTCTCCACACCCCTGTCCACTGTTCGGCAACCCGACACCATCGCTCACCGGGCCGAGTGAAAGCCGTCACATCAAGTTGGCTGGTTGGGCTGTGGGGAACCTGGGTAAAGCTGGGGATGGCACTGGGGAGAACCGCCCGTCCCCTGTGCATGGGGTGTGCAGAACTTTCGGCGGTCCACAGAACCGCCCGCTTATCCACGGCTGCCGCCCACAGGGCCGGTGGACAAAAATGCCGCGCTGACCTGCGCAAAGGAAGTTGTCCACGGTTTCCACAGGCCCTACTACTACGACCACGGATATCTACCGGGGACTTCGCTTGAAAGCGGGGGCTGTGCACAACTTGGCCGCCGAGCGCCCGAGCAGCGCCGAGCCGACTTGACCCCGAGCAGCGCCGACTGTCAGCGGCGTGCGTCAGACTGGTCTCCGGCAACCCAGCCGATGACGAGAGCCAGCAGGGCGTAGAAGCCAGCAACAGCAGGAGGCGGTTTCCGGTGAAGATCCGGGTGGAGCGCGATGTACTCGCGGAGGCAGTGGCCTGGGCGGCCAAGAGCCTCCCGGCCCGTCCGCCGGTGCCCGTCCTCGCGGGCCTCCTGCTGAAGGCGGAGGACGGCGCGCTGAGCCTCTCCGGCTTCGACTACGAGGTCTCGGCGCGGGTCTCGGTGGAGGCCGAGGTCGAGGAGGAGGGCACTGTCCTCGTCTCCGGCCGGCTGCTCGCCGACATCTGCCGGGCGCTCCCCAACCGTCCGGTGGAAATCTCCACAGACGGTGTACGAGTCACCGTCGTCTGCGGTTCCTCCCGCTTCACCCTCCACACCCTGCCTGTGGAGGAGTACCCGTCCCTGCCGACGATGCCCACCGCCACCGGCACCGTCTCCGGTGAGGTCTTCGCCGCTGCCGCCGCCCAGGTGGCCATCGCCGCCGGCCGTGACGACACGCTGCCGGTGCTCACCGGCGTGCGGATCGAGATCGAGGGCGACACCGTCACGCTGGCCTCCACCGACCGCTACCGCTTCGCGGTCCGTGAGTTCCTGTGGAAGCCGGAGAGCCCGGACGCCTCTGCGGTCGCGCTGGTCCCGGCCAAGACGCTGCTGGACACCGCCAAGTCGCTCAGCAGCGGCGACACCGTCACGCTGGCGCTCTCGGGCTCGGGTGCGGGCGAGGGGCTGATCGGTTTCGAGGGCGCCGGGCGCCGTACGACCACCCGCCTGCTCGAGGGCGACCTGCCCAAGTACCGCACGCTGTTCCCCACCGAGTTCAACTCCGTCGCCGTGATCGAGACCGCGCCGTTCGTCGAGGCGGTCAAGCGTGTGGCGCTGGTGGCCGAGCGGAACACCCCGGTGCGGCTGAGCTTCGAGCAGGGTGTGCTCATCCTGGAGGCCGGCTCCAGCGACGATGCACAGGCTGTGGAGAGGGTCGACACGGACCTGGACGGCGACGACATCTCGATCGCCTTCAACCCCGGCTTCCTGTTGGAGGGCCTGTCGGCCATCGACTCTCCGGTGGCGCAGCTGTCGTTCACGACGTCCACCAAGCCCGCCCTGCTGAGCGGCCGTCCCGCCAAGGACGCCGAGGCGGACGACGCCTACAAGTACCTGATCATGCCGGTGCGGCTGAGCGGCTGACGCGGGAGGGGCTCGGCGGCTGACGGCAGTCCCGTAGAGCGCTCAGCCGCTCATCGGAGCCCTTGCGGCGTCCGGCTGACAAGCCCCCGATGAGCGCCTGAGCCCACAGCTGTGCACGCGGTCGCGGGCGTAGGCTCGGACCCGGGTACGAACGAACGACTACGTGCAAAGAGGGTCTCTGATGGAGCTCGGTCTCGTCGGTCTCGGCAAGATGGGCGGCAATATGCGCGAGCGCATTCGCCGCGCCGGCCACACCGTCGTCGGATACGACCGCAACCCGGACCTGGCTGATGTCGACAGCCTCAAGGAGCTTGTGGACAAGCTCAAGGGTCCGCGGGTCGTCTGGGTCATGGTGCCGGCCGGTGCCGCCACCCAGTCGACGATCGACGAGCTGGCCGAGCTGCTCTCGCCCGGCGACATCGTCGTGGACGGCGGCAACTCCCGCTGGACCGACGACGAGAAGCACGCCGAGGAGCTCAAGGCCAAGGGCATCGGCTTCGTCGACTGCGGTGTCTCCGGCGGCGTGTGGGGCCTGGAGAACGGCTATGCGCTGATGTACGGCGGCGCGGCGGACGACGTCGCCAAGGTGCAGCCGATCTTCGACGCACTCAAGCCCGAGGGCGAGTTCGGTTCGGTGCACGCCGGCAAGGTCGGCGCCGGCCACTTCGCCAAGATGGTCCACAACGGCATCGAGTACGCGATGATGCAGGCCTTCGCCGAGGGCTGGGAGCTGCTGGAGAAGGTCGACTCCGTCACGGACGTGCGCGAGATCTTCCGCTCCTGGCAGGAGGGCACGGTCATCCGTTCCTGGCTGCTGGACCTGGCCGTCAACGCTCTCGACGACGACGAGCACCTGGAGAAGCTGCGCGGCTACGCTGCCGACTCCGGTGAGGGCCGCTGGACCGTCGAGGCCGCGATCGACAACGCCGTGCCGCTGCCCGCGATCACGGCCTCGCTCTTCGCGCGGTTCGCCTCCCGTCAGGACGACTCCCCGCAGATGAAGATGATCGCCGCGCTGCGCAACCAGTTCGGTGGCCACGCGGTCGAGAGCAAGAAGTAACCCGCAACACCCGCAGCCGGGGGAGGTCGGCGCACCACGTCATGCACGTTACGCATCTCTCGCTCGCCGACTTTCGCTCGTATGCCCGGGTCGAGGTCCCGCTCGACCCGGGCGTCACGGCTTTTGTGGGCCCCAACGGCCAAGGCAAGACCAATCTCGTCGAGGCCGTCGGATACCTGGCGACGCTCGGCAGCCACCGGGTCTCCTCCGATGCACCGCTGGTACGGATGGGCGCCGAACGCGCGATCATCCGCGCCGCGATCGCCCAGGGCGAGCGGCAGCAGCTGGTGGAGCTGGAGCTCAACCCGGGCAAGGCCAACCGCGCCAGAATCAACCGCTCCTCCCAGGTCAGACCCAGGGATGTGCTGGGGATCGTGCGGACGGTGCTGTTCGCGCCGGAGGATCTGGCCCTGGTGAAGGGCGATCCCGGGGAGCGTCGGCGTTTCCTGGACGAGCTGATCACGGCGCGCTCGCCGCGGATGGCGGGCGTGCGCTCCGACTACGACCGTGTCCTCAAGCAGCGCAACACCCTGCTGAAGACGGCGGCGCTGGCGCGGCGGCACGGCGGTCGGCAGATGGACCTGTCGACGCTGGATGTTTGGGACCAGCATCTGGCCCGTGCGGGCGCCGAGCTGCTGGCGCAGCGGCTGGACCTGATCGCCACGCTGCAGCCGCTGGCGGACAAGGCGTATGAGCAGCTGGCGCCCGGCGGCGGGCCGCTGGCGCTGGAGTACCGCGGTTCGGCGGGCGAGGCGATGGCCGGCGCATCCAGCCGCGAGGAGCTGTACGGCGTGCTGCTGGCGGCGCTGGGCGAGGCCCGCAAGAGCGAGATCGAGCGCGGGGTGACGCTGATCGGCCCCCATCGCGACGATCTGGTGCTGAAGCTGGGGCAGCTCCCGGCGAAGGGCTACGCCAGTCACGGCGAGTCCTGGTCGTACGCGCTGGCGCTGCGGCTGGCCTCGTACGACCTGCTGCGGGCCGAGGGAAATGAGCCGGTCCTCGTCCTCGACGACGTTTTCGCGGAGCTGGATGCCCGGCGGCGGGAGCGGCTGGCGGAGCTGGTGGCGCCGGGCGAGCAGGTGCTGGTGACGGCCGCGGTGGACGACGATGTGCCGGGCGTGCTGGTCGGGGCGCGCTATGCGGTGTCCGGTGGCGCCGTGGAAAAGGTGACCTTGTGAGCGCGGAACTTCCCGACCGGCCCAAGCCTCCCGAGCTGTCCGGAGTGGATCTGGCCCGGCAGGCGCTGGTGGCCGCCAAGGAACAGGCACGGGCCCGGGGCGCGGCCGCGCAGCAGAAGAAGCAGGCCCGCCGCGGCGGGCTGCGGTCGGGTGCGCGGGCGGACGGCCGTGACCCGCTGCCCCTGGGTGCGGCGATCAACCGGCTGATCACGGAACGCGGTTGGGAAACGCCGGCGGCGGTCGGCGGGGTGATGGGGCGCTGGCCGCAGCTGGTCGGCCCCGAGGTCGCACAGCACTGTGAGCCGCAGCGGTACGACGAGGACGCCCGGGTGCTGACCGTGCAGTGCGACTCCACGGCGTGGGCGACGCAGCTGCGGCTGCTCGCCCCCCAGCTGGTGCGTCGGCTCAATGAGGACCTGGGCCAGGGCACCGTAAAGATGATCAAGGTGCTGGGGCCGGGCGGCCCGGCCCGGCGGTACGGGTCGCTGCGGGCGCCCGGCAGCAAGGGTCCCGGCGACACCTACGGCTAGACACCGGCGCCGAGGCCCCGGCCGCGGACAGTGGGCGATGTTTCACGTGAAACATCGTCGCGCCCGGCCTTGCCGCCTCGTACCGCCGACCGATGTTTCACGTGAAACATCGATGACGGCGCGGGCCTCGCGCTCCCGTGCGACGGCTGTCCGCGCATGGGGTGCCTGAGACGCCCCTCACGGTAGCCGGCGGTTGACAGTCGGAAGCGCTGAGTGCCCGTGTGAGCGTCCTGAGGCCCCTTCTTGAATATGGGGAGTCGGCGGACGTCAGTTCAGGGCGGCACATGACGACTCAGGTGCCTGCAAACCCCCATGAGTGTCAGCGCTACCGGTAGACTGGTGGCAATCCCGCCCACTCGCGGAACATGTCGAACGACGCAGCCGTTCTCGCCTGTCTTTTCTGGGGTTGCCCCGCAGGCGCGGAAGGGCTTGTGCTGTGCCAGAAAGGGCGCTTCGTGGCCGACTCCGGCGACCTCAACGAGAACAACACGGCTTCCACTGAAGAGGGGGTTCCGGCCGACGTCCTGGGCGACTCCTCGGTGGAGAAGTCGTACGACGCCAGTGCGATCACCGTCCTCGAAGGCCTGGACGCGGTCCGCAAGCGTCCCGGCATGTACATCGGCTCGACCGGTGAGCGCGGTCTGCACCACCTCGTGCAGGAGGTCGTCGACAACTCCGTCGACGAGGCGCTGGCCGGCCATGCCGACACCATCGACGTGACGATCCTGCCCGACGGCGGCGTTCGCGTCGTCGACAACGGCCGCGGTATCCCCGTCGGCATCGTGCCGTCGGAGAACAAGCCGGCCGTCGAGGTCGTGATGACGGTGCTGCACGCGGGCGGCAAGTTCGGCGGCGGCGGCTACGCGGTCTCCGGTGGTCTGCACGGCGTGGGTGTGTCCGTCGTGAACGCGCTGTCGACCCGGGTGGCAGTCGAGGTCCGCACGGACGGCCACCGCTGGACCCAGGAGTACAAGCAGGGTGTGCCGACCGCCCCGCTGGCCAAGCACGAGGCCACCGAGGAGTCCGGGACGTCCGTGACGTTCTGGGCCGACCCGGACATCTTCGAGACCACGACGTACAGCTTCGAGACGCTCTCCCGGCGCTTCCAGGAGATGGCGTTCCTCAACAAGGGCCTCACGATCGCGCTGCGCGACGAGCGCGCCGACCACGTGGACGAGGAGGGCAACCCGCTCTCCGTCCGGTACCACTACGAGGGCGGCATCGTCGACTTCGTGAAGTACCTGAACTCGCGCAAGGGCGAGCTGGTGCATCCGACGGTGGTCTCGGTGGAAGCCGAGGACAAGGAGCGGAACCTCTCCGTCGACCTCGCGATGCAGTGGAACACCCAGTACAGCGAGGGTGTCTACAGCTTCGCGAACATCATCCACACCCATGAGGGCGGTACCCACGAGGAGGGCTTCCGCGCCGCGCTGACCGGTCTGATCAACCGCTACGCGCGCGACAAGAAGCTGCTCCGCGAGAAGGACGACAACCTCACGGGCGAGGACATCCGCGAGGGTCTGACGGCGATCATCTCGGTCAAGCTCGCCGAGCCGCAGTTCGAGGGCCAGACCAAGACCAAGCTGGGCAACACCGAGGTCAAGACCTTCGTCCAGAAGGTGGTCCACGAGCACCTCAACGACTGGCTGGACCGCAACCCCAACGAGGCCGCGGACATCATCCGCAAGGGCATCCAGGCGGCCACCGCCCGCGTCGCCGCCCGCAAGGCGCGCGATCTGACCCGCCGCAAGGGCCTGCTGGAGACCGCATCGCTGCCGGGCAAGCTGAGCGACTGCCAGTCCAACGACCCCGAGAAGTGCGAGATCTTCATCGTCGAGGGTGACTCCGCCGGCGGCTCGGCCAAATCCGGCCGTAACCCGCAGTACCAGGCGATCCTCCCGATCCGCGGCAAGATCCTCAACGTCGAGAAGGCCCGGGTCGACAAGATCCTGCAGAACAACGAGGTCCAGGCGCTGATCTCGGCCTTCGGCACGGGCGTGCACGAGGACTTCGACATCAGCAAGCTCCGCTACCACAAGATCATCTTGATGGCGGACGCCGACGTCGACGGCCAGCACATCAACACCCTGCTGCTGACCTTCCTGTTCCGCTTCATGCGGCCGCTGGTCGAGGCCGGTCACGTCTACCTCTCCCGCCCGCCCCTGTACAAGATCAAGTGGGGCCGGGACGACTTCGAGTACGCCTACTCCGACCCCGAGCGGGACGGTCTGATCGAGCAGGGCAAGCGCGCCGGCAAGCGGATCAAGGACGACTCGGTCCAGCGGTTCAAGGGTCTCGGCGAGATGAATGCCGAGGAACTGCGGGTGACGACCATGGACGCCGACCACCGCGTCCTCGGCCAGGTCTCGCTGGACGATGCGGCCCGTGCCGACGACCTGTTCTCGGTGCTCATGGGCGAGGACGTCGAGGCACGCCGCTCGTTCATCCAGCGCAACGCCAAGGACGTCCGCTTCCTCGACATCTGAGCCCTGTCGGCCCTTCCAACAGCCGCAGCTCGAAAGGACTTTGAACCACCATGGCCGACGAGAACCCCCCTGTGACCCCGGACGGCGTGACCGCCGAGGGCGCGCCCGCCACCATCGAAGGCGTAGGCATGCGCGTCGAGCCCGTCGGGCTCGAGACGGAGATGCAGCGCTCCTACCTCGACTACGCGATGTCCGTCATCGTCTCGCGTGCGCTGCCGGACGTACGGGACGGCCTCAAGCCCGTCCACCGCCGCGTCCTGTACGCGATGTACGACGGCGGCTACCGCCCCGAGAAGGGCTTCTACAAGTGCGCCCGCGTCGTCGGCGACGTCATGGGTACGTACCACCCGCACGGCGACACCTCCATCTACGACGCGCTGGTGCGCCTGGCGCAGCCGTGGTCGATGCGGATGCCGCTGGTCGACTCCAACGGCAACTTCGGCTCCCCGGGCAACGACCCGGCCGCGGCCATGCGGTACACCGAGTGCAAGATGGCGCCGCTGTCGATGGAGATGCTCCGGGACATCGACGAGGAGACCGTCGACTTCCAGGACAACTACGACGGCCGCAACCAGGAGCCGACGGTCCTGCCGTCCCGCTTCCCCAACCTGCTGATCAACGGCTCGGCCGGTATCGCGGTCGGTATGGCCACGAACATCCCGCCGCACAACCTCCGCGAGGTCGCCGCCGGTGCCCAGTGGGCGCTGGAGCACCCGGAGGCCTCCCACGAGGAGCTGCTGGACGCGCTGATCGAGCGGGTCAAGGGTCCGGACTTCCCCACCGGCGCGCTGGTCGTGGGCCGTAAGGGCATCGAGGAGGCCTACCGCACCGGTCGTGGCTCGATCACCATGCGCGCGGTCGTCGAGGTCGAGGAGATCCAGAACCGCCAGTGCCTGGTCGTCACCGAGCTGCCCTACCAGGTCAACCCGGACAACCTCGCCCAGAAGATCGCCGACCTGGTGAAGGACGGCAAGATCGGCGGTATCGCGGACGTCCGCGACGAGACCTCCTCGCGCACCGGCCAGCGCCTGGTGATCGTCCTCAAGCGGGACGCGGTCGCCAAGGTCGTCCTCAACAACCTCTACAAGCACACCGACCTGCAGACCAACTTCGGCGCGAACATGCTCGCCCTGGTCGACGGGGTGCCGCGCACCCTCTCGCTGGACGCGTTCATCCGCAACTGGGTCACCCACCAGGTCGAGGTCATCGTCCGCCGGACGAAGTTCCGGCTGCGCAAGGCCGAGGAGCGGGCACACATCCTGCGCGGCCTGCTCAAGGCGCTGGACGCGATCGACGAGGTCATCGCGCTGATCCGGCGCAGCGAAACGGTCGAGGTGGCGCGCGAGGGCCTGATGGGCCTGCTGGAGATCGACGAGATCCAGGCGAACGCGATCCTGGAGATGCAGCTGCGCCGGCTGGCCGCCCTGGAGCGCCAGAAGATCACCGCCGAGCACGACGAGTTGCAGCGCAAGATCAGCGAGTACAACGCGATCCTGGCCTCGCCGGAGCGCCAGCGTCAGATCATCAGCGAGGAACTGGCCGCGATCGTCGAGAAGTTCGGCGACGACCGGCGCTCCAAGCTGGTGCCCTTCGAGGGCGACATGTCCATCGAGGACCTGATCGCCGAGGAGGACATCGTCGTCACGATCACCCGTGGCGGCTATGTGAAGCGCACCAAGACCGACGACTACCGCTCGCAGAAGCGCGGCGGCAAGGGCGTGCGGGGCACGAAGCTCAAGGAAGACGACATCGTCGACCACTTCTTCGTCTCGACGACCCACCACTGGCTGCTGTTCTTCACGAACAAGGGCCGGGTCTACCGCGCGAAGGCGTACGAGCTGCCGGACGCGGGCCGCGATGCGCGCGGTCAGCATGTGGCCAACCTGCTCGCCTTCCAGCCGGACGAGCAGATCGCCCAGATCCTGGCGATCCGCGACTACGAGGCCGCGCCGTACCTGGTGCTCGCCACGAAGGCCGGTCTGGTGAAGAAGACGCCGCTCAAGGACTACGACTCGCCTCGCTCCGGCGGTGTGATCGCGATCAACCTGCGCGAGCAGGGGGACGGCAGCGACGACGAGCTGATCGGCGCCGAGCTGGTCTCCGACACCGACGATCTGCTGCTGATCAGCAAGAAGGCGCAGTCGATCCGCTTCACCGCGACCGACGACGCGCTGCGGCCGATGGGCCGGGCCACCTCTGGTGTGAAGGGCATGAGCTTCCGGGAGGGCGATCAGTTGCTCTCGCTGAATGTCGTGCGCGAGGGTACGTTCGTCTTCACCGCCACGGACGGCGGCTATGCCAAGCGGACCGCGGTGGACGAGTACCGCGTCCAGGGCCGCGGCGGCCTCGGCATCAAGGCCGCCAAGATCGTGGAGGACCGGGGTTCGCTGGTCGGCGCCCTGGTGGTCGAGGGGACCGATGAGATCCTCGCGATCACCCTGGGCGGTGGCGTGATTCGTACGCGGGTCAACGAGGTCCGCGAGACGGGCCGTGACACCATGGGTGTCCAACTGATCAACCTGGGCAAGCGAGATGCCGTGGTCGGCATCGCACGGAACGCGGAGGCCGGGCGCGAGGCCGAGGAGGTCGACGGGGACGTCCCCGAGGCGACCGAGGCGGTCACGGAAGCCGGACCGACGGCGGCCGAGGGCGAGGAGCCCACGGCGGAGTAGCACGAGGAGCAGGGCGTGAGTGGAGCCACGGGCGCTACGGCGGGCGGACCGGGAGTCGGCAAGGATTCCTCGTCCGGACCCGCGACCGTGACAAAGGACGGCGCCCGTGGCTCCGCCGCGTCCGGAGGCCCCCGAGACGAGGGCTCCAACCAGGGGGGAACCGTGCCCGACACGCGTCAGCCGCAACCAGAGCCCCAGCAGCCCCAGCAGCCTGCTCAGGGCAGCCAGAGCCAGCCCTACCAGCCTCCGCAGGCCTACCGCACCGGTGGCAGCCAGGCCGTGCGCAAGCCCCGTACGGGCGCCGGTACGGTTCCGCGCACCCGCAAGGCCCGGCTGCGGGTGGCGCGCGCCGATCCCTGGTCGGTGATGAAGGTCAGCTTCCTGCTGTCCATCGCCCTGGGTATCTGCACCGTCGTGGCCGTCTCGGTGCTGTGGATGGTGATGAACGCGATGGGCGTCTTCTCCACCGTCGGCAGCACGATCAGCGAGGCGACCGGCTCGGGCGAGGGCGGCGGTTTTGATCTCCAGGCGTTTTTGTCGCTTCCGCGGGTGCTGCTGTTCACGTCGATCATCGCGGTGATCGACGTGGTGCTGGCGACGGCGCTGGCGACGCTGGGGGCGTTCATCTACAACCTGTCCGCGGGCTTCGTGGGCGGGGTGGAGCTCACCCTCGCCGAGGACGAGTGACGGCCCTGGTGAGGGGTCCGTCGGAGGCGCTGCCGAACCGATTTTGGGAACGCCTCTGAAGTGCGCTAATCTTTCGGTGCAGCGAACGCGCGGCTATAGCTCAGACGGTTAGAGCGCTTCCCTGATAAGGAAGAGGCCCCAGGTTCAAGTCCTGGTAGCCGCACTGCACACTCGGCCCGGCCGGAGATCTCTCCGGCCGGGCCGATGCGTTGTGGGGACGAAGGCGCCGGGCCGATTCGCCGTACCGGAAGCGGAAGTTGAGCCTCCTGCGAGGTCAGAACGCCGGGTGTAGCCGGGCTCGGCAGAGATAACCGATCGGTATCGGTCGGTGTGTATCATCGGCCGACATAGGTCCCCTACGTCAACGAAAGACGAGGTCGCGCGGTGAAGAAGCTTCTCCTGGTCGCACTGGCCGCCATCGGCGGGCTCCTCGTGTACCGCCAGATCCAGGCGGATCGCGCCGAGCAGGATCTGTGGACGGAGGCGACCGACTCCGTGCCCGCAGGTTCGGGTGTGTGAGACCGCAACGCACAGCAGGTACGGACCCCGGTTGCCCTTGGGCGGCCGGGGTTCCGTGCGTCGTGGTCCGTGCGGCAGGGGATCCCGCGTTGTGGCGCGGCTGCGACGCCAACCCCTTGAATTTGCGTTAGCACATTACTAACTTGCACTAGCAAAGATGACGTATGTGCCGTCACGGTGTGCGTTGACGTGCGGGTGCGCGGATGCGTTGATGTGCGGGACGAAACGCGCGGCACACGGCGGTACCCAAGGGGGACGAGGGACATGGCACGACGACGCCGCAGGGGGGCGGTGGCGTTGCTCGGCGGGCTGCTGCTGGCGCTGGTCGCCACGCCGCTGCACACAACGCCGGCGGTGGCCGCACCGGCCGCCCCGTCCGCCGAGGGCAGCGGCATGGTGATGGTGCTGGACTCCTCCGGCTCCATGGCTGAGAAGGACGGCTCGGGCGGCACCCGGATCGCCGCCGCCCGTAAGGCCGTCGGCACCGTGGTCGGCGCGCTGCCCGCCGGCTATCCGACCGGACTCCGGGTCTACGGCGCCGACAAGCCCCACGGCTGCGACGACACCCGGCTCGCCCAGCCCGTCGCCCCGCTCGACCGGACGGGTCTCGTACGCGCCGTCAACGGCGTCAGGCCCAAGGGCGACACTCCCATCGGACTGTCCCTCACCAAGGCCGCCCAGGACCTGCCCAAGCCCTCCCAGGGATCGATCGGCAAGCGCACGATCCTGCTGATCTCCGACGGTGAGGACAACTGCCAGACGCCGCCGCCCTGCACGGTCGCCGCCCAACTCGCCAAGGCCCACGTCGATCTGCACATCGACACCATCGGCTTCGAGGTCGCCGGCCGGGCCCGGGAGCAGCTGGAGTGCATCGCCAAGTCCGGCAACGGGCAGTACTTCGACGCCCCCGACGCCCAGGCGCTCGCCCGCCAGCTCCAGAGGGCCGGCCAACTCTCCGCCGACGGCTACCGGTTCAAGGGCGCGAAGGTCCGCGGTACGCCCACCAAATCGAATGCGCCCGGCATCGCTGAGGGGCAGTACCTCGACAGCATCGGGCCGAATGAGAAGCGCTATTACGCCGTCGATCTGGACGCGTCCTCCACGGCCGATTTCTCGGCGACGGTGGTGCCGCAGCCCGGCGCGGCGGTCGGCCTTCTCGACGCCCTGCACACCGAGATCGACTACGGGATCGACAGCACCTGCGACTCCACCCACGAGCTGTTCGGACAGCGGCAGGGCGCCACCCCGCTCACCTCCGGCCTGAGCCGCATCCCCTCGGTGAACGGCGGATCCGGCTGCGACAAGGCGGGCCGTTACTGGTTCGTCGTCGAGCGCAAGGCCGCCAAGGATTCGGATGCCTCGCGCTGGCCGCTCGAGGTGATGTTTCACGTGGAACATCCGCTGAAGAAGAGCGTCACGCCCGCGCAGTCCGAGCCGGAGTACGGTGCGGGCGGCAAGGACGCCCCGGTGCCCACCAGCCCTCCCAAGCCCGTCACCGGCGGCACCGGCTTCAACGACGCCCGTGCCCTGACTCCGGGCGTCTGGCGGGACAAGATCCTTCCCTCGCAGACCCTTTGGTACAAGGTGCCGGTCGGCTGGGGCCAGCAGCTCCGCTATGACGTGCAATTCGCCAACGAGCCCACGCTCAAGGGCCACACCGCGGCCCTCGCCTACGGCGGCACCCAGGTCTACACCCCCGCTCGGGCACCGGTCGGCAGCGGCACCGGGGAGTTCTCCCCGCAAGTCCCCTACACCGGGCAGCCGGCGTCGCTGAGCATGGGGACGGTCCCGGTCGCCTGGACCAACCGCTATGAGAGCAGCCCCAACGTCATTCCCGTCCACGACAAGGGCAATTTCTACATCGCCGTGATGCTGAGCGCCCGCGCCTCCGAGATCGCCCGGAGCGCGCAGATCGGTGTGGTGCTGCGGGTCGCCGTACTGGGCAAGGCGAAGGCGGGCCCGCAGGCCGGTGCTTCCGTCGCCAAGAGCGCGGCGGACGGCACCGGATCCTCGCCGGACGGCACACAGGGCGGCGAGGCGGGATGGGCGGCCGGCCCGGTGGTCGCGGCCGTCTTCGGCGGCATCGGCGTGCTGCTGCTGGCCGGACTCGGGTTCGCCTTTCTGCGGGCACGCAGGAAGCCACGGCCCCACGGTGCCGATTCGGATGCGACGGGGGGCGGCTCGTGGTGATGCGGCGCGGTACGCACACAGGGATTGCCGCGACGGCGGCGCTCGCCATGGTGGCCCTCCTGCCGGGCACCGTGGGGGTGGCCTCCGCCGATGACGTACCTGCCTATGAGATGGCGCCGGGCGCCACCCCGATCACCGGCAAGCCCGGCACCGACGAGGCGCCCCGGCTCGAACCGGGGCTGCACACTGACCACATCGAGCGCAACGAGAAGAAGTTCTACGAGGTCAAGCTCGACGCCAAGTCCAGCACCTACTTCTCGGTGGTGGCCGCTCCCAGGCCGGGCACCAAGGTCGAGCAGTACAAGGACAGACTGACCGTCAAGGTCCAGGACGCCAGCGGCAACACCTGTAGTGCGGAGCGTTCGCAGTCCTTTCACGCCGGCGGTACGGCCTATCCCATCGGCGACTACGCCAGCCGTGACATCGGGGGCGCGGGGACGCAGTGCAAGGCTGCCGGTCTGTACTACGTCGTGGTCACCCGCGAGGGATCACCCACGTCAGGCCCTGCCGCGTGGCCGATCGAACTGGGCTACGCCCAGGAGCCCCCGGTCAAGGGCACCGTTCCCACCGCTCCAGGGACCGACGGCTCCCGCACCACGACCCCCGCGCCGCGCGACGACACGGACAAGCGCCCGGTCCGGGGCGGTACGGGCTTCAACGACGCGGGCCGGGTCGACACCGGCGTCTGGCGGGACCGGATCATGCCCGGGGAGACCCGCTTCTACCGGGTGCCGGTCACGTGGGGTCAGCGGCTCAACCTCACCGCGGATCTGCCGAACGCCGCCAAGCCCGGCACCACTCGATTTGTCGCGGACGCGCTCGGGCTGAATGTCTTCAATCCCGCACGCGGCGTCGTCATCAGCGACAACTTCGTGATGTACGAGGGCCAAGGGGCCCAAGCCAAGGAGTTCACCGCTCCCGTCGACTACGGAAACCGCTTCGGCATCACCGAATCGGCCAAGGCGATGCGGTTCCCGGGCTGGTACTACCTCGAGGTCACCCTCAACGCCGAGGCCAGGTCGTACTTCCCCAAGGGCGCTGACCTGACCCTGCGGGTGGACGTGAAGGGAGCCGCGAAGGCTGGGCCCACCTACGCCGGGCCCGCCCCCAGGTTCACCGATACCGATCCGGACGGGGGGATGGCGCCCGACTCACAGGAGGCCGAGAGCGGCACTCTGCGCGTGGTCGCCTACGGCGGGATCGGCACCGGTGTGGCGCTTCTGACGGGACTGGGCGCCTGGACGCTGGTGGCCCGGCGCAAGGCCGCCGGCGCCGCAGCCGTGCCGGGGGCATCGGGGGCAGCTGGTCGGCTCCCCTACGAGGCCCAGCAGCCGACCCAGCCGCGGCCGCCTCAACAGGGGGGTGGCGGCCAGCAGTTCGGGCCGCCCCAGGGCTGAGAGGGGCTCCCGGCGGGGCCGCGGTGGCGCACCGTCAGGAGACGGCCAGCGCCCAGATGCCCACCGCTATGCACAGCAGCGCGACGATCAGCACCGGTACCGCCACCTTCGCGGGCGGTCCCGGCCGTCTTTCCGGCAGCGGAGCGGGCCGTACACCGGCCGGGGTGCCCGCAGTGGGCGACGCCGGGGCGGGCACCGGATGCGGTCCCACCGTGTACGGCCGGGTCGCCGCGGCCTCCGGCCGGATGGCCGCCGTCGGCTCGTACGACGGCATCGGTGCCGGTGGCGGTGTGGTCGGCGGGGCGGGCACGGCCTGGCCCGTAGGCGTATGGCCGGAGGGCGTATATCCCGGGGGCATGGCGCCGGGAGGGCTGCTCGGCGGGGGCGTGGGCGTCGGCGGGGTTCTTGGCTGCTGCGGCGTGGACGATGTTTCACGTGAAACCGACGGCGATGTTTCACGTGAAACAGGCGGCGCGAGCTGAAAGCTTCCGGTGTCCGACATCGAGCCCCCGGCGGCTGCCGCCGCGGACGCGCCCTGGGAGGCGAGCGGTCCCTTGGGCCCGAACCCGCTGGGCAGCGGCCCGATGTGGTCGAAGACCTCGACGACCTCGTCCTCGATCGTCACCTCCGGCAGCAGCTCGGCCGCCGACAGCACCGCCTTGCGCGCTCCGGTGGCCGTCTTGAACCGGGCCTCGGGATCCGGGTGCAGCAGACCGGCCAGCACCTGCCACAGCGGCTCCGGTACGTCCTCGGGGGCATGCGGGATGCCGTGTTCGACGAAGTGCCGGACCAGCGCTTCGGCATCGGGCTTGGTGCCGGTGATCAGATACAGCGCGACCAGACCGACCGCGAACAGATCCGCCGGGAAGTCCGGTTCGGCGCCCAGCATCTGCTCCGGCGCGAAGTAACCGGGAGTACCCACCACATAGTTGGTCTCGGTCAGCCGCGGTTCGCCCTTGCGCATCGCGATGCCGAAGTCCGACAGACGCAGATGGGGACGGCCGGTGCCGGTGGCCTCCAGCAGCACGTTCGCCGGCTTGATGTCGCGGTGCACCACGCCCTCCGCGTGCACCGCCGTCAGCCCGGCCAGCAACTGGTCCAGCAGGATGCACACGAACCGGGGCGGCAGCGGGCCGTAGTCGCCGATCAGATGCGCCAGCGAGCCGCCGTGCACCAGATCCATGGTGAACAGCACTTTGTCGTCATCCGCCGCCCAGCTCGCCGGGGCCAGGACATGCGGATGATCGATCCGCATCGCCTGTTCCCGTACGAAGCGCAGCAGGGTGTGGGCATCGCTCTGCTGCAGGACCTTGGCCGCGACATAGCGGCGCCGCCGGTGGTCCCAGGCGCGCCAGACGGCGCCGACGCCGCCTCGTCCGATCGGGTCGACCAGCTCGTACCGACCGGAGAAGATCTCACCCATGAGGCCCCGTTCCGCGTCCGCGTTCCGCTGTGGCTAGCTCTGGTGCGCCTCGTAGTGCGCCACCGCATCCGCGGTGCGGCCCGCACCGTAGACCCTGAGGAACTCTGCCAGTTCGGGGTGAGTGGCGGCGAGGGAGTTCGCTGCATCGATGATGTCGCCGGCGTCGGAAACCGACCGCAGCAGCGACTGAATTTCCCGCACCACCCGCCGCACGGTGGTGGCCCCCGTCGACGACGTCTGCTGCGTGGTGTTGTTGAGCACCGAACCGCCGGCCGTCTTCTTGATCTCTTCCATCCGATTGGTGGCCTCAGCCGCGCTGGCGCTGCCGTCCGCGACCTGCCCGGCCAGTTCCTGCAGCGCCTGGACACGCTGCACCACGGCCGGGTTGCCTATCTTGGCGCGCTGCCCGCTCATCAGCTGCGACAGCATCGGGGCGGACAGTCCCAGTACGGCGGCGAGCCGGGCCTGGTTGAGGCCCAGATCCTCGATGAGACGGCGGAACAGCGCACCCAGAGGCTCCCCGTACCAACTGCGCTGAAGCTCCCGGGCTCGCGCGGTGGCTTCCTGCTGTGCTGCGTCCATGCGTCTCCCCTGTCTCCCCGATCGCGCTTCGCTGCCGCGAATCTCGCGAAGCATCCTACGGAGAGTGGCGGGGTGCGGCGATACCCGGTCGGGAAAGCGGTCGGGTACCAGGTACCCTGGTCCGCGAAAGGGGCCTTAGCTCAGTTGGTAGAGCGCTGTCTTTGCATGGCAGATGTCAGGGGTTCGACTCCCCTAGGCTCCACCGCCCGATGCCCTCTGATCTGTGAAAACACAGGTCAGAGGGCATTTTCGTGCGCGCAAAGACGTCCGGGCGCGTGCTGCTGTCATCCGTGCAGGTGCAGCCGCTGTCCCGGGTAGATGTGGTCGGGGTTCGCGCCGAGGGTCCGCCTGTTCATCTCGTACAGGGCCCGGGCGCCGCCGCGAATGCGCCGGTGGTGCGCGATGGCCGAGAGACAGTCGCCCTGTTGCACGATGTAGTGGCGGCCGGTGCGGGCACCGGCCGCCAGGTGGCCGCGCCGGTACGACGGGCGTGAGTGGCGGGGTGTCGACGAGTGGCGGCGGGTGACCGTTGCGCCGTTGTCGGACTCATCGGAGCCGGACAGGCCGTAGTGGCCGCAGTTCGGCCAGGGCGCCAGCCCGCGGTCCTCGACGATGCGCTCGCCGACCGCGATCTGCTGCCACCGGGAGGCGAGGTCGGCGCGCGGGGCATAGCGCTTGCCGCCGTAGGCCTGCCAGGTGGTGGGGGCGATCTGGAGGCCGCCGTGGTAGCCGTTGCCGGTGTTGATGTGCCAGCGGCCGCTGCTCTCGCAGGCGGCGATCGCCTCCCAGTCGGTGTCCGCTGGTGCCGTTGGCGGTGCGGCCGCCGCGACGGCCCGGGTGGCGAGGCCAGGGGCGCTCAGCAGCACGATCAGTACGGGCAGGATCGCTTCGATGGACCGTTTGACGAAACGCGACGACATGACGGTACTCCTCCGCTGTGCTCCGACAGCGGCCGTGGAGCAGTGCACACCACGACCGATGGGCAGGCACGAGGTAACCCGTCAATATGCTTTTCAGCACGCTTGGTGACCGTGAAGGCGCGTGTTTCACCTGGTTGGACGCACGGGTCATGACGCTGCGTCATGCTGTGCGGACAGGGCCGCTTCGGAGGCCCCGGCGAAGGCCCGGCGGCGGCCGTGTGGCCTTCGCCACGGGGCCTGCGGAGGACGCCAACGGGCCGTGCCCGCCGCCCCGTTGAGGGGTCGGCGGGCACGGCCCGTCGAGAGGGTGCGGGGCGTCAGGCGGAGGTGCCACCGCCGCGCTCGTCGGCCTCGTCCTCGTTCTGCTTGGCCTGGACCTCGGGGTCGAGGGAGGCGCCCTCGCTGCCGTCGACGGCGCCCAGGCGGCCGCGCTCGCCGACCTCGGTGGGAGCGGGCGGCTCGACCAGCCAGTCCGGGTTGGCCTGCCTGTCCCACCACTTCCAGGCGGCGATCGCGCCGCCCACCAGGGCACCCAGCACCGCCAGCCGCTTGGCCACCTTGCCGGCGCAGGCGCGGCGGTGATGCTTCTTCTGGAGCCTGGTGATCTCGGCGGCCGTCACCTGGCCGCGCAGCGCCGCGAGTGCGGCGGTGCCTCGCGCCAGGGCCTCCTCGCGCACCGGCTCGGCGGCCGCGCGGGCGCTGCTCACCGCGTGCTCCAGCCGCGGCGCGGTGTACTCGGCCGCCTGCCGGGCGGCCTTGCGGGTCCGGCCGGCGGCACGGCAGGCCGCGGCGTCCACCTTGGGCGGCAGCGCCTCACGGGCGTGCTCCAGACGCGGGTAAAGATGTGCCTCGTACTGCGCACGAGCCTGGTGCGCGGCCTCGGCCACTTTGGGGCCCATACGGGTACGGGCCTCGTGTGCATAGTGCACGGCGGCGTCCTTCGCCGTACCGGCATACGGAGCCACCACCTCCGCGGCGTGCCGCACGCTGTCCTTCGCCGTACCGGTCGCGGCGCGCACGCTGTTCTTGCGGGTCACGGGATCCTCCTCCTCGGTGGCGTGTCCGGGGCTGTGGGGCGGTCCCCATATCTGCTGTGTCGCCTGTCCGCCCGGTTGGAGATCATGCCCGCTCACCTGTCGTAAGGCATGTACGAGCGGGCATCCGGGTCAGGGGAACCTTCCGGAGCCTTGTGACGACAATGCCACGGTTTGCGCCCTCGCGCGCCCGGTTGCGCAGGTCCGTCACATCGCGCCGAAACGGGAGCAGCGGCAAGAAATCAGTACGAAGGCTGCCCGGAGGTGGTGCCGGGCGACGGCGGACGGGGTTCGTGCGAGGATCGGTAACCGCCAGTGAAGACTTATGGAAGGTAGATCGTGGCTGAACAGCTCTACGCCACCCTGAAGACCAACCAGGGCGACATCGAGATTCGGCTTCTGCCGAACCATGCCCCCAAGACGGTCAAGAACTTCGTTGAGCTCGCCAATGGTGAGCGCGAGTGGACTCACCCGGCCACCGGCACGAAGTCCACGGACAAGCTGTACGACGGCACGGTCTTCCACCGTGTGATCAGTGGCTTCATGATCCAGGGCGGGGACCCGCTGGGCGACGGCACCGGCGGCCCCGGCTACCAGTTCGGGGACGAGTTCCACCCCGACCTGTCCTTCAACAAGCCCTACCTGCTCGCCATGGCGAACGCCGGTCCGGGCACCAACGGCTCGCAGTTCTTCATCACCGTCGCGCCGACGAGCTGGCTGACCGGCAAGCACACCATCTTCGGTGAGGTCAGCACCGATGCCGGCAAGAAGGTCGTGGACGCCATCGCCGCCGCCCAGACCAACCCGCGGACCGACCGCCCGGTGAACGACGTCGTCATCGAGTCGGTCGTCATCGAGACCCGCGAAGCCTGAGCGAGTCCCGCGGCCCGAGCCCGGACCGATAGCGTCCCGCTCGGGGAACCATTGCGCCCCGCCCGGTCGTACATCAGGCGGGGCGCGAAGCACGACCGGGGCGGTTGGTCGGGCGACGGGCGCGAGAGGCGGCGCTCCGACGCGCTCAGGCCGAGAGGACGACGAGGGGACCGATGGACCAGGTGCCAGGCAGCCCACAGGAGCCGAAGGACGCCCGGGGCGGCGACGGCCTGCCGGCGTGCTACCGCCATCCGGACCGTACGACCGGTATCCACTGCACCCGCTGCGAGAAGCCGATCTGCCCGGACTGCATGGTCAGCGCCTCGGTCGGATTCCACTGCCCGGACTGTGTACGCAGCGGTGGCGGCACCGGACGCTCGGCGACCGCGACTCAGCCGCGCACTCTCGCGGGCAGCGCCATCGCCGCCAATCCGCGGCTGATCACCCTGATCCTGATGGGCCTCAATGTCGCGGTCTTCATCGCGGTGCGGGCCGAGGGCGCCCGGCTGCTGAGCGAACTGGGCATGCTCGGCCGCACCCCTCCCGGCTATCTGCCCCAGGGGGTTGCCGAGGGCGAGTGGTACCGCCTGGTGACCGCGATGTTCCTGCACCAGGAGATCCCGCACATCGCCTTCAACATGCTCTCCCTGTGGTGGCTGGGCCCGCCCCTGGAGGCGGCGCTCGGCAGGCTGCGGTTCACCGCCCTGTACATGCTGTCCGGGCTCGGCGGGAGCGCCCTGACGTATCTGGTCGCCGATCCCGCCGGATTCTCCCTCGGCGCCTCCGGCGCGATCTTCGGACTGCTGGGTGCCACCGCCGTCCTGATGCGCCGCCTGCGCTACGACATGAAGCCGGTGCTGATCCTGCTCGGCCTCAATCTGGTCTTCACCTTCACCTGGCCGAACATTTCCTGGCAGGCGCACATCGGCGGCCTGGTCGTGGGCGCCGCGGTCGCGTACGGCATGGTGCATGCGCCGCGGGGACGCCGGAATCTGGTGCAGGCCGCGACGTGCGCGGTGGCGCTGCTGGCGATCGTCGCGGTGGTGTGGGTACGGACCCTTCAGCTGGTGGGCTGAGGGCCGTCAAAAGCCCGCCGCGCCAGGTTGTCCACAATGCGTGGCGGATCTTGTGCAAGCTGTGGGGAACGCCCGTACGGTGCCCTGCTGACCTGCGTTTCCCCAGTCGGGACGGGGGATGACAGCGGCGGGGGCCGGTCGTCGCCGATCACACCGGCGTCAACCTCCCGAGGGTTATCCACAGATCTTCTGAAGTTTTCCCCGCCTGTGGATAACTGTGTGGATGGCCTTGGGCAGGGCTTGCCGGACGGGCATCCGGGCCGGTCCGGCAACGCCGTGACGGGATCCGGCCCACCGCCGGGCCCGCGCTACTTCCACTGGGTGGAGACGCCGAACCCCACCGCGATGAAGCCGAAGCCGCACACGATGTTCCAGTTGCCGAGGGCCTTGATCGGCAGACTGCCCTCGGAGACGTAGAAGAGCACGATCCAGGCGAGCCCGATCAGGAACATCGCCAGCATCAGGGGCGCCACCCAGCCACGGCCTGAATTCATCTTCAGATTCGTGGTCTTCGCCGGAGGCGGGGTGAAGTCGTCCTTCTTGCGGATCCGTGACTTCGGCACGAGGAACACTCCTGTCGATGCTGCTCCCCGCTCTCGGCAGGGCGCGAGCGGGCGGCTGCCCCCACCTGCGCGGGGACGGTACGGAAGGGCTGCCGGGAGAGGAAGCGGTGGGCAGCGATTCCTCGCCCGTGGCGTCCGTTAGCGTAGTGCTTCCGCGGCGTCGTAAGGAGTAAGGGTACGTTGAGCACTTCCGCGAACTCCCCAGGTCGCCCCGCCCGGCCCCGGCTGCGGCCGGTACGGATTCTGACCCTCACCGTCTTCGCCCTCGCCGGCCTGCTGTTCTGGCTCAGCTTCGACACCGCCCGCGGCACCAATCTGCGCTCGGACGATTCCATGCTGCGCCTGTCCGACCTCATCCAGGAACGCAGCCACAAAAACGGCGCCCAGGACGACCGCAACGCCGCCCTGCGACAGGGCGTCGACGCCCTCGCCCAGCGCGACAACGGCAGTTCCCAGGCCGAGGACGCCAAGCTCAAGGCCCTGGAGAAGAACGCCGGTACCAAGCCGCTGACCGGCCCGGGCCTGACCGTCACCCTCACCGATGCCCCGCCCGACGCCACCGCCAAGATCCCCGGCATTCCCGAACCCCAGCCCAACGACCTGGTCATCCATCAGCAGGACCTACAGGCCGTGGTGAACGCCCTGTGGCAGGGCGGCGCCAAGGGCATCCAGGTCAAGAACCAGAGGCTGATCGCCACCAGCGCCGTGCGCTGCGTCGGCAACACCCTGATCCTCCAGGGCCGGGTCTACTCCCCGCCGTACACCATCACCGCGGTCGGCGACCGCGCCGCCCTCGCCCGGGCGCTCACCGCCTCGCCCGCCATCCAGAACTACCTCCAGTATGTGAACGCCTACGGCCTGGGCTGGAAAGTCGATCAGCACGAGACGGTGACTCTTCCCGGCTACTCCGGCACAGTGGACCTCCACTACGCACAGCCTGTGAAGCCGTAGCCCGCGCGCCGCGGGGCGGCGGGAAGGGCGGGGCCGGATGACGGTGCGGAGCCGGAGCACGGTGCGCTGGATCGTACGGACGCTCAGCGAAATCTGTGTCACCGCCGGTGCGCTGATCGTGCTCTTCGTCGTCTACCTGCTCTTCTGGACCGGCGTACGGGCCGACAGCGCCATGGACGGCGAGATCGGCAGGCTCCAGCAACAGTGGTCGACCGGTCCGGTCGCAGCCCACGACAGCGACCCCGCACCCACCGAGCCCAAGCCGCCCGCCCCCTACAAGGAGGGCGCCTCCTTCGCCGTGATGTACATCCCGCGGCTCGGCGCGGACTGGGCCAAGCCCGTACTGGAAGGCACCGCGCCCGACGTCCTTCATCGGGGCCTGGGCCACTACGACCACACCGCGCGGCTCGGCCGGACCGGCAACTTCGCCGTCGCCGGGCACCGCCGCACCTACGGCGACCCCTTCAAGGACTTCCCACAGCTGCGTCCCGGCGACGCCGTGGTGCTCACCGACGGCACGACCTGGTTCACCTACCGCATCGACAACCGCCCCTACACCACGCTGCCCGACGACATCGGCGTGATCGACCCGGTACCGGCGAAATCCGGCTACAACGGCCCGGGACGCTATCTCACCCTCACCACCTGTGAACCGGAATGGGGCCACAGTCACCGGCTGATCGCCTGGGCCCATCTGGATTCCACCCAACCCGTCACACAGGGAAGGCCGTCGGCTTTGACCGGCTGACCCACCAGCGACCCCTCCGGCCCCTTACTCTGGTGGGGCAATCGACAACGTCATCGGCATCGGCAAGGGGACAGCGAGCGCATGTACGGCTGGATCTGGCGGCATCTGCCGGGCAACGTATGGGTGAAGGCGCTGATTTCAGTGGCGCTGGTGCTGGCGGTCGTCTTTGTGCTCTTCCAGTACGTCTTTCCGTGGGCGGAGCCGCTGCTGCCCTTCAATGACGTCACGGTCAATGAAGGGATGGCGGCACTCCGATGACCGCACGGATTCTCGTCGTCGACAACTACGACAGCTTTGTCTTCAACCTCGTCCAGTACCTCTACCAACTCGGTGCCGAGTGCGAGGTACTGCGCAATGACGAGGTCGCGCCGCGGCACGCGCAGGACGGGTTCGACGGCGTGCTGCTCTCGCCCGGCCCCGGCACGCCCGAGCAGGCCGGCGTGTGTGTGGACATGGTCCGGCACTGCGCGGAAACCGGCGTCCCGGTGTTCGGCGTCTGTCTGGGCATGCAATCGATGGCGGTCGCCTACGGCGGCGTGGTGGACCGGGCCCCCGAGCTTCTGCACGGCAAGACCTCGCTCGTCGCCCACGAGGGCGCCGGGGTCTTCTCCGGCCTGCCCTCCCCCTTCACGGCCACCCGCTATCACTCCCTGGCCATCGAGCCGGACACCGTCCCCGACGAACTGCTCGTCACCGCCTGGACGGAGGCCGAGGACGCCCCCTGCGGACGCATCATCATGGGCGTGCGGCACCGCGAACTCCCGGTGGAGGGCGTGCAGTTCCACCCCGAGTCGGTGCTCACGGAGTGGGGCCACAAGATGCTCGCCAACTGGCTGGTGGAGTGCGGCGACGAGGGAGCCCTGGGGCGGTCCGCGGGGCTTGCCCCGGTGGTCGGCAAGGCCGGCGCGTGACGTCCCTGCGCCCGGAGCGTGAAGGGAGACCCTATGAGCCGTACGAATCCGAGCAGCCGTATGCGTCCGAGCGGCCCCATGCGCCGCAGGAACCGTACGACCCGCCGGATCCGTACGGTGATCCCGCGTTCGAGGCGGCCGTAGGGCAGCTCGACGACCCGCTGAACGACCCGCTCCCCGGACCCTCGCCCCAGCGCTCCCAGACACCGGCGCCCAGCCCCTTTGATCAACCCTCGCGGCGGGGCAGGCATGCCGCGAGCGAGAGCGCACGGCCTGCCCCGAGCGAGAACTCGCCCTGGTTCCGGCCGCACAGCTCGCCGGAACCACGCGCCCCGCGCGCACAGAGCCCCGCCCGGCACTCCGATGAGGGCTACGTCCCCTCGTACGCGACCTATGCGGCCGCCGAGTCGATCGCCAAGACGATCGCCGCGTCGCAGCGGGACGACGAGACCATGGCGCTGCGCCAGGCCAAAGAAGCGGACGCAGACCACGACGGCGACGATGTTTCACGTGAAACCGTCGACCGTGCCGATGTTTCACGTGAAACATCGGGCGACGGCACTGTTTCACGTGAAACATCGTCGGCACCCGCCCCCGGCGGGCGGGCGGCCCGGCGCAAGGCTGCGCAGGAGGCCGCCAAGCGGGGTGGAAGACGCGGCAGGCACGGTGCGGGGGCTTCCGCCGCAGCCAAAGCCGCCACGACCGTCAAAGCCGCCGCCGACCCGCCTCCTGCCCCTACTTCCCGGCTGGAGGCCCGACGCGCCGCACGCGCCGCCAAAGAGAGCTTCAGCCTGATCGTCAGCCGCGCCGTGGGCGAGGTCTTCATCACCCTCGGCATACTGATGCTGCTCTTCGTCACCTACCAGCTGTGGTGGACGAATGTGATGGCCGACGAGGAGGCGGGCGGCGCCGCCACCACCCTCCAGCACCAGTGGGACAAGGGCGGTGGGGAGAAGAAGAACCTCGCGGTCGGCGAGCGCTTCGGCATCATCTACATCCCGAAGCTCGATGTGAAGGCGCCGATAGCGGAGGGCGTCGACAAGCACAATGTGCTTGACCACGGCATGGTCGGCCACTACGACAAGAGCAGCGGGATCAAGACCGCCATGCCCTGGGACACGAAGGGCAACTTCGCGCTGGCCGCCCATCGCAACACCCACGGCGAGCCGTTCCGCTATATCAACAAGCTCACCAAGGGCGACAAGATCGTCGTCGAGACGCAGAGCGCGTACTACACCTACGAGATGGAGAGCGTCCTCCCGCAGACGTCTCCGAGCAACACCAGCGTGATCGGCCCGGTGCCGCCCGGCTCCGGATTCACCGGCCCGGGGCGCTACATCACGCTGACGACCTGTACTCCGGAGTTCACCAGTACCTTCCGGATGATCGTCTGGGGCAAGATGGTCGATGAGCGCCCGCGGAGCAAAGGCAAACCGCCGGCGCTCACCGGCTGAACGGACGTAAGAGGGGTATGACACGGTGACTGCGACCGGACATGACGAGGACACCGACCCCTCCGAGCCGTCGCCGAAGCCGCGCCGCGGGTGGCGGATCGCCGCCTCCGTCGTCAGCGTCATCGGTGAACTGCTGATCACGGCCGGACTGATCCTGGCCCTGTTCGTCGTCTACTCGCTGTGGTGGACCAATGTCCTCGCCGACCGCGAGGCACACAAGCAGAGCGACGCGGTACGCCAGCACTGGGCGAAGGCCGACCACCACAGCGGCCCCAAGGGCCCGGGCGAACTGGACACCAAGGACGGCATCGGCTTTCTGCATGTCCCCGCGATGGACAACGGCGAGGTGCTGGTCAAGAAGGGCACCGGCACCGACATCCTCAACGAGGGGGTCGCCGGCTACTACACCAAGCCGGTCAAGTCGGAGCTGCCGCAGGACAAGAAGGGGAACTTCACCCTCGCCGCGCACCGCGACGGCCATGGAGCGAAGTTCCACAACATCGACAAGCTCAAGGACGGCGACCCGATCGTCTTCGAGACCCGGGACACCTGGTACATCTACAAGGTCTACGCCGTGCTCAGCCAGACCTCGAAGTACAACGTCGATGTGCTCGACAACATCCCCAAGGAATCCGGCAAGCACAAGGCCGGCCGCTACATCACGCTGACGACCTGCACGCCGGTCTACACCTCGGACTACCGCTACATCGTCTGGGGCGAGCTGGTGCGCACCGAAAAGGTCGACGCGGACCGCACCCCGCCCGAGGAACTCCGCTAGGCCGGGTCTGCCCAAGGCTTATCGCCCTTCCCGAGCACCCCGCCGACGACGAAGCCCCGGCCGCCCTCCACGGGCTGCCGGGGCCTTGTCGTACGACGCTGTGACGCTGCCGTGGGGTGTTAATTCCCCCCGAAGGCACCGCCAAAGAGGCCGCCGTTGCCGTTGCCCCCGTTGCCGCCGCCCTGGGTCGTCAGGATCACGGTGGTGTTGCTGGGGTCGGACGGCTGGTCCGCCGGCGGGTTCTGCCCGGTCACCTGGGCGTTGTCGTCCTGCGGGCCTGCGATCTGGACGTTGTTGAAGCCGGCCTGCTGAAGGGTCTTCTTCGCGTCCTTCACCTTCTGGCCGACGACGTTGGGAATCGGCGTCTGCGCCGGGGCCTTGCCGACCGTCAGCGTGATGGTGGAGCCGGGCTTGGCCTGGGTGTTGCCCGTGGGGTCCTGCTTAAGAACCTTGCCAACCTGGTTCGGGTCGGTGACTTCCTGATCGGTCGGGGTGACCTTGAAGCCGTTGTCCTGCAGCTGCTTCGTGGCCGCCGCGATGTCCTGGCCCGTAACGTCCGGGACGGGCACCTTCGGGTTCTCCCGGGCGACCGTCAGCGTGATCTTGGTGTCCTTGGCCACCTGGGTCTGGGCCGGGGGGTCCTGACCGATGACGGTGCCCGGCGTGCGATCGGAGACCTTGTACTCCGGAACGACGTTGCGGAAGCCCTTGTCCGCGAGATCCTTCTGCGCGTTCTCGAACGAGCTGCCGCCCACGTCGGGGATCCGCACCTTGACCGGCCCCGTACACAGCGTGACCGTGACCGTGTCGTCCTTGTTGATCTTTGTCCCGGCGTCCGGGGACTGCGAGGTGATATGGCCCTTCGTGGTGTTGTCGCAGGGCTTGCGGCCGCCCACGGCGACCTTGAAGTTGCCGTTCTGCCCGTACGTCTTGGCCTCGTTCAGCGTCTTGCCGACGAGGTTGATCAGCGGCTCCTTGCTGCCGACGTCCCTACCGGTGAACATCGCCTTGCCGATGAAGATCGCCCCGACCAGCACCAGCACCGCCGCGAGCACCAGCAGAATCGTCGAGGTACGGCTCTTCTTCTGGCCGCCCCGACGCCGGTCGGCGCGGTCGTCGTAGCCGTAGCCCCCGTCGTCGGCGTTCATCGGCGGAAGCATGGACGTCTTCGGGCCGCCGTCCTGCGGACGCAGCATCGTGGTCGGCTGGTCCTGGTCGAAGCCGCCCGCGGCCATCGCGGAGGTCGCGGCGACCGGCTGGCCCTCCAGCGCCGCCTCGATGTCGGCGCGCATCTCGTCGGCCGACTGATAGCGGTAGTCCGGGTCCTTGACCAGCGCCTTCAGGACGATCGCGTCCATCTCCGGCGAGATCTCGGGATCGAAGTTGCTGGGCTTCTGCGGCTCCTCGCGGACGTGCTGATACGCCACCGCGACCGGCGAATCGCCGACGAACGGCGGCCGGACGGTGAGCAGCTCGTAGAGCAGGCAGCCGGTGGAGTACAGGTCGGAGCGGGCGTCGACCTGCTCGCCCTTGGCCTGCTCGGGCGAGAGGTACTGCGCGGTGCCGATGACCGCCGCGGTCTGCGTCATGGTCATCCCGGCATCGCCCATGGCCCGGGCGATACCGAAGTCCATGACCTTGACCTGGCCGGAGCGGGTCAGCATGACGTTGGCCGGCTTGATGTCACGGTGCACGATGCCGGCGCGGTGGGAGTACTCCAGCGCCTGCAGGACGCCGATCGTCATCTCCAGCGAACGCTCGGGCAGCAGTTTGCGTCCGGAGTGCAGCAGCTCACGCAGCGTGGAGCCGTCGACGTACTCCATGACGATGTACGGGATCGAGACCCCGTCGACGTAGTCCTCGCCGGTGTCGTACACCGCGACGATCGACGGATGGTTCAGCGAGGCGGCCGACTGGGCCTCACGGCGGAACCGGGCCTGGAAAGACGGATCGCGGGCGAGGTCGGCCCGCAGCGTCTTCACAGCGACGGTGCGGCCCAGACGGGTGTCATGGGCGAGGTAGACCTCCGCCATGCCACCGCGGCCGAGCACCGACCCCAGCTCGTACCGGCCGCCGAGGCGACGCGGCTCTTCCATAAGCTTCTCCAGCCCTCTCCGTCAGTCCCGACCGCACCCGTGTGTGGTCCGGCGGTGTGCTGTCCGGGCATACCGTACCCGGCGCGCCGTACCGGACCGGGTCGCTGTCGCAACCTGATATCCGACCGGTATTGGCACGGCCCGCATCACTTGTTGCTCTCGATGACCGCCTCCATAACGCTCTTGGCGATCGGAGCTGCGAGCTTGCCGCCTGCGATGTCATTGCGGAGTGTGTCGGATCCCTCAATGACGACGGCCACCGCGACGGGGGTTCCCTTGGAGGTCTTCGCGTACGAGATGAACCAGGCGTACGGGTTGTCCTTGTTGTTCTCGCCGTGCTGCGCCGTACCGGTCTTGCCGCCCACGGTGACGCCGGGGATCTGGGCCATGGTTCCCGTGCCCTTCTGGACCACGGTCTGCATGATGCTCTGGATCTTCTGCGCGTTCTCCGGGGTGAGCGGCTGGCTCATCACCTGCGGGGTGTGCTGCTGGACCACATTGAGGTTCGGGGCCTCCAGCTGCTCGACCATGTACGGCTTCATCAGCTTGCCGTTGTTGGCGACCGCCGAGGCGATCATGGCCATCTGCAGCGGAGTGGCGCGGTTGGAAGCCTGGCCGATGCCCGCCATGGCGTTCTGCGGCCGGTTGTCCGTGGGGAAGATGCTCTCAGCGGCCCGGACCGGAGTATCGATCTTCGAGTTGTTGAAGCCGAACTTCTCCGCCTCGGCCTTCATCTTCTTGTTGCCGAGGTCCGCGCTGATCTTGCCGAAGACGGTGTTGCAGGAGTATTGGAGCGCCGTCCGCAGGCTGGCGTTCTCACACGGGATGCTGCCTTCGTTCTTCAGCTCGATGCCCGAGGTGTCGGGCAGCGTGTACGGCAGCGGCGAGCGGGTGTCGGCGTCGACGTCGGTGTACAGCCCGTTCTCCAGGGCCGCCGAGGCGGTGACGACCTTGAAGGTGGAGCCGGGCGGGTAGGTCTGGCGCAGCGCCCGGTTGAGCATCGGGTCGTCCGGGTCGTTCTTCTTCTGCAGCGCGTTGAACGCCTCGGCGTCCTTGTTGCTGTTGCCGGCGAACGTCGAGGGGTCGTACGAGGGGGTGCTGGCCAGCGCCAGGATCGCGCCGGTCTCCGGGTTGATCGCGGCGACCGCGCCCTTCTTGTCGCCCAGCCCCTCGAAGGCGGCCTTCTGCGCCTTGGCGTCCAGCGTGGTCACGACGTTGCCGCCGGCCTGCTTGCCGCCGGTGAACATGTCGACCGTGCGGCTGAAGAAGAGCTTGTCGTCGGTGCCGGAGAGGATGCCGTCGTTCAGCTTCTCCAGCTGGTTGGAGTCGAAGGCCTGCGAGGCGTAGCCGGTGACCGGCGCCCACATCTTGCCGTTCTTGTACGTCCGCTTGTACTTGAAGTCGCCGCTGTCGGTGATCGTCGAGCCGGTGACGGCCTTGCCGTCCACGATGATGTTGCCGCGCGGCTTGCTGTAGCGCTCGATGGCGACCCGGCGGTTGTGCGGGTCGTTCTTGAGCTGGTCGCCCTGGACGAACTGCACCCAGTTGACGCGGATCAGCAGAGCGAGGACGAGCAGGCCGCAGAAGATCGCGACCCGGCGCAGTGGCTTGTTCACGGACGGACCACCTGGGTCATCTCGGCGTCGGTGGACGGGGCGGGGGCCGGCGCGGGCCGGCGAGCCGTGTCGCTGATCCGCAGCAGGATCGCGACCAGCGCCCAGTTGGCGATCACGGACGAACCACCCTGGGCGAGGAACGGCATGGTCATACCGGTCAGCGGGATCAGGCCCGTCACACCGCCGGCGACGACGAAGACCTGGAGCGCGAAGGCGCCCGACAGGCCGATCGCCAGCAGCTTGCCGAACGGGTCGCGGGCGGCCAGCGCCGTACGGATGCCCCGCTCGATCAGCAGGCCGTAGAGCAGCAGGATGCCCATCAGGCCGGCCAGGCCGGTCTCCTCGCCGACGGTGGCGAGAATGTAGTCGCTCTTGGGCGCGATACCGCCGATCAGGCGCGAGTAGCCCTGGCCGAGACCGGAGCCCATGATGCCGCCGGAGCCGAAGGCGTACATCGACTGCGCGGTTTCGGTGACGCCGCCGTTGGAGGCCAGGGCCAGCGGCTCGAGCCAGTTGTGGACCCGGACCTGGACGTGCGACTCGAACGTCGCCACCGCGACCGCGCCGCCCCCGCTGAGCAGCAGGCCGAAGACGATCCAGCTGGTGCGTTCGGTCGCGACGTACAGCATCACGACGAACAGGCCGAAGAACAGCAGCGAGGTACCCAGGTCGGTCTCGAAGACCAGGATCATCAGGCTCAGCGCCCAGATCACCAGGATCGGGCCGAGGTCACGCCCGCGCGGCAGGTACATGCCCATGAAACGGCGGCTGGCCAGCGCCAGCGCGTCCCGCTTCACCATCAGGTAGCCCGCGAAGAAGATCGCGATGATGATCTTGGCGAACTCACCGGGCTGGAGACCGCCGACACCCGGGATGGTGATCCAGATCCGGGCACCGAAGCGCGCGGGGAAGAACACCGGCGCGATCAGCAGCGCCAGCGCCACGACCATGGAGATATAGGTGTAGCGCTGCAGCACGCGGTGGTCCTTGAGGAACACCAGGACGGCCAGGAAGAGCCCCACACCGAGCGTGGACCACATCAGCTGGCCCGGTGCCATCGCACCGCCGAGCTGCTTGGTGGTGATCGCCGGCTCCTGGTCGAGCCGCCAGATGAAGACCAGACCCATGCCGTTGAGCAGGGTGGCGATGGGCAGCATCAGCGGGTCGGCGTACGGCGCCCACTTACGGACGACCAGATGCGCGACACCGGCCAGCAGCCCCAGCCCCAGCGCATACCCGAGCACGCCGGCCGGCACCGAACCGTCCTTCGCCAGACCGACGTTGACGTAGGCGAACACCGGGATCAGCACCGCGAACAGGAGCATCGCCAGCTCGGTGTTGCGGCGGCTCGGGGCTCCGATGGTGCCGACGGTGGTCGTGTTGGTACTGCTCATGAGATGTCCGGCCCCCTACGCCCTCACTGCTGGGTGCTGCATTTCTTTTCCAGTTCCTGCTGCTCCTCGGAGGGGGCTTGGCTGGTGGTGGGTGTGGGAGTCGCGGACGCGGAGAGCGCGCCCGGGACGGCGCTGCCCGTCTTCGCGGCCTTGTCGCCCGAGCCGGGCTTGGCGGTGGACCCGGGCTTCGCGGTGGACCCCGGCTTGGTGGTGCCGCCGGTCTTGCCGCCCGGCTTCCGGCCCTTGTTGCGCGCCGCTTCCTCGGCGGCCGCCTCCCGCTGCTCCTTGGCCAGACAGGCATTGGCCTGCTTGCCGAGCTCGGTGACCTTCTCGCTCGCCTGGGTGCGGTTGTCGACCGCGATCGTCTCCTTGACCTGGTTGCGCTGGTACAGCGGTAGGTACTTGAGTTCGATCTCGGGGTGGTCCTCGTCCACGGTGTTCAGCGAGATCCACGCCAGGTCCTGGCTGATACCGCGGTAGAGCGCGACGTGATTGCCGTTGGCGCCGACGAAGTACTGGGTCTGCGTCCAGCGGTAGCCGCCGTAGAGCCCGCCGCCGACCACGGCCAGCGCCAGCGCGATGAACAGCGACCGCTTGAGCCACTTCCCGCGCCGCTGCGGCTTGAGGAAATCCTCGTCGGTGAACGCGCCGAAGGAGCCCTGCGGCGGGCCTCCGACGTCCGGACCACCGCTGCCGGGCGGCCCGAAGGCGCCTCCGGGGGCGGCCTGGGCACCGTCGCGGCGGCCTAGCTCGGCGGCGCGGGCGGCCGGCGTCTGGAGCGTGCTGGGGTCGCTGAGCTGGTGCTGGTTCTCGGCGACGGCGCCGACGATCACCGGGGTGTCGTTGAGCTGCCCGGCCATCGTGTCCGCGCCGTCCACGTCCAGGACGTCGGCGACGATGCAGGTGATGTTGTCGGGCCCGCCGCCGCGCAGTGCGAGCTGGATCAGCTCCTGCACCGTCTCGTGCGGCCCGTGATAGCCGGCGAGGGTCTCCTCCAGCGTCTGATGGCTGACGACCCCGGACAGCCCGTCCGAGCAGATCAGATACCGGTCCCCGGCCCGCACCTCGCGGATCGAGAGATCGGGCTCGACATGATCACCGCTGCCCAGCGCCCGCATAAGCAGCGACCGCTGCGGATGGGTGGTGGCCTCCTCCTCGGTGATCCGGCCCTCGTCGACCAGCCGCTGCACCCAGGTGTGGTCCTGGGTGATCTGCGTGAGTCCACCGTCGCGCAGCAGATACGCCCGGGAGTCGCCGACATGCACCAGGCCCAGCCGCTGCCCCGTCCACAGCAGCGCGGTGAGCGTGGTGCCCATGCCTTCGAGCTGGGCGTCCTCCTCGACCATGACCCGCAGCTGGTCGTTGGCGCGCTGCACGGCGGTGCCGAGCGAGGTGAGGATGTCCGAGCCCGGAACGTCGTCGTCGAGCTGGACGAGGCTGGAGATCACCTCGGAGCTGGCGACCTCACCGGCGGCCTGGCCGCCCATACCGTCCGCGACGGCGAGCAGCCGCGGCCCGGCATAGCCGGAGTCCTCGTTGCCCTCGCGGATCATGCCCTTGTGCGATCCGGCGGCGAAGCGCAGTGACAGACTCATGCGCACCTCACCCGTCGGTTCGGGGTACAGCCGGTCTCCTCGAGCCACACTGCCCACCCTCCGGTCGGGAGCACACCCGGGTCCGTCGAGTGGACCGTCGCGGCTCGCTCGCTCCGCTCGCTCATTGTCGTACTACTTCCGCAGCTCGATGACGGTCTTGCCGATGCGGATCGGGGCTCCCAGGGGAATCGGTGTCGGGGTCGTCAGTCGGGTCCGGTCCAGGTACGTGCCGTTGGTGGAACCCAGATCCTCGACGATCCACTGGCCGTCACGGTCCGGGTAGATCCTGGCATGCCTGCTGGAGGCGTAGTCGTCGTCCAGCACGATCGTGGAGTCGTGGGCCCGGCCCAGCGAGATCGTCTGGCCCTGGAGGGCGACGGTGGTGCCGGTCAGCGAGCCTTCGGTGACCACCAGCTTGGTGGGCGCTCCGCGACGCTGGCGGTTGTTGCCGCGCCCGCCGTCCTGGCGGCGCTGCTGCTGGGGCGGCGCGGCCTGACGCTGCGCACGCGCTTCGGACCCGCCGCGCCGGGCGGCCCCGCGCTGTGTGACGCGGGTGCCGAACAGATCGCTGCGGATGACCTGAACGGCCACGATGACGAACAGCCACAGTACGGCGAGGAAACCCAACCGCATGACCGTGAGGGTCAGCTCTGACATTGCCCCCGCTTCACCCTTCGGCTTGCCGGTAAACGATGGTGGTACTGCCCACGACGATCCGCGAGCCGTCGCGGAGACTAGCGCGAGTGGTGTGCTGCCCGTCCACCACGATGCCGTTGGTGGAACCCAGATCCTGGATCGTGGGGGGCGTTCCGACCCGGATCTCACAGTGACGCCGGGACACACCCGGGTCGTCGATCCTCACGTCGGCGTCGGTGCTGCGGCCCAGCACCAGCGTCGGACGCGAGATCTGGTGACGGGTGCCGTTGATCTCGACCCAGCGCCGGGTCTGCGCATAGGGCTGCGGCCCTGCGCCGGCCGCTGCCGTACGGGGTACGGGCGGCGCCCCGCCGGGAGGCGGGGACGAGGGCATGGGGGGCGCGCTCACATGGCCGCCGCCGGGCTGGGGGCCACGGGGCGCCGAGGGGGCACGCTGTCCGGCGGGCTCCTGGGACGAGCTGGCGGCGAGCGTACGGCTGCGTACGCGGTACAGGCCGGTGTCGAGATCGTCGGCCTTCTCCAGATGGACCTTGATCGTGCCCATGAAGGTGTACCGCTGCTGCTTGGCGTAGTCGCGGACCATGCCCGCCAGCTCATCGCCGAGCTGGCCGCTGTAGGGGCTCAGCCGTTCGTAGTCGGGAGCGCTCAGCTCCACGATGAAGTCGTTGGGGACGACCGTGCGGTCGCGGTTCCAGATGGTGGCGTTGTTGTCGCATTCGCGCTGCAGCGCGCCGGCGATTTCGACGGGCTGCACCTCGGACTTGAACACCTTGGCGAAGGTGCCGTTGACGAGACCTTCGAGACGTTGCTCGAAACGCTTCAGTACTCCCACGGGACACCTCCTTCCTCAGTCTTCGTCGTGATCGTCCTGATCGGGTCGTCCTGATACTGCTTACCGATCGTATCCACGCGTCGGGAAATCGGCTGGTTCCCCTTTCCCGCCTGGGAGACGAGTGTCGCCCCTCACAGGGTTGCCCGGACCTTGCCTGTCTCCTTGCCCAGTGTTCAAGCACTGCGATCGTAGATGTGCCCCCACCACAGTGTCCCGCAACCGTCCAGCCCTCGGACCGGCCGGGGGTAGGCGCCCTTCCGGTCACGGCGGGCAGCGTACGGGTGCCACGGGGGCGGCGCACGGTTCCGCGCACACGGTGTTCGGCACCGCGGAGTCGTGCACGGCTCCGCGACACGGTGAGTGTGGCCCCTTGTGGGTGCCCACGGCGAATGCCCGGGTGGGAGCACGCGCCGGCCCGCCGGCGGCCGTGGCGCGGGGACCGGGGGAAAGGCGTGTGAAGGCACCCTCAACACCGTGCTAATCTTCTGGATGTCGGCAGGCGCTCGCAGCAAGACCCGGACCGAAAGGCCCCGGATCTCGTGAGAGAATCAACCGGCAGCACCCATGCGCGGGTGGCGGAATAGGCAGACGCGCTGGATTCAGGTTCCAGTGCCCGAAAGGGCGTGGGGGTTCAACTCCCCCCTCGCGCACAGATGAGACCCCCGGTCTCCGGAGAAATCCGGAGACCGGGGGTTTCTTGTGTTCCGGTCCGGGACGGGGCCGGGCGTCGAGGTGTTGGGTTTGTCACTTTCGCTCCGGAGTGGATGATGTTGGTCGGTTTGGCCGGGTGCTGTGGCGTGGGGCGGTGGTAGCGCGCTGGCGTCCTGTGTATTTCGTCCCGTAATGCAGCCGATTTTGCTTTATCGGTAGTTCCCGGACCGGGTGTTCCCGCTCTTTCCTGCATTGGCCGGTGCATTCACGGCGTACGGGCGGCGGCTTCGGCATTCCTGGAGTCGCCGGCGTTCGTGGGGGCGTCGGCGTTCGTGGTTTCCGTCACAGTGGCGCGGAAGGCGCGGATGCGTGCGGTGTCGCGGGAGGGGTGGTGGACCAGGCCCAGGACGGAGTCCGGGAGGCCGGTGACGGGGAGAAAGGTGAGGTCGCGGCGGCCGTGATAGTCGGCGGTGGGGCGGCACAGCAGCATGCCGCCGCGGCCGGCCGCGGCGAGGGTGAGGCCCTCCTGGAGGGTGCTGACGCAGGGCCCGGCGGGTATCGGGCGGCCCTCGGGGGTGGCGGTCGGGGCGTGGGCCTCGCGCCAGTAGGCGGGTGCCGGGGCGTCCGGGGCGATGAGGGGGATGGCGGCGAGGTCCTCGGCGGTGAGGCCGGAGCGGGCGGCCAGGGGGTGGCGTACGGACAGGGCCAGGGTCTGCTGCTGGGCGGCGAAGACCGGGCCGAGCACGAGATCGGGCTCGGCGACGGGCAGCAGCGTGACGGCCACGTCGACCGCGCCGCTGCGCAGCGCGCCGAAGGGATCGCACAGCGGGATCTCGACGATCTCGGTGTGGCAGTCCGGATGACGGGCGTGGAAGGCGTCGATGGCCCGCATGATCCGGCCGTCCGCGGTGCCCTGGAAGCCGATCGTCAGCCGGCCCTCGATGCCGCGGGCGGCGGTACGGGCGGACTCGACGGTGGCGCGCAGGGCGTCGTAGGCGGGGCGCAGCGACCTGCGGAACTCCTCGCCCAGCGGGGTCAGGCTCACCCGGCGGCTGGTGCGGTCCATCAGGCGGGCGCCTATCCGGGACTCCAGGGCGCGCAGCAGCTGGCTGATCCGGCTCTGCGAGACGTGGAGACGCTCGTCGGTGCGGCCGAAGTGGAGCTCCTCGGACAGGACGAGAAAGCACTCCAGCTCGCGCAGTTCGAGGCTGCGGAGCTCGGGGGTGGGGGTGGCTGTGCTGCTGGTGGTGGTGTGCGGGGGGCTCATGGAGGGGGTGGGGCCTTCGGCGGGTGGTGGTGCGGTGGGTGCTGTGGCGGCTTCGGGTCGGGGGATGGGGCTTGGGGCTTGGTGGCCTGAGGGCTGTCGGGCGGGCTGAGGCAGGGGTCGGGTGCGGGGTTGGTCCGGGCCATCGGGGGCCGATCGATGAGTCCTGTTCATGGAAGGCTGAGGAATTCGCCGTTGTTCCCGTGGGGCGGCGGGAGTTGGCTGGAGGTATGGCGAAGACTGAGGAAACGGGCGGCCGGGCGGGCGAACTGGCCGTGGCGCCGGGCGGGTTGCGGAGGGGGCGGGGCGGCGGCTGGCCCGGTGTGGGGGCGTTGGCGGCGGGGACGTTCACGGTGGTGACGTCGGAGATGCTGCCGGTGGGGCTGCTGACGCCGATCGGCCGTGATCTGGGGATTTCTGACGGGACGGCGGGTCTGACGGTGACCGTCACCGGCCTGGTCGCGGCGGTGGCCGCGCCGTCGCTCACGCTGCTGGTGGCGCGGCGGGACCGCCGGGTGGTGCTGACGGCCCTGATGGCGACGCTGGCGGTGGCGAATCTGCTGGCGTCGTATGCGCCGAATGTCGTGGTGCTGCTGGTGGCGCGGGTGCTGGTGGGACTGGGGATGGGCGGCGTCTGGGCGATAGCGGCGGGGCTCGCGGTGCGGCTGGTGCCCCGGCGGCGGGTGGCGGCGGCCACGTCACTGGTGTTCAGCGGGGTTGCGGCGGCCTCCGTACTGGGCGTGCCGGCCGGGACGTTCGTGGGGGAACTGGGCGGCTGGCGCGCGGCGTTCATGGCGATGACGGCGGTCTGCGCACTGGTGGCCGTCGCCCTGGCCGTACTGCTGCCGCCCCTGCCGGCCACCGGGCCGGTGCGGCTGGGCGGGGTGCTGCGACTGTTCCGCGAGGCGTCCGTACGGACTGGACTGCTGCTGGTGGCCCTGCTGGTGACGGGGCATTTCGCCGCGTACACGTATGTGCGGCCGGTGCTGGAGGAGGTGGCCGGTGCCGGTGCCGGGCAGATCAGCACGCTGCTGCTGGCCTTCGGTGTCGCCGGGCTCATCGGGAACTTCGCCGCCGGGGCGGGGGCGGCCCGGTCGCCGCGGGTCACGTTGCTGGTGATCTGCGGGGTGCTGGCGGGAGCGGTGTTGTTGCTGCCGCTGGTGGGGCGGGGCGCGGGGGTGCCCGGGGCGGCGCTCGTGGTGGCCGTATGGGGGCTGGCCTACGGGGGCGTCTCGGTCAGTACGCAGACCTGGCTGATGGCGGCGGCGCCGAAGGCCCGGGAGGGGGCTTCCGCGCTGTTCGTCGCGGTGTTCAACGGGGCCATCGCCCTGGGCGCGCTGACCGGCGGCCGGGCCGCGGACGGCTGGGGCGTCGCGGGCGTGATGGGCCTGGGCGGCGTGCTTGCGGTGGGGGCGCTGGTGACCGTGGGGGTGGGGAGGGCGCCGGGGCGGGGGTGAGGGCGGAAGGCGCGTGCCTGATGCCCGTGGCCCTCACCCCGGTGCGGCCGGTGCGGCCTCAGGCGGTGAAGCGGTCGACGAGGGCCTTCGCCTTGGCCGACGCGTCCTCGAGGGCCTTATCGCGGGAAGCCTCGTACTTCGGGATCAGGTCGGCCATCGCCTCGTTCGCGGGAGCCATGGTCAGCTCGGGCACGATGAAGTCGACCTCCAGGCCGAGCCCGCCGCCGAGGACGGCCTCCAGGTAGTTCTGCACGTACTCGAAGCCCTCACGGGGCGTACCCGGCGCGTACGAACCGCCGCGGCTGGCGACGACGGTCACCGGGGTGCCCTTGGCGGACGGCTCGGCGCCCGACGTACGGCCCATGATGATCACCTGGTCCAGCCATGCCTTCAGGGTGGAGGGGATCGTGAAGTTGTACATCGGCGCGCCTATCAGGATCGCGTCGGCGCGCTCCAGCTCCTCGGCGAGCTCGGTGCGCAGCGCGAAGGCGGTCTGCTGCTCGGGGGAGTGCGTCGCGGGGTCGGAGAAGCCGGCGGAGGCGGCGACGCCGTCGAGATGCGGCAGCGGGGCGATGCCCAGGTCACGGTAGATGACCGTGCCATCGGGATGCTGCTCCTCCCAGGTCTTGCGGAAGGCGGCGGTGACCGCGCGGGAGGCGGAGCCGCCCTCGGGGAAGACGGACGTGTCGATGTGCAGAAGGGTGGCCATGGGGATCGGTCCTTCGGGTCGCGGCCGGATGAAGCTCGGCACGGTGGTCACGGGTGTCACGGATGTCACGGGAATCGCGGTGTCACGGTCGTTGAATTCCGTACGTCACTATTCATAGCACAGGAGCTTACTTTTCTGCAGTAGCCAACGGGAGGAAGGTACCCTGGGTGCATGGCGGACCACAGCGAGACGATGTGCAGGCAGGTCGACGTCGGCATGACGCGCGTCTTCGAGCTGTTCGGGAAGCGCTGGACGGGGCTGATCGTCGCCACTCTGATGCCCGGGCCGGTCCATTTCGCCGATCTGCGGCGCGCGATCCCCGGGATCAGCGAGCGCATGCTCTCCGACCGCCTCATGGAACTGGCGGCCGCCGGCCTGGTTGTACGCGAGGTCGACGAGGGCCCGCCGCTGCGCGTGTCCTACCGTCTGACGGAGGCCGGGCGGGGGATCGAGCCCGCCCTCAAGGAGCTGTCGCGGTGGGCGGAGACGTATCTCGCCGATGGCGGGCAGTGTCCGGAGCGGTTTCGGAAGTAGCGGTCGGGGCTGGGCTGGGCTGGCGCGGGGGCGTTCGCCGGTCGGTTGGCGGTGGGTTCGCGGCGGGTTGGCCGGTTGGCCGACTGGTGCCGTCTGCTTTTCTCCCGCTCTTCGGTCTTCCGTACGCTCGGGTTCCGCTGTTCAGTCGAGGCGGTCCTGGGCGGCGTTGTAGCGCCGTAGATACGTGGCGAAGCGGTCGAGGTCGCCCTCGTCCCAGTCGGCCAGTCGCTCGTGGAATGCCTGGCGGCGGCTCGCGGTGACGTGGGCGAGTACCTCGGCGCCCTTCTTCGTGGGGTGCAGCACCTGGACGCGTTGATCCTCCGGGTCCACGCGGCGCTCCACGAAGCCGAGCTTCTCCAGTGCGGCGATCTGTCGGCTGACCGTGGACTTGTCCAGGAGGTAGTGCGCGGCAAGGTCCGTGGCGCGGCATCCGTGCTGGTCATCGAGGTGCGCGAGCAGGGTGTAGGAGACCAGCGACAGTTCGGGGTGCATCCGCGCGGCGGTCGCGCGGGCCCGTCTGGCGAATGCGGTCATCTCCTGCTGGATCGTCTCGATGGAGGTGTCGCGGTGGGGCACGGGGTTGCCTTTCGTCGAAGTAGTTGTATAGTACAACGTGAATCGATGGTTGTATTTAGCAACTCGTGTGGGTCGCGTACGGCGCCCCTGGGAGCACGCTCTGCGATGCGCGCCGTTCGGGTGGCCGCCCCGACCGACCGACGAGCCAACGAACCAACGAGCCGATCACCCCAACTGACCAGCTGAGAAGGTCTGCACCATGAGTCCGGTCCCCCGTCCCGACCACCGCCGAAGCGATCCTGGTGGCGCCGATCTCCGTACGGCGACCACGACCACTACAGCCGGTACGGCCCGTACGGAGCGGCACGGTGCCCATCGGTCCGGCCGTTCCGCCGGGCTGCGGCATGTCCTGACACACCTGATCACCCCGCTGCTGATGTGCGTCGGCATGGGTCTGGCGTATCTGGGCGCGTTCGCCGATCCCGCGCCGCATCATCTGCCCGTCGCGATCGTCGGATCGGGCCAGAGCGCGCAGCTGCTGGCGCAGTCGATCAATGACAAGGCGGGCGGCGATCTGGAGGTACGGACGGTCGGCGACCGGTCCGCCGCGGTGGAGCAGCTCAGACATCAGGACATCTTCGGCGCGTATGTGATCAAGGCGACGGGGGATGCCGGAGGTGCGACAGGCGGCGGCGCGTCCGGTGGCGTGCCTGGTGGCACGTCGGGTGGCCGGGCCGGCGGTGTGCGGGCGTCGGGGCCCGAGTTGCTGGTGGCGACTGCGGGTTCCGACACCAGCGCGTCCGTGGTGCAGAAGATCTTCACCCCGATCGCGGCGCAGCACGGCTTTCCGCTCAAGGTCACGGACGTGGCGCCGACCGCCGACGACGACCCGACGGGGCAGGGCATCTTCTTTCTGCTGGTCGCGATCAGCATCGGCTCGTACGCCTCGGTCGCGGTGATCGGCGGCGCCGGGGCCGTACTGCCGCTGCGGCTGCGGGCGGCGCTGGCCGTCGGTACGTCGTTCGTGGTCAGTGCCATCGGGGCGGCGTTCGCGGGGCCCGTCTTCCACCTCGTCGATCACGGGCTGTGGGGGGTATGGGGTATGGCCTGGCTCTACTCCGCGGGCATTCTGCTGGTGGGCACCGGTCTGCACACGTTCCTCAAGCGCTGGACCACGCTCGGGGTGATGGCGCTGTTCGTGATGCTCAACTTCACGTCCTCCGGCGGGATTTTCCGCCCCGAGATGCAGAACGGCTTCTTTGCCGCCCTGCACTCGTTCTGGAACGGCGCGGGCTTCGTCGAGGGCACCCGTAGCCATGTCTACTTCGACGGTTACGGCCTGGCCGGACATGTCTGGACGCTGGCCGTATGGCTGGTGGTTGGTGCGCTGGTGGTCGGTGTGGCGGGCCTGGCGGAACGGAAGCGGCGCACGGCCGAGGCGACGGCGGCCGCCAATGCGGCGGCGGTGGCGGCGGCCGCGGTGGCGGCGACGGTCCCGGAGCGCGGGGTGGAGGAGTTGGAGGAGGAGATGGAGGAGGCGGTGGGGGTTTAGGGCGCACCGACGCCACACCCGCATCCAGTGCCTCCGTTCTCATCTCGCCTCCCCTCACTGAGAGTTATCCACAGGGCCTGCCGGACCGCGGGTGGTGTGGGTACCGTCATGGCCGAACGAGAAAGAACCGGTCGGTCAGGCCGGACTGGAGCAGGTCGTGGAGGGGGAGGTGGCGCGCGATGTCGCGTGTGCCGTACGTACCGGGGTTTGCGAAGGCTGCTGCGCGGGGGGCGTCGCCCAAGGCCGCGGGCCGGGCGTTGCGGGAGCGGCTGCCCCGCGCCGAGCAGGCTGCGCTGTCGATCGCGGCCGGGCGGCCTGATGCGGTGGCGGCCGTCGAGGAGTCCAACGCGGGCCGGTTGCCGGAACTGACGCCGATACGGGTCGGACGGATGGCCGCCAGTCCCTTCGCCTTCCTCCGTGGCTCCGCGGGGCTGATGGCATACGACCTCATGGCCACACCCGTCACCGGCATAGGCGCACAGATCTGCGGGGACGCGCACGCCGCCAACTTCGGCCTCTACGCGGACGCCCGCGGCGGCCTCGTCATCGACCTCAACGACTTCGACGAGACCTTGTACGGGCCGTGGGAGTGGGACGTGAAGCGACTCGCGGTGTCGCTGGTGTTGGCGGGACGGGAGGCGGGAGTTGGCGAGGACGAATGTCGGAACGCGGCGCTCGATGCGGCCGGCGCGTATCGGCGCACGATGCGGTTGTTGGCGAAGCTGCCGGTGACCGAGGCGTGGAACGCGATCGCGGACGAGGAGCTGGTTTCGCACACAGACGCCCGGGATCTGCTGGGGACGTTGGAGCGGGTGTCCGCCAAGGCCCGTAAGAACACCAGCGCACGGTTTGCGGCCAGGGCCACCGAGCAGGGGCTCGACGGAGGACGCCGGTTCGTGGACGCGCCGCCGGTGCTGCGGCGAATACCCGATGCGGAAGCGGCGGCGGTGGCCTCCTCGCTCGCCGGCTATCTGGAGACGCTGCCCGAGGACCGGCTGCCGCTGCTGGCCAGGTACGCCGTGCACGATGTGGCCTTCCGGGTGGTCGGGACAGGCAGTGTCGGGACGCGTTCGTATGTCGTGCTGCTGCTTGATCACCGGGGTGAGCCGCTGGTCCTCCAGGTGAAGGAGGCGCGCGGTTCGGTGCTGGCGCCGTTCGTGGAGAAGGCCGGTTTCGCGGTGCCGTCGGTGGCGCACGAGGGCCGCCGGGTGGTGCTCGGCCAGCGGCAGATGCAGGTCGTGAGCGACGTGTTGTTGGGCTGGACGACGGTGCACGGACTGGCGGGGAGCGAGGCCCGGGAGGGGCTGCCGTTCCAGGTCCGGCAGTTCAGGAATCGCAAGGGCAGTGTGGATCCGGCGCAGCTGACCGGAGAGCAGATGGATGACTACGCACGGATGACCGGCGCCCTGCTGGCGCGGGCGCATGCGCACAGCGCGGACCCGCGGCTCGTGGCCGGGTACTGCGGTAAGAGGGGGGAGCTGGACGAGGCGTTCGCGGCGTTCGCGGTGGCGTATGCGGACCGCACGGAGGCGGATCACGCGGACCTGGTGGCGGCGGTGAAGAGCGGCCGAATAGCGGCCGAGATGGGGGTGTGAGCGGGGCAGGACTGCACGAGCGGGGTCTGCTGCGGGCTTGACGTCGGCCTGCGGCGGCGCAGCCACCCCGGCCTGCGCCGCCCGGCCCCCGCGAGGACGCGCGGGCGTGGTCGGCGGGGTAAGGGGGCGCGGGGCTGGGGTGTGGGGCGTGGGTGGGTGTGGGGGCGGGCGTGGGGGGTGGAGGGGGGAGGGGAGGGGCCCCGGGGGTGCCGGATGAAGGCAGCTGCCGACCCGCCCTCATCCTGCCCCGCCCGCACCCCACCCCGGCCCCATCCCACCGCACCCCACCTCAACCCACCCCGCCGCCCGCGACCGTCCCCGTGCATGGGCCGTACGCTGACCGAGTGACGAACTCGCACGCGGAGAACGCGCAGGACGGCCAGGACCGACCGGACGCAGCGGACGCATCGGGCACGGCAGGCACGCCAAGCGCACCCACGCCCAGCGCACCCAGTGCCCCCGCCGCCCCGGCCGACCCGTACGCACCGGATGGCTCAGCCGCCTCGCCGCCGTCCGACGCCCCCGACGGCGATGAGGGCGGCCGCGCGGCCCAGGACGAGGCGACCCAGCGGTTGGCGAAGGCCGTGGGGGCGGCGGAGCAGGCGTTGATCGAGTTCGAGATCGCGGTGGAGACGTTCCGGGTGGAGGTGGAGAACTTCTCCCGGCTGCATCACCAGCGGCTCGGTCCCATGTATGCGCGGCTCGACGAGCTGGACGCGCAGATTGCCGAGGCCGTGGCGGCACGTACGGGTGACCCCGAGGACATCCGTAAGGCCCGGGAGGCGCGAGCCTCGGTGCTGCCGATGCCCAATGTGGAAGAGCTGTTCCACGGGTGGATGGGGTCGGAAGGGCTGTTCCCCGAGTCGCAGGCCATGCTCGCCGAGCAGTCGGTCCAGCCGCCGCAGAAGGTGCGGCCGAGCGAGGAGACCCGCAAGGTCTACCGCGACCTGGTGCGCAAGGCCCACCCGGATCTGGCGCGGGACGACGCGGAGCGCAGTCGGCGGGATGCGTTCATCGCGCGGGTCAATATGGCCTACGGGCGGGGTGACGAGGCGGCGCTGCGGGAGCTGATGCGGGAGTGGGAGGCCGGTCCGGCGCCGGCCGTGGAGCGGCTGAGCGAGAGCGAGGAGCTCTACGCCCGGCTGGAGTGGCTGGCCGAGCGCAAGGAGATGCTGGCCGCCGTCGCGGCGGAGCTGGAGGAGAGCGCGATCGGGGCCATGATCAAGATGGCGCCGCAGGACCCGGATGCCCTGCTGGACGAGATCGCCGAGAAGCTGCTCGCCGATGTCGCGGGACGCGAGAACTATCTCGCGCAGCTGGTCGGGTAGCGTCGAGAGCATGCGATTTGGTTCTCTGCCCACGGTCGGTGTCGATGCTCTGACGTCCGAGGACTTCCTCCTCGACGTACGCGAGGACGACGAGTGGGAGGCCGGGCACGCCCAGGGCGCGCTGCACATCCCGATGAGCGAGTTCGTCGCCCGTTACGGGGAGCTGACCGAGGCGGTGCCCGAGGACGGCAAGGTCTATGTGCTGTGCCGGGTCGGCGGGCGGTCGGCCCAGGTGGCGCAGTATCTGATCCAGCAGGGCATCGATGCGGTGAACGTCGACGGCGGTATGCAGGCATGGGAGGCCGCCGGCCGTCCCGTGTCGGACGGCAAGGGCGGCGTCGGCACCGTCATCTGAGCCAGTCGGTCACACCCCTTCATCCCCGTACATGCGCAGCGAGAAGATCACCCAGCATCTCCTCGTGCGCGGCCGCCGGCCCCAGCGAGAGTTCGAGCTGCTTGGCCCAGGCGTGGTAGCGGTGCAGGGGGTAGTCGGTGTCGGCGCCGAAGCCGCCGTGCAGGTGCTGGGCGGTCTGGACGACGCGTCGTACGCCGTCGGATGCCCAGATCTTGGCGACCGCGACATCGCCTGCCGGCGGTAGTGCGCCGGACGCGCCGGTGCTCAGACGCCAGGCGGCCTGCCACAGGGTGGCTTCCATGGCGCGCAGGTCGATGAAGCGGTCGGCGGCTTGGACGGCGACGGCTTGGAAAGTGGCCACGGGGTGGCCGAACTGTTCGCGTTTGCCGGTGTAGTCGCTGGTCATCGCGAGGACTTGTTCGCCCAGGCCCAGCGCGAGCGCACAGGTGCCGGTGGTCATGACGTTGCGCAGCGTCTCCCAGGCGTTCGGGTCGGTGAGCATTGCCCGGTCGGCGATGCGTACGGAATCCAGCCGGACCTCGGCGTAGCGCTCGCCGCTGGTGGATATCTGGTCGTCGAGTGCGAGGCCGGCGTGGGTGCGGGGGACGAGGGCGAGGACGGGTCGGCCGTCGGGGGTGTGGGCGGGGAGCAGGATCCGGTCGGCGGTTTGGGCCCAGGGTGCGGTGGTCTGGGTGCCGTCGAGGATCCAGTCGGTACCGTCCGGGCGGGCGGTGACGGCGAGTTCGGCGGGATCATGGCCGGTGCGGCCGCCGACGGCGACGGTCACGACGAGATCGCCGGTGGCGATCCGGGGCAGGACGTCGGCGCGGAGTTCGGCCGGCGCATACGTCTGGAGGGTGTGTGCGGCGGCGCTGGTTTCCAGCAGGGGTACGCGGGCGAGCACCTTGGCCGATTCGCGGAGGACCAGGCAGAGCGCGATCGGGCCGAGGCCCGCGCCGCCGTGTTCAGGGGCGATGGGCAGGCTCAGCAGGTCGGCGTCGGCGAGCTTGCGCCACAGTGCGCGGTCGAAGTCGTCGGCCACGGCGCCAGGGGTGAGCGCCGGGCTGGGTACGCCGTCGGGTACGACGCCCGAGAAGACGGCCCGGGCCGCTTCGAGGGCGGCTTGCTGCTCCTCGGTGAAGGTGAAGTCCACTGCTCTGTCCTCCCACGCGGCGCGTTGACCTGACGGAGCGTCAAGGTAGAACAAGTTGCAGTAATTGGGAACGGTGGAGGCAGGAGGAAAGTCCCGCTGCGATGGGCCCTTCCCTCTGATGCAGCAGTTCCCTACGTACGGAAGCCCCTCCCCCGGCCCATCAGCGATCGAAGTCCAACTCGACCTTCTCCGTGGCCGGATGGGACTGGCAGGCCAGCACATATCCGGCGTCGACCTCCTCCGCCTCCAGGGCGAAGTTGCGGTCCATCCGTATCTCGCCGGACACCAGGAAGGCACGGCAGGTGCCGCACACCCCGCCCTTGCAGGCGTACGGCGCATCCGCACGGTTGCGCAGCACCGCCTCCAGCAGCGATTCGCCGTCGTGGACGGGCCAGGTGCCGGAGCGTCCGTCGAGGGTGGCGGTCACGGTGCTGTGCGCGGGGGTGGCGGTGGTGGGAGCCGAGGGGGCGGTGGTGCCGTTGTCGATGTGGAAGATTTCTTCGTGTATGCGGTTGCGCGGGACGTTCAGGGAGCGCAGTGCCCGCTCGGCGCTCTGGACCAGGCCGTAGGGGCCGCACAGGAACCAGCCGTCGACAGAATCGACGGTCAGTAGCGCGGGCAGCAGTGCATGCAGGCGTGCTTCGTCGAGCCGTCCGGAGGGCAGTCCGGCCTGCTGTTCCTCGCGGGAGAGGGTCTGGATCAGCTGGAAGCGCTGCGGATAGCGGTCCTTGAGGTCGGCCACCTCCTCCAGGAACATCGTCGAGGCCGCCGTGCGGTCGCTGCGGATCAGGCAGAAGCGGGCGTCGGGCTGCCGGGCGAGCAGGGTGGTGGCGATGGAGAGCACGGGGGTGATGCCGCTGCCGCCGACGATGCCGACGAAATGGCCGGGGCGCGGGGCGAGGGTGAACCGGCCGGCCGGAGCCATCACCTCCACTGTGTCGCCGACGGCCAGTTCCTTGAGCGCATACGTCGAATAGGCGCCGTCCTCGACCAGGCGGATACCCACGCGCAGGACGGGATCGTCGGTGGCCGGGGTGCAGATGGAGTACGTCCGGCGGATTTCCTGGCCGTCGACCGTTCTGCGCAGTGCGATGTGCTGTCCGGGGGTGTGCCGGAAGGTCTCGCGCAGCTCGGGCGGGACGGAGAGGGTGACGGCCACCGCGTCGTCCGTGAGCCGCTCGACCTCCTGGACCCGGAGCGGGTGGAACATCACAACTCCTTGAAGTGGTCGAAGGGTTCGCGGCAGGACTCGCAGCGGCGCAGGGCCTTGCATGCGGTGGAGGAGAAGCGGCTGAGCAGGGTGGTGTCGGTGGATCCGCAGTGCGGGCAGCGGATGGCCAGGTCAACGGGGACCGGTCCGCCGGCCGGTCCGGTGGGGCGCGGCGGGGCGATGCCGAAGGCGGCGAGTTTGCGGCGGCCTTCGGGGGTGATGGCGTCGGTGGTCCACGGGGGGCTGAGGACCGTACGGACCTCGACCTGTGCCACGCCGTTGTCGTGCAGGACCCGCTCTATGTCGGCGGACATCGCCTCGATGGCGGGGCAGCCGGTGTAGGTGGGGGTCAGCTGTACCTCGACGCGGTCGGGGGAGGCCAGCCGTACGCCGCGCAGGACGCCGAGCTCGGCGAGGGTGAGGACCGGCAGCTCGGGGTCGGGGACGGAGCCGGCCAGCGCGAGCAGCTTCTCTTCGAGGGGGGTGGGTGCGGTGGTCACCATGTCGCCCCCGGGTGGCTGCGGTGCAGATGCTGCATCTCGGCGAGCATCCGTCCGAACGGTTCAGTGTGCAGGCCCTGTCGGCCGGCGCCCGCGGCCCAGGCGCCGTGCTGCGGTCCCTGCGGCACGGTAAGGGTGGCCCGTTCCAGGACGGCGGTGAGGCGGGCCGTCCATTCGTCCCGCAGTGCCTGCCAGGGGGCGTCGAGTGCGTCGACCGGTTCGAAGAGCTCGCCGGTGAAGCGCCACAGGGCATCCAGGCCGCGCTGCATGCGGGTGTGGCTCTCGTCGGTGCCGTCGCCCAGGCGCAGGGTCCACTGTTCGGCGTGGTCGCGGTGGTAGGCGGTCTCCTTGACGGCCTTCGCCGCCAGGGGGGCCAGTTCGCTTCCGCCCGTGGCGAGGTGGTCGAAGAGCAACTGCTGGTAGAGGGAGAAGTAGAGCTGTCGGGCGATGGTGTGGGCGAAGTCGCCGTTGGGCTGCTCGACGAGCTGGACGTTGCAGAACTGCCGTTCCTCGCGCAGGTAGGCCAGTTCGTCCTCGTCGCCTGCCAGGGAGAGGAGGATGCGGGCCTGGCCGAGCAGGTCCAGGGCGATATTGGCCAGCGCGACCTCTTCCTCCAGGACGGGGGCGTGGCCTGCCCATTCGCCCAGGCGGTGGGAGAGGATCAGCGCGTCGTCCCCGAGGGCCAGGGCCGGGGTGCGGGTGAGGTTCGTCAAAGGTGATGCACCCCGTCCGGGATCTCGTAGAAGGTCGGGTGGCGGTAGGGCTTGTCGCCGGCCGGTTCGAAGAAGGAGTCCTTCTCGTCCGGCGAGGAGGCGGTGACCTGAGCGGAGGGGACCACCCAGATGGAGACGCCCTCCGAGCGGCGGGTGTAGAGGTCCCGGGCGTTGCGCAGGGCCATGGCGGCGTCCGGGGCGTGCAGGCTGCCGGCGTGGGTGTGGGCCAGGCCGCGGCGGCTGCGGACGAAGACCTCCCACAGGGGCCATTCGGCGGGGCGGGCCGCCGGGGCCGCGGGGGTGTCGGCGGGGCGCGGTGTCGTCATTGGTCGGCCTTCCCGTGCTTGGCGGCATGTGCGGCGGCTGCCTCGCGCACCCAGGCGCCGTCCTCATGGGCCCGCCGTCGGCGGGTGATCCGCTGTGCGTTGCAGGGGCCGTTGCCCTTGAGGACTTCCCAGAACTCGGTCCAGTCGATCGGCCCGAAGTCGTGGTGGCCGCGTTCCTCGTTCCAGCTCAGGTCCGGGTCGGGGAGGGTCAGCCCGAGGGCCTCGGCCTGGGGGACGCAGATGTCGACGAAGCGCTGGCGCAGTTCGTCGTTGGAGTGGCGTTTGATCTTCCAGGCCATGGACTGTGCGGAGTGTGCCGATTCGTCGTCCGGCGGGCCGAACATCATCAGTGAGGGCCACCACCAGCGGTCGACCGCGTCCTGTGCCATGGCGTGCTGGGCTTCGGTGCCGCGGCTGAGGGCGAGCAGGAGTTCGTAACCCTGGCGCTGGTGGAAGGACTCCTCCTTGCAGATGCGGACCATGGCGCGGGCGTAGGGCCCGTAGGAGCAGCGGCACAGCGGGACTTGGTTGGTGATCGCGGCGCCGTCCACCAGCCAGCCGATGGCGCCGACGTCGGCCCAGGTCAGGGTGGGGTAGTTGAAGATCGAGGAGTACTTCTGCCGGCCGGTGTGCAGCTTGTCGAGGAGTTCGTCGCGGCTGGTGCCGAGGGTTTCGGCGGCGCTGTAGAGGTAGAGGCCGTGGCCGGCCTCGTCCTGGACCTTGGCCATGAGGATCGCCTTGCGGCGCAGGGACGGCGCGCGGGTGATCCAGTTGGCCTCGGGCTGCATGCCGATGATTTCGGAGTGGGCATGTTGCGCTATTTGGCGGATGAGGGTGGAGCGGTAGGCGTCCGGCATCCAGTCGCGCGGTTCGATGCGCTCGTCCGCGGCCACGGTGGCGTCGAAGACGGCTTCGAGTGCCGATTCTTCTGGCGCGATCGTCGTCATGTGGTGCCCCCTCGCTCCCGACCGACCGATCGTTCGGTTCAATGGTGAGTGGGCGGCCCGCGGGTGTCAACCCTGAGAAAAATCAGGGTCGGGTGTGCCGGGTGCCGCCGCGTAGGTACCGTTCCGTGGCGGGGTCCATCACGGGCCGGCCGGGTGCCGGCCCGGGTGTCAGCCGACGGGATCGTGGGAACGGGGCGGGAATGCAGTCATACGGGGACGAAACGCGGCCACTGGCCGCGCTCTCGCTGCCCTCGCGGATCGTCATAGGCGTGGCTGCCTGTGCCGGCGCCGTGATCGTCGCGATCCATCTGGCCATGATGTTCCTGCACGTCGCACCGCAGAACACGCTCAGCAAGCAGCAGGGCACGCTGATCAGCGACTACGTCTATCCCGAGTACGAGCAGAACTGGAAGCTGTTCGCGCCCAATCCTCTCCAGCAGAACATCGACGTCCAGACCCGCGCCCAGGTGCGCGGCGCGGACGGCGCCGTGCAGACCACCGGATGGAGCGATCTGACCGCCCTCGACGGGCGCGCCATCCACCACAACCCGCTGCCCAGCCACACCCAGCAGAACATGCTGCGCCGCGGCTGGGAGTTCTACCTCAGCTCGCACACCGCCCAGAACGGCCCCATCGGCATGCGCGGCGAGCTCTCCGAGCGCTACATCCGGCGCATAGTGCTGTACCGCCTGGGCGCCGAATGGGCCCGAAGCGGCCGGGTCGAGCAGGTGCAGCTGAGGTCGGTGACCACCGCGGTCGCCCCGCCGCAGTGGAGCACGGAGAAGATCAGCGACAAGCCCATGTACCGCGTACTGCCCTGGTGGCAGGTCACGGCAGACGACCTGCCCAAGGGGGCGAAGAACCAGTGACCTCCGAAGAGCCGGTGAACGCGGAAGATTCGGTGACCTCACCGACGCGGGCGCAGCCGCAGTCGTCCACCGGGACCGGGGCGGACCCGGAGACCCGTACGGACCGAGAGACTCGTACGGACCCGGAGACCTCGACGGCCCCGAAGACCCACCTGCCCCAGCTGCCCGAGCCGCCCTTCGGGGAAACCCGTATCGAGCGCGCCATCGGCCGCGGCTTTGCGCAGGTCACCGGCCGGGCGATGGCCCCGTACCAGACCGCCGTGATACGGATCGGATTCGCCGCGACCTGGCTGCTGTTCCTGCTGCGGGAATGGCCCAACCGCCATGCCCTCTACGGGCCCGACAGCCCCTTCAGCCTGGACATGGCGCGCCAGTTGCTCAACGGCAACCACGCCTTCTCCGTACTGCCCTGGTCCGGCAGCGGCGGCTGGTTCGAGTGCGTCTACGTCCTGGGCATCGTGGCCAGCGCCCTGCTGATGCTGGGCTGGCGCACCCGCACCATGTCGGTGCTCTTCATGATTGGCGTGCTCTCGCTGCAGAACCGCAGCATCTTCCTGGGCGACGGCGGCGACAACGTCGTCCACCTGATGTCGATGTATCTCGTGCTGACCCGGTGCGGGCAGGTGTGGTCCCTGGACGCGCGGCGCGCCCGGCGGGCCGCGGCCGACGGCACCGAGGAGGGCCGTGACCTGCCCGGCGTCCTCCTGTGGGCCGTCCTCGGCCTCGCCCTGGCCGTGGCCCAGCTGCGCGGCAGCTACGGCCTGACCTGGTTCGGCAACGGCCCCTTTCCGCACATCGGCTGGAGCCTGGCGCTGTGGGGCCTGTGGGCCGTGCACGGCCTGTGGTGGGCGGTGCGCCGCTACGCCCCGGGGGAGCCGCGCATCGTTCTGGACACCCTCGCCAAGCTCGCCCACAACGGCGCACTGCTGGTGATCATGGTCGAGGTCTGCCTGATCTACGCCACCGCCGGCTGGTACAAGATCCAGGGCTCACGCTGGCAGGACGGCACCGCGGTCTACTACCCGATGCATCTGGACTACTTCTCCCCCTGGCCCGCCCTGTCCCAGGCGCTCGGCAGCAGTGGCCTGATGGTCATGCTGCTCACCTACGGGACGGTCATCGTCCAGGTGGCCTTCCCGTTCACCCTCGCCAACCGCCGGCTCAAGAACGTCCTGCTGGTCGCGATGATCTGCGAGCACCTTTCCATCGCGGTGCTGCTCGGGCTGCCGTTCTTCTCCCTGGCGATGATCACGGCGGACGCGGTCTTCCTGCCGACGAACTTCCTGACCTGGCTCTCCGGCAGGGCGGCGGCGGTGCGCGACCGGCTGTTCCCGCGCGCCGGCGCGCCCCGGCCCGGTGGCGGCGAGCCGGAGGCCCGTGCCGCCGACGATGCCGGTGGCCATACCCTCGTGGGGTGAGCAGCGAGAAAACCGCCCCGGGCGCCGAGACCACCGCCCTGGACGGCCAGACCACCGCCCCGGGCGCCGAACCCCTCCAGTACGACGAGGGCTACGGCCCCAAAGTCGGCGTCGGCCCGCACCCGCAGCCCTGGCCCGACGACAGCCGCTACGACCCCGAGCTGCTCGCGCACGGTGACCGCCGCAACGTCGTCGACCACTACCGCTACTGGACGCGCGAGGCGATCGTCGCCGACCTCGACACCCGTCGCCACGACTTCCATGTCGCCGTCGAGAACTGGGGCCACGACTTCAATCCCGTATACGGAAGGGGTGTTGAGCCTCTAGCTTCGTTGTCATGAAGACAACGGAGCCCGAAGGGGCCGACGCCGCAGGCCAGTTGCCGTACTCGCACGCTCTTGCCGGAGCGCAGTCGGCGGAGGACGTACCTCGCGCAGCCACGTACGGACGGCAGAGCCAGAAGAAGGAAGCCGACTCGCAAGGCTCACCCCAGGCGCAGCGCCACTCGACCCACGCCCTGTGCATCGCGCGGGGGTACTCCCACGACCCGGAGACCGATCACTTCGAGGACATCGGGAAGTCGGGCTACGACCCGTCCGCCAACCGGCCGGGCTTTGACGCCCTCATGGAGGCCGTTCGCGCCGGAAAGTACGACGTGGTCGTGATCTCCATGCTGTCGCGTCTGACCCGTCAGGGCGCGCTGGAGGCGATGAGGATTGAAGCGGAGATGCGCGCCCACGGCGTAACACTCGTCAGTGTCCACGAGCCGTATCTTGACACGTCCACCCCGGTGGGAGTCGGCATTTTCGCCATCATTGCCGGACTTGCACAGCAGGAATCAGCAAACAAATCCGTGTTCATCACGGGCGCGAAGGAAGAACACCGGAAGGTCGGAGGGCACGTTTCCGGATCTGCCCCGTACGGCTTCGATGCGGCGCGCGTCATGCGGAACGGATTCCAGATCACGAAGCTCGTTCCGAACCCCGACGAGCGTGAACACGTTGAATTCATGGTCGCTTCAGCGATGAAAGGAAAGTCCGCAAACTGGATCGCGCGTGACCTGAACGACCGGAAGATTTCAACGAAGCTCACCAACATGGGGGAGAAGGCAGAGAAGCGCATCACGGCGGTCAAGAAGTCGACTCTGAACGCGAAGAAGAAGGAGGCTCCGCCGCGATGGACCGCCCTTTCCGTGCTGCGCGTTCTGCGTGACCCGCGCCTCGCTGGCTTTGCCATGGAAGTTGTCGGGCGGAAGGCTCCCAACAAGAATACAGGCGAGAAGGGCAGTGTCGGTAAGCGTGTCCCTATGCGAGGTAAGGATGGGGCGCCGATTTCTGGGCATGAGGCAATCATCAGTTCGGAAGACTGGTACAAGCTCCAAGACGTCATCGACGGTCGGAAGATGACCCACAGCAACAAACGGGGTACCGACTCCTTGCTGGGTGGTTGGGGCATTCTGCGTTGCGGTGTGTGCGGTGAAGGCATGTTCCAGTCTCGTACGCACGGTGTCTATCAGTGCTATGTGCGTGCGGGTGCTCCGAAGGCGCATGGTGGTCTCAACATCCGAATGTGGGCGGCCGATGATGCTGTCGCGCGCCGGGTATGGGGGAGGCTGCTGGCGTTGAGTCGTGACCCCGAAGAGCTGGACGAGGAAGAGACTGCCTTGCTACGGGAGGCCGGCCGACGCTTTGCCCACCAGAGGGACACATCCGGGCTTCAGCGCGAACGTGCAGCCACCAAATCCGCACTTGATTACGCCAGGGAGTCGATGCGGACGGTATACCGGGACCGTCAGGCAGGCGCGTACAGAGGGAAGGTCGGCGAGGAGATGTTCCTTGACAGCATCAAGCGACTTGAGGAACAGGAAGCTCGCTGCCTGACTCGATTGACGGAACTCGATAGCGAAGCCGAGCGGGCCACGACTCTGCCGCTCAGTGACTGGCTCGGAGACAGCGAGGGTGACCCTTTGGGAGATGGGTCCCCCTGGAAAGAGTGGGACACGATGGAACGCCGAGCATTTCTGAGCCTGTTTCTGGATGGCGTGGAAATTTCGCCGGCCGTAGGTCGTGGAAGGCATGCGAAACCGGATCAGCGTGTGCATGTGTCTTGGGCCACGAAGCCCCAGGATGAGTGATGGGGAATTAGTTCCCTGACAAGTAATCCCCGCTTCGAAGTGCCGAAGCGGGGATTATTGCGCGTTCCGTGTTGTGGGGAGTTTAGCGATTGATCCTTTCCTTCCAGGGGCCCAACACCCTGATGTCAGGCTTTCGGTATCGCATGCGGATGCCGCCGTCCGTAGGCGAGAACTCCACTGTATCTATGGAAAGCGCACAAAGTGCATTCCGGTGAAGCCCGGCCAGTTCCTTCCTTGTTTCCGGAATGGTTTCGGCGAATGACCATGAGGTGGAATGAAACTTGAAGATGCCCAGCTCGTGTCTATCGGCGAGTCGGAAGAAGGCAGTGGTACTCGGATGTGGTCCCAAGCCTGACTTGGCTTGGATTCGCTGATCGGTGGGATCTTTCGGGCACCCGCATAGTTCGCCTCTACGGTCAGCCGGAGAGAGGAAGTGAACGCCGTCGCAGTGGTGAATAATCCCGTTGTGGCCCCACTGCTTCTTGTCAGACGCGACGTCGTCAGGGCTCTCTACGATGATCGGAACGCGACGTGTGGTCGTCAGAATCTCCATTCGGCGTCCGTCACCCGCACTCGTCTCTGTGGTAGTGCCGCCGAGGATTATTCCGACGCCCGTTGCAATGTGCCGGTGGGCCGTCGTTACCCGCCATGTCGGCAGAGACTCAGGTCGGCTGTCCACCAAGCGGCCCGAGCGAAAGGCACCCACCACCTGATGTCGCGTCAACACGGAACCTCACTGGTTCGGTGCTCGTGTGCGAGTGCTCGGTTCCGTTCGAGGTCTTCCGCGATGCCAGCCGCGATGAGAGCGGCGCCGGGTGTGTGGCCGGAGCCGACGTAACGCCAGTGCGCGTCCGTGAGCATGTCGAGGACGTCAGCCAGGTCGGCCGCGGCGATGGCGCCTCGGTACTCGGCACGCTCGGCACGCAGGACTGCGTAAGTCGTCGAGTAGACACGGGATTTGGTCAGGATGTGGCCCCGGTAGCCGAGGGTATGGGCCCAGGTCCGCAGCTTGAGCGGTTCCAGTTCCGGGAGACCACCGAACCGCCAGCACGTGCGGATAAGGGTCCGGACGTGAGCCGAGAGCCGGCCCGTGGGGATGTCGTCCGGGCTGGTGATCGGGTGGTCAAGTCCGATGGCGGTGTCGGCCGCCCCCTTGGTGACGTACTTGGCGACATACGCGGCTACGGCGTCATCTGCCAGGCCCTCATGCCCGCCGAAGGCGCGGAGCGGCCGGACGTCGATCTGGGAGCCCCAGCGCAGTTCGTGTTCTCCCAGGGCCCGGCTGTACGGAGTCCCCAGGTGAACGGCCGCGGCAGCCCTACGCACAGCAGCGGCGAGGACTTCAGCCGTCGCCCACTCCGGCGGTGGATCACTTGGCCCATGCGCGCCATCGAGGCGTACCACCGCGTGCACGTGGAGCGCTGCACGTTTTTGGTACTCGGCGACTTTGGCGTAGGAGATGCGGACGGTGCGGCGCAGGCCCGTGCGTGTGCGTCCGGTGCGGGCGGCGAGGTGGTTGTAAAGGTTGTCCGTGAACGCCTTCCACAGCCGCCCGGCGGACGCGTGCCAGAGGATGTGTGCCGCGTAGTCGTAGCAGGCGGGGCACAGCGGTTGCCCGGCGAGCGGGTCAGTGGCGTCGTGCGTGCCCGGACAGCCGAGCGGGCGACCGTGCTCACAACGACCCGCATTGCGACGGGGGCGACACCGCTCGTTGTCTGTAGTGGTGCGGTGTACGGCCCCGAACGAGGGGGCGGTGAGGGTGACGAACAGCCGGGGGCGTTCCCGTACGTCAGCCGGGACATTCTTGCCGCCGGTGAGCCCGGCACGGACGAGGTGGAAGGTGTCGCCCGCGTGGAGCCGGGAGCAGGGGACGCAGACGCTTGCGCGGCGATTGCGGCACCGGACGAGCAGCCGCTCGCCAGGTTCGTGGGCGGTGTCGTAGCGGTGCAGGATCTCGCCTGTACCGGCGTCGCGGGTGGTGGTCGAACCCTTGAGATGGATCGGGTGGGCGCAACCACCGGTAGCGGTGACCTGGGCCAGCCAGCGGGAAAACTGCGGATCTTGGGCCCGCAAGATGACGTCGCGGTCGGTCTCTGAGAGCTGACGAAGGCGCGCCGCGCGGTCGAGTGCGGCGCGCCGGTCAGCCGAGGTGGTCTCGGCGGTGATGGTGGGGACCTCCCGGGGTGGGCCGCCGAAGCGGCACGGATGGTTGCAGCTGGGTGGGATGGGTCCATGGCGATCACTCCTTGTACTCAGTCGGGCGGGTGGTTAGCGGATGGTTCCGGTGCCCCGGCAGCAGCGGCAGCGCCGCCGGTGGCCGGAGGGGGTTTTGCAGTAGCGCTGCCCTTTGCAGACGGGGCAGCGGACGCGGCGCATGGGCATTACTTGGCGTCTCCCTGGTTGTCAGGTGCGGGTGACGACGGAGATGAACCAGCGCACAAGGCCATCCGCGGCGAAGAGCAAGGGCGTCTGTCCCACGTACATGCCGAACAGGCCGATCAGGGTCGCTTCCCACCACTTGCAGTCGCGGGAGCGGACGAGGAGGACGGTGATGACCCCGAAGACCAGGGCCAGCAGCACGGCTGACTTCTCGGTCATACGAGCGTGCCTCCTCCGGGGGTGCCCGCCAGGAACTTCGGGCGGGGCGTCATCCTGGCGAACTCGGCCGCCGCGGCTCGTGCTTCGGCCGGTGTCGTCAGATGGGAGCGACCGCGCATCCAGCCGCCCATATCGCCGGTGGTGACGGCCACTCCTCGTTCCGCCTCACCGATGGACTGCGCGACCGCCACGGCGTCTTTGTTGAGGTCGCCGAGTGCCATCTCGGCGGTACCGGGATCGTTGACCCGGTGGCAGATCCGGCCGCTCAGCTGGGCCCGCAGCGCGGTGACACCCGGCCCAAGGTCCGACCCCACTCGCTGGCCGGCCACCACCAGATGCATGCCGAGGGCCGCCCCGAGCTGGGCCAGTCGCAGAAGGTAGGTCGTGCACTCTTCCGCTTCGGCGCGCTGTTCCTTGCTGCCGTTGGTCAGATACAGCTCGGCCAGCTCATCGACGATCACGACGACAGGGACAGGCCGACCTTTCTCGGGCAGTTCCCAGATCGAGCGCGCCCCCGCGAAGCGGCAGGCCCTCATGCGGTCCTGCATTTCGGTGACCAGCGCGACCAGGACCGTGACCGCCTCACTGCGGCAGGTGGCCAGAGCCGAAAGCCGCATTTCCAGCAAGCCCAGTTCCATGCCGCCCTTGCAGTCGATACCGACCAGGGCGACCGGTTGCGGAGCAAGCTCGGTGACCAGCCGCGCCAGCAACGTGGACTTTCCCGATTGCGTCGCGCCGACGATCAGCCAGTGCGGCACACGCCTGAAGTTCATTCCCCAGGAACGGCCGCTCTCCAGCGTGCCGACGGTCGCCGACAGCAGTGCCGCCGTCCCCGGCGCCGCAGTGTGGTCCGTGTGCTTCAGCGGGTCACGGGCAGTTGCCGTGATCAGCACGACGCCGCGTTCGGGGGATACGACGCGCACCGTATGGACGCGCCAGGCGTGTGCGAAGGCGTCGGACGACGCGAGGAAGGGTGCCGGAGTCTGCCCCGCATGCAGCCGAACGCGCACTTCCAGCCCGTACGGTGTGGCGCGCGGGAAGGAGATGCGCGGGGTGAGTGTGCGCAGCGGCTCGCCCTTGACCTCCAGGTCCCCCAGAACGCGCCTGTTCGGTTTGTGGGAGACCGCCAGGCCGTTGAGGTAGGCGACCCGGCGCCAGGTCAACACGATGCGCAGAGCGGTGAGGGGGTAGCCGACGAGGCGCCAGTGCCACTGCGGCTGCCGCCGTTGCAGCTCGTTGCTGAAGAGCAGCCCCCATATCAGCAGCGCGAGAAAGGCCGTGAACAGGATCGAACCCATCAGGCGCCACCGCCCTTACCGGCCGAACCGGCAGCCGCAGCAGATGCAGTGGGCACGGGGGTGATGGCGGACGCGCGGAAGCTGATTCCGTGCCGGTCACCCATGGCCCACGCGAAGGCTTCCATGCCGGTCACGCGCACTTCGGTGCCTTCCACGACGCCCTTCGGTTCGCCGGAAACGGCGATCTCGATCACCGAGACCCGCCGCCCCTCCTGACGCACCGTTACGCCAACGGTGTAGACGGTGTTTCCGTCCCGGTCCTTCTTGACCTCCTTGGATTCGAAACCCGCGATCTTCGGCTCAGGCCCTACCGCGCACCGCAGTACGCCGAGCCGAGAGGTGTCCACAGGGATGGACTGCATGAGTCTGGGCCTCCTTGGCCACACAGAGATGAGACGTCATGTGACGTCACTCGTACTTACGAGTTGCCATCCACTATGCACACCTTGACCCGCCGGGGCAAGAACTTATGCTTACGAGTGACGTCAGATAACGTCATGACAGCTGACAACAGGTGATGAGGAGACCCCCCATGGGAGAGATCCAGCGATCCGGCCCGCTGTACCAGCAGATTGCCGCCGAGATCCGTAACGGCATCGTCGAAGGCCAGTACAAGCCCGGTGCCCCTCTCCCCTCAGAGGCCGACCTCATCGAGCAGTACGGAGTCAGCCGCCCGACCGTGCGCAAGGCCATCGCCGCACTCCGCGCCGAAGGGCTGATCGAGGTCACCCACGGCAAGCGCAGCTACGTCCGCGCACTCCCCGCCCCGGCGGTGAACATCGAGCGGACCGTCACTCGCAGCGGCAAGACCTTCCGCACCGGCCACCACGCTTGGCAGCAGATCGAGGACCCCACCGTCTACCGGACCACGACCACGGCGACCACAGGCCCGTTGCTCAAACTCGCCGAAGGGGAAGCGCTGTTCGCCGTTGATCGGCTGCTGTCCGACCCGCACACCGACACGCGCGCTCTGCACCGGGTGCTTATCCCGTTCGCCACGGCCGCCGACGAGGCCGGCCAGCTCGGCGAAGCGCCGGACACCGAGCTGGAGGAGATCTACGCCCTTCTCGCCGCGGCCGGGCACAAGCTCACGTGGGACGAGACCGTGAGCGCCCGTATGCCCCTGCCCGACGAACGTGAAGCGCTGCGGGTCCCCGACGCGACCCCGATCCTGCTTGCCTCACGCGTGACCCTCGGAACCGACCGGCGCCCCTTGATCCTCGAAGAACTGCGCACCGGCGCCGACCGCGCCCAACTCGCCTACCACATCGCCGCCGACAGCCCCCGCGCCCTCCACGCCGTCTGAGCCCGCCGTCCGGCGACTGTCGAAACCTGTCTTCACTTACTCAAGGGCGCGCCTGCGGCGCGCCGGGCGGCCAGGCCGCCCCGCCGGGCTGCGGCCTGGCGGCCGGTCCCGGCGGGCGCCCGCCGCCCGCCTACCCGGCCCGCATCGAGTGCCGCCAGCGGACAATCGCCGTACGTAGGCAGCCACCACGCGGGGCGCGCCTCCAACAAGCGAGGCCGTGTGTCAGCTGCGGGCCAGCGGGTGCCCGTGACCCCGGCATCGCGACGACCCCGCAGGAAGGCCCGCATTGATGTGGCGCGCGGGGCGCCGGGCTACCGCCCTCACTCGCTGCCGCTCCCTCGGTTGCTACTGGGCTCGGTGGCCAGGCCCACTGCTCACCCGGCCTTACGCCACCGGGCAGCCGCCACGCGCGCCAACTTGGCCACCTCCCGCGCAGCCGCGGGCGACAGCTCCAGCCGCACCACCCCGGAACCGTCCGTAGTCGCGCTGGCCCGGAGCTTCACTCCCGCCTCACCCACACCAGCCGCCGTCAGTGCGTCGCCCAGCTCGCCCACCGCCTGCGTCGCTTCACGCCAGCCGGTCACGTAGTCCACCCCTCGCACCCACAGCACCGCGTCAGGGTCGAACTGCGCACCCTCGAACTCCGCATCCCCCGACCTGTCCATCGCTTGAAGTCCCTTCGCTGTTCGCTGGCAGAAGACCGATCTCCAAGGCCTACAGGGTCAACGCATGGCGACGGCCCCGGTAGCATCGGCACCGGGGTCCTGAACTGGGACTCCTAGCCGGACCACCCCCGCCCGGCCAAGGTTCGCGGGGTGGTCCGGTCACAGATCTACGAGCCCGGCCGCGAGGCGCTGGGCAGGGTGCTCGTGCTCACTCCCGCACGGTTTTCGGTACGGCGTGGAAGAAGCAGGTATGCAGGGCACGGAACAGCGTGTGCTGAGTACGCCCGGCGTGCTTGAGCGCCCAGTCCTGCGGGCCGGTCGGCTCCTCTGCCACCCCCGAGGTGGCGTCGCACGACACGCACTCCATCTCGTACATCGGTCGACTGTTGGACGTCTCCAGCTTCAACACCCAGTCCGCGAAGCGCCAGATCTTGGTAATCGCCATCACCACCGCCTCCGTCCATCACGAGTCACGGCCAGCTCTTCCCTGGCGTCGAAGCGGAGCGACGGACCCTCCCTGAAGGTCAGCACCACCACAGGACGCCCCGACGCACGTACGTCGGAACGGACACCCTTGACCTCTCGCCACCGGCCAGCGACGCACACCACGTCACCACCGCGCACCTTCAACACCGACGACCGCGCCATCACGCCTCACCTCCGCTGGGGACCGTGATCACGGCCCACACCGATTTCCCGATGCCGACGTCCCTCACTTCCGTGCCCCAGCGAGCAGCCAGCGCGCTGACGACCGTCAGGCCCCGGCCGCCGTAGACGTCGGGCATACGCGGCTGCGGCCAGTTCTGGGCAGCGTCATGCACCTCGATACGAACGCCTTGTGGCTCCCGGAAATACCTCGTCTCGATCTCCCGGCCGCGGGAGACACGAGCGTGGCGCACGGCATTGGTCAGCAGCTCGGACAAGACCAAGAGGGCGTCATCTGAGATCACAGCCAGGCCCCAACCGTCCAGCAGCTTGCGCAACTCAGCACGTGCCAGCGCGACGCAGCGCGGATGCCGAGCCCAGCGGCTCACCACCGGCCGGCTCTCGGCCTGGGTTGTGCCTTTTCGGGCGACTGTCGCCCTACGATTCACCGTCGTTCACCGCCTTCCAGACGCCTACGGGACGTCGAACGGTGAGAAGGTAGGTCCCCGAACGCGAGCGGACCCGGAAGAAAATTCCGGGTCCGCCATTTTTCTTTCGGGTGTCGCGCTACCCGATCGCCCCGAGGGCAACGGCGAGTTGCTGCGCATCCCGTCGCTGCGTGCGCTTGTGCAGCCTTCGCGCCAGGTCCCGCGCGAACTCGTGTGCCCTCATCTGCTCCGGCGCAGTCGTGTAGGCCCGCTTGAGATTATCCACCGCGTCATCGGTCCGGCCCGCTTCGCCGTAGGCCCGAGCTACATCCAGACGCAGCCGGGCCCTCCGCTCCTTGGGAAGCCCTACGGCCCGCACCGTGGGCGCTATGTCGACGGCTCGCTGGTAGTCCTCGAACTCAAGGGCGGTCGCGAGCTGATGGATCCCCACGTTCGCCGGACCGAAGGCAGTCCACATCTCGTTGGAATCAGTGCCCAGACGCTCGGCTGCTTCGTTCGCCTTGCCAATCATGTACGTGGTCAGCTCGCGATTCCTCATCCGGGCCGCAGCAATGGAGCCGTTGAGGAACAGCGTTCCATACAAGGAGAGCGCCACCGGAGAGGACTGCCACCATCCGCGCTCCAGCTCGTCGGCACTGTCCAATGTGCTCTGGACCGCTTCCGCCGCCAGGTTGGCCCCGAGCTGAACGTGAGCGATCCCTCGCCTCAAGGACAAGATGGCACCGGTGTCCTCCGACTCAAGCGCAGCGATCTCACCTTGGTCTGCGGCCGTCCACGCCAAGTTCGTCTCGCCCAGCTTCCTCAGCAGTGCCGCCGCCACATGACAGGCCAGTGCGAACAGCCGGAGCGCGTCACGGCGTTCGTCTCCCGACGTCCACTCGTTCATCGCAGACCGCGCGTCAGCCAGCAAGCGGGGCAGCCGGTCTGCCAGGGCCGCGAACTCACCAGCTTGGTACAACTCCCACGCGGCCCCGACCTCCATCTCCAGGAGCTCCAGCCTCAGCGGTTCCCTGCCAGCGATCAGCGAGCCGGCCAACCGCCGGGACTGCATCAGCGCGGCTCGGATGGCGGGCACGCTGGCCGCAAACCCGTCGCTGTCCTCCAGGAGGACCGGCGTACCTTGCAGGTCCTCAAGATGCACCCGCAGCGCATCGGCCAGGTCCGCCAGCATCTTGACGTTGTTCACCGGGATCCGGCCCGACTCGACTCGGTACACCCAGTCCTCGGACCGCCCCAGCAGCTCACCGAGTTGCCGCTGATGCATGCCCCGGCGCTTGCGGTAGAACCTCACGCGCTTGCCGAACTCAAGATGGTCAGTCATGCCGCGCACGGCCACGCTCCCCTCGCTCTGCCGCACTGAGTGTCACACGATGTGCACAACGAATGACAGGGGCCGAGGCATCTCTCGCCCGCCAAGCACCGGCCGCTAGGGTCGGCGACATGGCCGAGAACGAGCAGGAACAGCGCATGGCGACCCCTCGAATGGCAGCGGGCGCGCTGTTCTTCGACGACCAGAACCAAGTCCTCTTGGTTAAGCCCTCCTACAAGCCGAAGTGGGAGATCCCGGGCGGGTACATCGAGCGCGGGGAATCGCCTATGGCTGCCTGCCGTCGGGAGGTCGAGGAGGAGCTTGGCATCACTCCGGGCATCGGGCCGCTGCTGGTCGTCGACTGGGCCCCGAGCGAGGCCGAGGGCGACAAGGTCCTGTACGTGTTCGATGGTGGGCAGCTTGCCCCGGACGAACTGTTCGAGATCAAGCTCCCGCCCGATGAGCTGCTAGCAGCCAAATTCCACCCTGCAGACGACCTCGATGAGCTGCTGATTCCCCGACTCGCACGCCGCGTGAAGGCAGCGATCACAGCCCGGTCCCAGTCTCACCCTCAGTACCTGGAGCACGGTAATTCCCCAGCAAGCGCCTGATGCTGCTGGAGGCAGTCCACGGGCGCGCCCCGACCCTAGGAAGAGGCGGGGCCCCCGCGAGACCGCCACACGAGACTTCCACGAACAGATCTTGGCCATCAAGCGTCGCAACCATGCCTGAACTGCCCTTTCGAACGGAGCTAAATCAAGCACGGCCGATCCAACCTGCTCCGCGGAATCTGAGCCAATTTGGACCGCTGCAATGGGCGTGCATCTCTACGACGCGCTGGTTGAAGGCCCTGGCCAAGAAGGCCACCACGTGGGAGTGGGGAGATATTTACCTGTGATCTCAACCGGCGTTCCATGCCCCGGCAGCAGCGGGAATTTGCCGATATCGTATACCGGCCTGGCCTGACCGTATAGGTTGAGTAGCTTTTCCGAACGGAAGCGCCGAAGCTCGCTCCACGGAACCTTCTTAGCCACTACGTCAATCGGCTGGTGATCGCCACCATCCCATTCCAACAACGGCTCAGTTCCTTTTCCAAGCCATCGACTATCACACAGTCCATCCGTCGTTCCCCAGATCTCGCTCGTATACTCTGTGGATTTATCAGGCGGAGAGAATTCAAGACGTTCGCCGGGCCCGTCTACGGGGGTGTTATAGAAGGCGCGCTGAGGGAGAGAACTCGACGTCATCTCTGCAAGCGTGGTCTTGTTGAGTGTGACCTTATCATTCGAGCTTCCGTTTGACATTGACCTGTCGAGCTGGATTTGAACCTTCGGATCGCAAGACTGGACGATCCATTCAACCACCGCTCCTGAACTCGTCTGGTAGCCTACTTGCACGAAGATCTTGTTCAATCGATAGATTCGAACCGAAAGGCCCTTAGTTGGCCCCTGTGGGCCCATCTGGTAGGCGCCACTATCTCCCAGATAGGTAGTAAGTCGATTGTCTCCTCCAAGATCTCGTTCAACTGCGTGAATATCGGATCCCAGGCTAAGCTTATGCACCCTTTCGCTATCCGTCTCATGGGAGTGTGGCCTATATACAATCACAAAGGTTGCAAGCGTCGCAAGCAGGCCGAGAGCCCCGATGAATTTACCGATGAGCTTTAGGGTGAAATACGTTCTCGAATAGGTGAACTGCTCCCAGTGGCTAACAGGGCCATCTCCCTTGGCCCTGTTAGTGCCGCCATCCCTGTCTTCTGAATTGTGCGCTGTCATCTGACCCCAACTTTCCTGGGATGAAGCGCTCATGCTATATCCTGAAGGGTGTTTGCACTAGCCACTGAGCGGGTGAATTTCACCAAATTAGCTCGTTGGCGCTGGCGTCCTCTTCGGGTAGTCGCAGGTCATTTTGAGGAATTTCATCTCTGGCGAGTTGCCGGTGATACAGATGATGACTCAAAGCAAGGCGTATTCAGCCTTATATTCGTAGCGGCGAAGGAGTCATGCAACCGCCCAGCCGACCCATGGTTCGTTCGTTCGATTGGCGGCAGTGCGGTCGCTTGGAAGGCTCGATTCCCTGTACATTCAGTCAGCATCACGGAGTCAAGGCGTCGGTCAACCCAATCAAGGCGATCCTTTGAGCAAGCGAGAAAGGGGGTCGCGTATGCAACGAATCGGAACGCTTACTTCGAAAAGCGGGCGTCACCCCATGCCCCGTAAGAATAATTGTTGTAGTACTCACCTGCGGTGAACTCAACCTTGATCTTCAGGCGCGACGCCCCTGCCGCATTGACATGCACCTTTCGCGTTTGGCCGACGGTCAACTCTTGACTGAATACCGAGCGCCCATCTAGGAAAACTTGGAAGGCGAGTCGCCCGCCTGTCGGAGAGTCGTCCCGCTGCCCCACAGTGGCATCAAAATACTTCCAGGTACCGCCAATGTTATATTCGGCATCGTTGGCCGGAATAGAGTTTTTGTCAACTCGCAAAGAAACACTCTGAGGGTAAGTGCGACCATGCAGATCTACCGATCCCTTGTCTACATTGTAGCTCGACGAGACTGGATCGAGATCTGCCAAGAATAGCGACTCCTGTGATGGGGCCGAAGGGGGACTAGGCTCTTGTGACACTTCGCTTGAGTTCGTCTCGATTGGCCTAGTCGGCGAAGGTGAATCGGTAATCGACGTGGCACCCTGCGTGGAGTTACTCGTCGTCGAACCGCATCCCTTCAAGCCGAAAAGTACACAGAGCGCGATAACACATGCAGCAATACCAGCAATTTCTGCTGCGATCGTCAGTCGAGATCTCTCATTGCTCATCCAGGAAGTATCTCCAGTGTGCAATCAGAGGTGCAGTCAGCTCGATGGTGTGTCGCACGTACTCGGGCACGCCTTCCTACTCGTGACCGCCGCACATGAACGCATCCGCCACCCCACCCCGGACAGCCTGATCCCACTGACCTGCAATGAGACCCAGCACCTGTTCACCTGCCTGGCCCCAGCCCGTCCACGACGCACCCCACCAGCTCCGCTGGTCGCAATGGCGACGCTGTCACCAAGCCCGAGTTCGCGACGGCCACTACCGACGACAAACGGCGCAGGTCGCGCGGGCGAGCAATCCGGGCGGTACGACGGCGATGTGGGTGAGAGACCGGCTGGCACAGGGGCAGTTCTGTCGAAGGCCTGGTAGCGGCCGTGAGCCGTAGTCTGAAGTGGTGAGTGAGGACGAGATCACGAGAGCCGTACGACAGTGGCGGGACGCTGCGCCCGAGATGGTGCTGCTGGACGGTTTCCATGCCTTGAAGCACGCTCTCCGCTTCGAAGCCGACGTGCGCGTGGTGATCTCCAGCGACAAAGGCTCTGTCCTGACACTGGCAGACGAGCTGGCCGAAGACCTCACGAACCGGTTCGGCGATCTTGTGACCGAGGTGTCGGCCGAAACCTTCCGGGATCTTGTGCCGAGGGTGCACCCCACGCAAGTGGCCGGTCTGGCTGTTCGACCCGACCTTCAACGAAATCTGGAGCACCTGACGAGGGCCCCGCGGCCGGCTCCGATCGTCGTCCTGGAGAACCCCCGCAACCTGGGGAATGTTGGCGCCGTGGTCCGGCTCGCGGCTGGATTCGGGGCAGCAGGCGTGGTCACTACTGGCGACATGGACCCGTGGCACCCGAACGTGGTGCGCGCAGCAGCGGGCCTTCATTACGCGACCGCTGTGGAAAGTCTCCCGCTCGACGACCTACCTCCGGGGCCGGTATATGCGCTGGACCCGGATGGAGACGACATCAGATCTGTGGCGCTCCCTGACGACGCGCTGCTGGCGTTCGGTTCTGAGCGGCACGGGATCTCGCCGGAACTCCGGAAGCGGGCCACCAAGCTCGTAGCCCTCCCGATGCGGCCCCAGGTGTCCAGCTACAACCTGGCTACGAGTGTCGCCATGGCTCTCTTCCACTGGGGAGGCCCAACTCCGGCGCCGTGAGCAGCCGCGACGACGGGGTGCGCTCCACACCCGTTATGTGACCGATACTTCAACATCGGTTCGGTCGTACGGACCGCGAACGCGTTCCTGGCCCAGGAGATCCACATCGTCGGGCAGCGCCGCTGGAACCGCCGCGGCGCCATGGTCACCGACCGCTACCAGCATGTGCGCCACCACCCGGACACCGCCGACCTCACCGCCTGGGCGGCCGACGAGGAGCTGCCGATCATCGGGATCGACAACCTCCCCGGTGCCGTGCCGCTGGAGACGACCGAGCTGCCGCGTCGCTGTGTGCTGCTCTTCGGCCAGGAGGGGCCGGGGCTGACCGAGGAGGCGCGCCGGCACGCCTCCCTGGTCTGTTCCATCGCGCAGTTCGGCTCGACCCGGTCGATCAACGCGGGCGCCGCGGCCGCCATCGCCATGCACTCCTGGATCGCCCGCCACGCCCGTATCGCTCCCTGAGGGCGCAGGCCCGAGGGCCGTACGCCCTGGAGGGCGCTATACCGGCCGCCTCACCTCCACCGTGCGGAAGCGGTTGGCCACGAACGCGCCGTCGCACAGCGCCGCATTGGCCGCCGGATTGCCGCCCGAGCCGTGGAAGTCGGAGAACGCCGCCGTCTGGTTCACATACACACCCCCGGTGAGGTTGAGCGAGAGCTGGGCGCACTCCTCCAGGCAGGCGTCCTCGACCAGCCGCTCCACCTCGGGGTCGGTGGTGTACGCGCCGACCGTCATCGCGCCCTTGTCCCGTACGGTGCGCCGCAGCAGCTCCACCGCAGCGGCCGCCGAGTCGACCGCCACCGCGAAGGAGACCGGGCCGAAGCACTCCGCCAGATAAACCGCCTCGGTGTCCGGCTTGGCGCCGTCCAGCTTGACGATCACCGGCGTACGGACCGTGGCCCCGGGGAATTCGGGGTTGGCCACCGCACGGGAGGCCAGCGCCACCTCGCCCAGCCCGGAGGCCGCCTCGATACGCTCCTCGACCTGTGGATTGACGATCGCGCCCAGCAGGGCGTTGGCCCGTGCGTCATCGCCCAGCAGCCCGCCGACCGCACCCGAGAGATCGCTGACGACCTCGTCGTAGGTCTTCGGCCCGGCGTCCGTGGTGATGCCGTCGCGCGGGATCAGCAGGTTCTGCGGGGTGGTGCACATCTGGCCGCTGTAGAGGGACAGCGAGAAGGCCAGGTTGGAGAGCATGCCCTTGTAGTCGTCGGTGGAGTCGATGACGACGGTGTTGACGCCGGCCTTCTCGGTGAAGACCTGCGCCTGACGGGCGTGCGTTTCCAGCCAGTCGCCGAAGGCCGTCGAGCCGGTGTAGTCGATGATCCGCACCTCGGGGCGCACCGCCAGCGTCTTGGCCAGGCCCTCCCCGGGCTTGTCGACGGCCAGGCACACCAGGTCGGCGGGGAAGCCGGCCTCGGCGAGCACCTCGCGCGCCACCTGGACGGTCAGCGCCAGCGGCAGCACGGCCCGCGGATGCGGCTTGACCAGCACCGGGTTGCCGGTGGCCAGCGAGGCGAACAGGCCCGGGTAACCGTTCCAGGTGGGGAAGGTGTTGCAGCCGATCACCAGGGCGACGCCGCGCGGGACCGCCGTGAAGGACTTGGTCAGCTCCAGCGGGTCGCGCTTGCCCTGCGGTTTGGACCAGGGCGCCTGCTGCGGGGTGCGGACCTGCTCGGCATAGGCATACGCCACCGCCTCCAGGCCGCGGTCCTGGGCATGCGGCCCGCCCGCCTGGAACGCCATCATGAAGGCCTGTCCGCTGGTGTGCATGACGGCCTGGGCGAACTCATGGGTGCGGGCACTGATCCGCGCGAGGATCTCCAGACACACCGCCGCCCGCACCTCCGGGCCCGCGTCCCGCCAGGAGGGGAGCGCGGCGCGCATGGCCGGGAGCAGGACGTCCACGTCCGGGTGCGGATAGGTGATGCCCAGCTCCGGCCCGTAGGGGGAGACCTCCTCGCCCGTCCAGTCGTCCGTGCCGGGCTGCTCCAGCGCGAACCGCCGACCGCGCAGCGCCTCGAAGGCGGCCAGGCCGTCGGGCGCGGCACTCTCGCCGTACGCCTTGGGGTGCTCGGGGTGCGGGGACCAGTAGGCGCGGGTACGGATCGCCTCGAGCGCCTTGTCGAGGGTGGGGCGGTGCTTGTCGAGCAGCTGCGCCGGAGTCAGATGCGCCGGGGACGGCTGCGCTGCGGTCACTTCGGTGGCCATCGATGACCAACTCCTCGTCGTGCCGGGCCGAGAGCGGATGAGGCGGTGAGACCCAGGCCGGGGCCGGTGAGATACGGCCGGGGACTGGGAGTGGATGTACCAACGGAGTTAGAGTAACCGAACGATCGGTCGGGGCAAGAGGGCTCCGTACACCTGTGGAAAACCCGGGTCGGAGAGGATCAGTCGCCATGACGGCAATCGGGACCGGCAGCACCGTGGCAGTGGTGGGCACCGGCACCATGGGACAGGGAATTGCGCAGGTGGCGCTGGTCGCCGGGCACCGCGTACGGCTCTACGACACGGCTTCGGGCCGTGCCGGGCGGGCCGCCGAGGCCATCGGGCAGCGGCTGGACCGGCTCGTCGAAAAAGGCCGGATCACGTCGGAGGAACGGGATGCCGCCCGCGGCCGCCTCTCCCCCGCCGCCGCCCTCGCCGAAATCGCCGACGCCTCCCTGGTCATCGAGGCGATCCTGGAGCAACTCACCGCCAAACAGCAGCTGTTCGTCGCCCTGGAGGAGGTCGTCGCGGTCGACTGCCTGCTGGCCACCAACACCTCGTCCCTCTCGGTGACTGCCGTCGCGGGCCCGCTGCGCCACCCCGGCCGCCTCGTGGGCCTGCACTTCTTCAACCCCGCCCCGCTGCTCCCCCTGGTCGAGGTCATCAGTGGCTTCGCCACCGACGAGACCGCCGCCACCACCGCGTACGACACCGCTGCCGCCTGGGGCAAGACCCCGGTGCGCTGCACGGACACCCCCGGGTTCATCGTCAACCGGATCGCCCGCCCCTTCTACGCCGAGGCGCTGCGCGCCTACGAGGAGCAGGCCGCCGATCCCGCCACCCTCGATGCCCTCCTGCGCGACGGCAGCGGCTTCAAGATGGGCCCGTTCGAGCTGACCGACCTCATCGGCCAGGACGTGAACGAGGCGGTCACCCACTCCGTATGGCAGTCCTTCTTCCAGGACCCGAAGTTCACGCCCTCTCTGGCGCAGCGGCGCCTCGTGGAGGCCGGGTTGCACGGCCGCAAGTCCGGGCGGGGCTGGTTCGACCACCGCGAGGGGGCGGAGCGTCCGGAGCCGCAGACCGTCCCGCCGTGCCCCGCCCCGGAGGGGGTGGCCCTGTACGGGGAGCTGCCCCGTCCCGCCGCGGTGCTGACCGGGCTGATCGAGGAGGCGGGCATCAAGGTCGTCCGCGAGCCCGCACCGGGGGAGTCCGCCGGATTCCTGCGGCTACCCGGTGGCGCCCGCCTCGCGCTGACCGACGGCACCGCGGCGACGAGCGCGCGGCAGGGCAACTGCATCCGGTTCGACCTGTCGCTGGACTACCGGGCCGCGACCCGGATCGCGCTGGCCGCCCCGCAGCCCGCCTCCGAAGCGGACCTGGCGGAGGCGGCCGGGCTCTTCCAGGCGCTCGGCAAACAGGTCAGCATCATCCAGGACGTGCCGGGGATGCTCGTCGCCCGGACGGTCGCCATGATCGTGGACTTCGCCGTGGACGCGGCGGCTCGCAAGGTGGCGACCCCCGGGGACATCGACACCGCGATGCGGCTGGGCGTCAATTACCCCGGTGGCCCCCTGGAATGGGCCGAGCGGCTGGGCGCCCGGTGGGTGTGGGACCTCCTCGACGCGATGCACCGCCACCATGCCGGTGCCCGCTACGCACCGTCGTGGGCCCTTGGGCGCCGCGCGGGCCTCCAGGAACGGGTGGTCTAATCATGACCATGGCCAAGCGCGACACCTATACGCCCGATTCGCTGCTCGCGGTCGCCGTCGAGGTGTTCATCGAGCGCGGATACGACGGCACGTCCATGGAGCATCTGTCCAAGGCGGCCGGCATCTCCAAGTCCTCGATCTACCACCACGTGCGCAGCAAGGAAGAGCTGCTCCACCGGGCGATAAGCCGTGCCCTGGACGGACTGTTCGGCGTCCTGGGGGAGCCGGGGGCGCTCGAGGGCCGGGCCATCGAACGGCTGGAGTACGTCACCCGGCGCGAGGCCGAGGTGCTGATGGACGAACTGCCCTATGTGACGCTGCTGTTGCGGGTGCGGGGCAATACGGACACCGAGCGCTGGGCCATGGAGCGCCGCCGGGAGTTCGACCACCAGGTCGCCGATCTGCTCAAGCAGGCGGCCGCCGACGGCGATCTGCGCGGCGATGTCGACGTCCGGCTGGCCACCCGGCTGCTCTTCGGAATGATCAACTCGATTGTGGAGTGGTACCGGCCGGGCCGCGGCGGCGCGGCGAGCCGGGACGAGGTGGCCGAGGCCGTGGTGCGGACGGCGTTCGCGGGACTGCGCAACGGCTGAGCGGGGCCGGGGGCCGCCCTCATTCCGCTTCCTGCCCCAGCTCCGTCTCCTCGAAGACCAGCAGCGTGCGGGTGCTGAGCACCTCCGGGATCGACTGGATGCGGGTGAGGACGAGCTCCCGCAGCTCCCGGTTGTCCTTGGTGTGCACGAGCAGCAGGACGTCGAAATCGCCGCTGACCAGCGCGATGTGGGACGCCCCGGGAAGCGCCGTGAGCTGGCTGCGCACGGTCCGCCAGGAGTTCTGCACAATCTTCAGCGTGATATAGGCCGATGCGCCCTGACCTGCGCGTTCTTGGTCTATGAGGGCGCTGAACCCGCGTATGACGCCGTCGTCGATCAGCCGGTTGATCCGGGCGTAGGCGTTGGCGCGCGAGACGTGGACGCGCTCGGCGACGGAGCGTATCGAGGCGCGGCCGTCGCTCTGCAGCATGCGCAGGATCGCGCGGTCGACGGTGTCCAGCGGGCGCGCGGGCGCCGGCGGCGGGGCGGACGCCGGCGAGGGCACGGCGGTCGGCGACGGTGTGGCCGCGGAGCCCGGATTGGCCATCTGTTCGTCCCGCATATGGTCCCGCCTCCCCTTCGTGGACGTCCTGCATTCATCTCAGGCTGTGGAGAACCGTTTGTCCACAGGCTCAGTACGCCTGTAGCCAAAATGCATCGGCGACCGAACAATCGGTAGGGAAGGGCTTACCCGCCCCGACCAGCTCCATCCTGCCCATGAGTCGCCCGCCACCACCCTTACCCAGGCGCCTCGCGCCGCCCCTTCGATCCGAGGAGGTGCTCGTCATGACGGTCCTTGAGCAGCCCGGCAGCAGCAGGCACACGAGCGCGCTGCCCGGCCCGCCGCCCGACTGGCGGCCGCGCGTCGATCCCGCACCTCTCCTGCCCGACGCCGAGCCGTACCGTCTGCTGGGGACGGACGCCGCCCGCGGGCTCGATGCGGGCCTGCTCAAGCGGCTCTACGCGGAGCTGGTGCGCGGCCGCCGCTACAACACCCAGGCCACGGCCCTGACCCGGCAGGGCCGGCTGGCCGTCTATCCGTCCTCCACCGGGCAGGAGGCCTGCCAGGTGGCCGCCGCGCTGGCCCTGGAAGACCGCGACTGGCTCTTCCCCAGCTACCGCGACACCCTCGCCGCCGTCGCCCGAGGGCTGGACCCCGTCCAGGCGCTGACCCTGCTGCGCGGCGACTGGCACACCGGATACGACCCGCACGAACACCGCATCGCCCCCCTGTGCACCCCGCTCGCCACCCAGCTCCCCCATGCCGTGGGCCTGGCGCACGCCGCCCGCCTCAAGGGCGACGACGTGGTGGCGCTGGCCCTGGTGGGCGACGGCGGCACCAGCGAGGGCGACTTCCACGAGGCGCTGAATTTCGCCGCGGTCTGGCAGGCCCCCGTCGTCTTCCTCGTCCAGAACAACGGCTTTGCCATCTCCGTACCGCTCGCCAAGCAGACCGCCGCCCCCTCCCTGGCCCACAAGGCGGTCGGTTACGGTATGCCCGGCCGCCTGGTCGACGGCAATGACACCCCCGCCCTGCACGAGGTCCTCACCGAAGCCGTACGGCGCGCCCGCCGGGGCGGCGGCCCCACCCTGATCGAGGCCGTCACCTACCGCATCGAGGCCCACACCAACGCCGATGACGCCACCCGCTACCGCACCGACGCCGAGGTCGAGACCTGGCGGGCGCACGACCCGATAGCCCTGATGGAGCGCGAGCTGACCGCCCGCGGGCTGCTCACCGACGAGTTCGCCGCCGCCACCCGGGACGGCGCCGAGCGGCTTGCGGCGGATCTGCGCGAGCGCATGAACCAGGACCCGGTGCTCGACCCGATGGACCTGTTCACCCACGTCTACGCCCAGAAGACCAGTCAACTGCGCGACCAGGCCGCCCAGTTGCGCGCCGAGCTCGACGCCGAGCAGCTGCCCGCCCAGGAGGCCAGGCCATGACGACCACCGCCGCGGCGGCCGCCCGCAAGCCCGCCACCATGGCGCAGGCGCTGACCCGAGCCCTGCACGACGCCATGGCCGAGGACCCCTCGGTGCATCTCATGGGCGAGGACGTCGGCACCCTGGGCGGCGTCTTCCGGGTCACCGACGGCCTGGCCAAGGAGTTCGGCGAAGACCGTTGCAGCGACACCCCGCTCGCCGAGGCCGGCATCCTCGGCACGGCCGTCGGCATGGCCATGTACGGCCTGCGCCCGGTCGTGGAGATGCAGTTCGACGCCTTCGCCTACCCGGCGTTCGAGCAGCTGATCAGCCATGTCTCCCGGATGCGCAACCGCACCCGGGGCGCCCTGGCGATGCCGCTGACCATCCGTATCCCCTACGGCGGCGGTATCGGCGGCGTCGAGCACCACAGCGACTCCTCCGAGGCCTACTACCTGGCCACCCCCGGCCTCCAGATCGTCACCCCGGCCACCGTCGCGGACGCCTACGGACTGCTGCGCGCCGCCATCGCCTCCGACGACCCGGTCGTCTTCCTGGAGCCCAAGCGGCTGTACTGGTCCAAGGACGACTGGTCGCCCGACGCCCCCGCCCAGGTCGCGCCGATAGGCCGCGCCGAGATCCGCCGCCGCGGCACGACCGCCACCCTGATCACCTACGGACCGTCGCTGCCCGTCTGCCTGGAGGCCGCCGAGGCAGCCCGCGCCGAAGGCTGGGACCTGGAGGTCCTCGATCTGCGCTCCCTGATGCCGTTCGACGACGAGACGGTGTGCGCCTCGGTACGGCGTACCGGCCGCGCCGTGGTCGTCCACGAGTCGGCCGGATTCGGCGGCCCCGGCGGGGAGATCGCCGCCCGGATCACCGAGCGCTGCTTCCATCACCTGGAGGCGCCGGTGCTGCGGGTGGCCGGATTCGACATCCCGTATCCCCCGCCCATGCTGGAGCGGCACCATCTGCCCGGTGTCGACCGGATCCTGGACACCGTCGCCCGCCTCCAGTGGGAGTCGGACTGGACCGAGGGACGTGGTGAGTGATGGCCGTGGTCCGCGAATTCACCCTCCCCGACCTGGGAGAGGGCCTGACCGAGGCGACGGTCGTGCAGTGGCTGGTCGAGGTCGGCCAGGTGGTGGCCGTCGACCAGCCGGTGGTGGAGGTGGAGACCGCCAAGGCGATGGTCGAGGTGCCGTGCCCGTACGGCGGCGTGGTCACCGCCCGCTTCGGCGAGGAAGGATCCGAGGTCCCGGTGGGCGCACCGCTGGTGACCGTGGCGGTGGGCGCCGTACCGGACGATCTGGCCGGGGGCGGGGCGGCGGATGACGGCGCGGCTCCCGGCGCCCCGGATGCGCAGGAGTCCGCCGGCTCGGGCAATGTGCTGGTCGGCTACGGGACGAGCACGGCCGCGGCACGACGCGGGCGGATACGGCCAGGAGGAGCGGGCCGCGCCGCGGCCGCCCCGGCTCCACTCGAGCCGGCCGTCCCGGGCCCTGCGGCCGGCGACAGCCGTACGGTTCCCGTGATCTCACCGCTGGTGCGCCGGATGGCGCGCGAAAACGGCCTGGACCTGCGGAATGTGACAGGGTCCGGGCGGGACGGGCTGATTCTGCGCTCGGACGTGGAGCGGACGATCCGGGAGCGGGAGACGGCCACCGCGGCGGCCTCCGTGGCGGGTGCGGTGGGGGCCGCGCCCGCCACCGGGGCCGCACCGCAGGCCGAGCGCATCCCGCTGAAGGGGATGCGGGGCGCAGCCGCGGAGAAGTTCAGCCGCAGCCGCCAGGAGATCCCCGACGCCACCTGCTGGGTGGACGCCGACGCCACCGAACTCCTCGCCGCCCGCAGGGCGATGAACGTGCCCGGTGCCCCCAAGGTGTCCCTGCTCGCGCTGCTCGCCAAGATCACCACGGCCGCGCTCGCACGGTTCCCCGAGCTCAACGCCACCGTCGACCCCCAGGCGCGGGAGATCGTCCGGCTGCCCGCCGTCCACCTGGGCTTCGCCGCACAGACCGACCGCGGCCTGGTCGTCCCGGTGGTGCGCGATGCCCATGCCCGTACGGTCGAGGAGCTGTCCGCCGAGATGGCGCGGCTCACCGAGACCGCCCGCGCCGGCCGGCTCTCCCCGGCCGAGCTGACCCACGGCACCTTCACCCTGAACAACTACGGCGTCTTCGGCGTCGACGGCTCCACACCGATCATCAACCACCCCGAGGCCGGCATGCTCGGCGTCGGCCGAATAGCCGCCAAACCCTGGGTCCACGAGGGTGAGTTGGCCGTCCGGCAGGTCGTCCAGCTGTCGTTCACCTTCGATCACCGGGTGTGCGACGGCGCGACGGCGGGCGGTTTCCTGCGCTTCGTCGCCGACTGCGTGGAGCGGCCCGCGCTGCTGCTGCGCACGCGCTGAGCGGGCGCGACGCGAGGGCTCGCAGGTCCGGCCCTGTGACGGTCGCGACACCATTGACGCCTGAGACCCCTGTGTGAACCCCGCGCCCCTGGCGATACTCAAGGGGTGAGCGACCACACCGACTACGACGCCATCGTGCTGGCCGGCGGCGCGGCCCGGCGGCTCGGCGGGGCGGACAAACCCGCCCTGTCGGTCGGCGGCCGCGCCCTGCTGGACCGGGTGCTGGCCGCCTGCGCCGATGCGGCGATCACCGTTGTCGTCGGGCCCCGGCGCCCGGCCGTCCGCCCCGTGGTCCGCGCCCTGGAGGACCCGCCCGGCGGCGGGCCGCTCGCCGCGCTCGCCGCCGGCCTGCGGCATATCACCGCCCCGACGGTCCTCGTCCTCTCCGCCGATCTGCCGTTCCTGACGCCCGCGACCGTACGCGGCCTCCTCGCGGCGGCGACCGGTACGGCCGACGGCGGCGCACCCCGCGACGGGGCCCTGGTCCGGGACGCCGAGGGCCGCGATCAGCCCCTGGTCGCCGCCTACCGCGCCGAGTCGCTGCGCCGCGAACTGGCCCTGCTCCACGCCGAACACGGCACCCTGACCGGACTTCCGCTGCGCGCCCTGCTGTCCGAGCTGACGCTCGAACGGGTCCCGGACGCCACCTTCACGGCATCCTTCGACTGCGACACCTGGGAGGACCTCGGCGCGGCACGCGCCCGCATCAGGGAGCATGGACGTGTGTTGGACGAATGGATCACCGCAGTCAAGGACGAACTGGGCATCGACCTCGATGTCGACACCGCCGCCCTGCTCGATGTCGCCCGCGACGCGGCACACGGGGTGGCGCGCCCGGCCGCACCGCTGACGACCTTTCTGATCGGCTACGCCGCCGGCCAACAGGGCGGCGATGTGACCGCGCTGGTCCACCGGGCCGCCGCGCTGGCCAACCGCTGGGCCGCCGAGGCCGAGGCGAACGGGGACGGCGGTGCCCCGGGCGGCGAGACGAAGCCCGCCGAATGACCGAGGGGGAGCTCGACGCCGCACTGGACGCCGCGCTGGCACTGGCCAACGGAGCGCTTCCAGCGACGCCCCGCCGCGCCACCGAGCAGGGGGCGTATGGGGCGGGGCGGGCGTACGGTGTGGATGGTCCGCACGGCGTGGACGATTCGTACGGTGTGGACGGTCCCTGTGGTGCGGACGATCCGCGCGGAGTGGATGATCCGTACGGGGCGAAGCGCTCGCACGACGCAAAGGGCCCCTATGACGCAAAGGGCCCGTACGACGCGAGCCGCGCGGCCCCGGTCCGGGCGCTGGGCACGGACCCCGCCCCGTGGGAAGACACCGGTGCGGAGCAGGCCCCCGGTACGGGTGACACCCGCGCCACCTCCGCCACGGGCGACACCTCCGGCGCCCCGGACCCCACCCCCGCCTCGCACGCCCCCACCCCCTGGCACGACGCCCGCGACATCGCCCGCCGTGCCGTGCCCGGCCCCCTTCCGCATGCAACGGCGCCGCTGGGCGCATCCCTCGGCCGTACCCTCGCCGCGCCGCTCACCGCCCTCACCGACCTGCCGTCCTTCGACACCTCGGCCATGGACGGCTGGGCGGTCTCCGGCCCCGGCCCCTGGCGTCTGGACCGCCCCGGCGACGCTGGCATCCTCGCCGGCCACGTCCCCACCGCCCCGCTCCCCGACGGCCATGCGATCCCCATCGCCACCGGCGCGCGGATCCCCTCCGGCGCCACGGCCGTGCTGCGCCGCGAGCACGGCGAGGTCCGGGAGATGCGCGACGGCCGGCCTCGGCTCCACGCCCAGCAGCCCGCGCCGCCCGGCCAGGACATCCGGCCACGCGGCCAGGAGTGCCGCGGCGGCGACCAACTGCTGGCGGCCGGTGCCCTGGTGACACCGGT